>JAZFWH010000031.1:0-40494 GCA_036482635.1 Myxococcota bacterium
CCCCCGGTCGCCTCCGGGGCGCTACCCATCCTCGGGCACCTGCTCGAGTTGAGGCGCGATCCCTTGCGCTTCATGACACGCGTTCACGACGAGTGCGGCGAGATCGGGGAGTTCGACCTGGCCGGCAATCGCGTGGTCCTGCTCTACGGCGCGGAGGCCCAGGAGGCCTTCTTCCGCGCGCCGGACGAGCAGCTGGACCAGGCCGCGGCCTACCCCTTCATGAAGCCGGTATTCGGCCCCGGCGTGGTGTTCGACGCGACGCCCGAGCAGCGCAAGCAGGCCATGCGCAACCAGTCCCTGCGCGACCAGTTCATGCGCGGTCACGCCGAGACGATCGCCGCCGAGGTGGAGCGGATGACCTCGGGCTGGAGAGCCGGCGGAGAGTTCGACGTCCTCGACTTCTTCTCCGAGCTCACGATCTACACGTCGAGCGCGGCTCTAGTTGGAAAGGAGTTCCGCGAAGAGCTGGGTCCCGAGTACGTGCCCCTGTTCAAGGACCTGGAACGGGGCACGGATGCCTTCGCGTACGTGAACCCGTATCTCCCGCTGCCGGCCTTCTGGCGCCGCGACCGCGCCCGCAAGAAGCTCGTCGCGATGTTGCGGGCGATCTTCGCGCGTCGCGAGCGCGAGGGGAAGGAGTACCGCGATCTCTTCCAGGTCCTCCACGGGCTTCGCGACGACGGCGGAGGGCGCCGCTACACCGACGAGCAGATCACCGGGATGTTCATCTCGTTGATGTTCGCGGGCCACCACACCAGCTCGGTGGTGGCGTCCTGGGCCCTGCTGGACCTGCTGCTTCATCCGGATTGGCTGGCACGCATCCAGCGCGAGCTCGAGGAGATCTACGCGGACGGAAGCGAGGTCAGCTACCAGGCGCTGCGCGAGATCCCGCTGCTCGAGAGCTGTCTCAAGGAGACGCTGCGCCTGCACCCGCCGCTGATCATCCTGATGCGCAAGGTGGTGAGCGACTTCCGCTACAAGCACTGGACGGTCCCGGCCGGCCACACCGTGGCGACCTCGCCGGCGGTCTCCAACCGCATGCCGCAGCACTTCCCGGAGCCCGAGCGCTACGACCCGACCCGTTACGCGAAGGGTCGGGAGGAAGACAAGCAGTCCTTCGCCTGGATTCCCTTCGGCGCCGGCCGCCACCGTTGCGTAGGCGCCGCGTTCGCCATGATGCAGCTCAAGGCGATCTTCTCGATCCTGCTGCGCCGCTACGACTTCGAGCTGGCCCAGCCGCGCGAGAGCTACGGCAACGATTACTCCAAGCTGGTGGTTGCGGTCCGCCAGCCCTGTCGCCTGCGCTACCGGGAGCGCGCGGCCGGCGCGCGGACGCGGAGCGCTGCGGGGCCGGCCCGCGAGGAGGCCGCGCTCCGGCCCTACTGCGTCCGGGTCGATCTGGACCTGTGCCAGGGCCACGGCGTCTGTGCCAACGAGGCGCCCGACGTCTTCGCCGTCGACGAAACGGAGTTCAAAGTCCGCGTCCTGCAGGAGCGACCGGGCCCGGAGCAGCGCCCGGCCGTCGAGTCGGCGCAGCGGCACTGTCCGACCCGCGCGATTGCGCTGATCGAGGACTGACGACTCCGCCGCGCGAGAGGAGCAGCATGCCGGCATTCGCTCGCAGCGAACTCGAGGAGATGATCCGCCGCTTCGTCGCCGCGAACGACGAGGCGGGCCGGACGGGCGACTGGTCGAAGCTGTCGCGCTTCTATGCCGAGGACGCGCTCTACACCTGGAACAACGGCCCGGGTTGGGAGTTCGTGGCGAAGGGCCGCCAGCAGATCCACGACTGGGTGTTCGGCACGGAGATGGAGGGGCTCGAGCAGTGGACCTACCCCTACGTGCGCACCCTGATCGACGACCAGAAGGGAGAGGTGATCGGAATCTGGCGTCAGGTCGCTCCCCTCGAGGACCCCGATGGCAACGTCTATGAGATTGCGGGCACCGGGGGCTCCTGGTTCCGCTACGCCGGCGACTACCGCTGGTGCTGGCAGCGCGATTTCTTCGACCACTCGAACGCGGCGGCGGTGTTCGGTGCCCTGGCCAAGAACCGGCAGCTCACGCCCAAGATGGTCGAGCGCATGAAGAAGGGCTCCAACATGCCCGGCTGGGTGAAGCGGGCAGGCTTCGACTGGTACGAGAGCATCGTCGACCGGGAGGCGTAGCACGCATCTCAGCCGAACAGCAGCGGGGCGAGCGCGCGGCCGGTGTGGCTCATCGGGTTCTGCGCGACGGCTTCGGGGACGCCCTCCACCACGATCTCCCCGCCCTTCTCGCCGCCCTCCGGCCCCAGGTCGATCACGTGGTCGGCGGTCTTGATCACGTCGGGGTGGTGCTCGATGATGACGACCGTGTTGCCCAGGTCGACCAGGCGGTTGAGCACGTCCAGCAGCTTCTCCACATCCGCGAAGTGCAGACCGGTGGTGGGCTCGTCGAGCAGGTAGAGCGTACTTCCGGTGCTGCGGCGCGAGAGCTCCTTGGCCAGCTTGATGCGCTGGGCTTCGCCGCCGGAGAGCGTCGTCGCCGGCTGGCCCAGGTGAACGTAGTCGAGACCCACGTCGTGGAGGGTCTGGAGCGGCCGGCGCACCGACGGCACGTTCTCCATGAACTCGAGGGCCTCCTCGACGGTCATGTCGAGCACGTCTGCGATGGTGCGGGTCTTGTAGGTGACCTCCAGGGTCTCGCGGTTGTAGCGCCGCCCCCCGCACACCTCGCAGGTCACGAACAGGTCGGGGAGGAAGTGCATCTCGATGCGCAGGATGCCATCGCCCTGGCAGGCCTCGCAGCGCCCGCCCTTGACGTTGAAGGAGAAGCGGCCCTTGGAGTAGCCGCGCACACGGGCCTCCGGGACCTGGCTGAACAGCTGTCGGATTCCGTCGAACAGCCCGGTGTAGGTGGCCGGGTTGCTGCGCGGCGTGCGCCCGATCGGCGACTGGTCGACGTCGACCACCTTGTCGATCAGCTCGAGGCCCGCCAGGCGGTCGAATTGCCCCGGCGGCTCCACCGCCCCGTACAGCCGGGCGGCCAGGGCGCGGTACAGGGTGTCGGTCACCAGCGTCGACTTGCCCGACCCCGACACGCCCGTGACGACGCTGAGGATCCCCAGCGGTATGCGCAGCGTCAGGTTCTTGAGGTTGTGCTCGCGGCAGCCGGTCAGCACCAGGGCGCGGTTGCCGGGGGGGCGCCGTCGGTCCGGCACGGGGATGCTGCGGCGCCCGGCCAGGTAGGCGCCGGTCAGCGAGTCCGGGTTCTCGATGATCTGCTGTGGGCTCCCCTGGGCGACCACGCGGCCGCCGTGGATGCCCGCCCCGGGGCCCATGTCGATCACGAAGTCGGCGGCGCGGATCGTGGCCTCGTCGTGCTCGACCACGAGTACCGTGTTTCCCAGATCCCGCAGGCGTTTCAGGCTGCGCAGCAGGCGCGCGTTGTCGCGCGGGTGCAGGCCGATGGACGGCTCGTCCAGGATGTAGAGCACGCCCATCAGACTGGAGCTCGCCTGGGTGGCCAGGCGGATACGTTGTCCCTCGCCGCTCGACAGCGTCGCGCTGGCCCGATCGATGGTGAGGTACGACAGACCCACGTCTTCGAGAAAGCCGAGTCGCTCGCGGATCTCGCGCAGGATCCGGTCCGCGATGGTGCGCTGGCCCGGCGTCAGCTCGAGCCGCTCGATGAAGCCCGACGCCTGCGCGATCGAGAGCTTCGCCAGGTCCGCGATCGACGCCCCGCCGATGGTCACGCCGCGCGCTTCGGGCCGCAGCCGGGAGCCCTGGCAGTCCGGGCAGGCCCGGGGGGAGCGATAGCTCGAGAGCTCCTGGCGGTCGGCCGCGTTCCCGGCCTGGTAGCGGCGTTCGAGCTCGGCGACGACGCCGCTCCAGCGCCTGCGGAACGACTCGACCCGATCTCCGCGCTTCAAGTCGAAGGCGATCTCGTCGCGGCCGGTGCCGAACAGCACGCCCTGCCGGGCGCGCCGGGGCAGGTCCCGCCACGGGGTCTCCAGGTCGATCCGGTAGTGCGCCGCCAGGGCGCGCAGCAGCTGGGCGTAGTAGCGCGGAGCGCGCCTCCCGCTCCAGGGTGCGACGGCGCCGCCCGCCAACGAGCGCCCGCCGTCGGGCACGATCTGTGCGGGGTCGAACTCTTCGCTCGCGCCGAGGCCCGTGCAGCGGGGGCAGGCACCGTGCGGGCTGTTGAACGAGAACATGCGCGGGGAGAGCTCCGGGTAGGAGATGCCGCAGTCGATACAGGCGCTCTTCTCGGAGAGCGGCCATTCGTCGGAGCCCGCGACCACGGTGACCAGGCCACCGGCGAGGCGCAGCGCCGTCTCGATGGAGTCGGCGATCCGGGCGCGAGCCGCCTCCTTGACCGCGAGCCGGTCGACGACCACATCGATGCTGTGCTTCGACTTTCGGGCCAGGGAGATCTCCTCGGAGAGGTCGCGCAGGGTTCCGTCGATCCGGGCGCGCACGAAGCCCTGGTTGCGCAGCTCGTCGATCTCCTTGCGGTACTCGCCCTTCCGGTCGCGGATCACGGGGGCGAGAATCTGGACCCGCGCGCCCGCCCCGAGCTCGAGCACGCGGTCCACCATCTGCTGGACCGTCTGGCTGGTGATGGGCTTGCCGCAGCGGTGGCAGTGCAGCTCGCCCACGCGGGCGAACAGCAGCCTCAGGTAGTCGTAGATCTCCGTGATCGTTCCCACCGTAGAGCGCGGGTTCCGGCCCACGGTTCGCTGCTCGATGGCGATGGCGGGAGAGAGCCCTTCGATCGAATCGACGTCGGGCTTGCTCATCTGCTCGAGGAACTGGCGGGCGTAGGCGGACAGGGACTCGACGTAGCGGCGCTGGCCCTCGGCGTAGATCGTGTCGAAGGCGAGGGATGACTTGCCGGATCCGGACAGTCCGGTGACGACCACGAGCCGGTCGCGCGGCAGGCTAAGGTCGATGTCCTGCAGGTTGTGCTCGCGCGCGCCGCGGATCAGGATGTGGGTGAGCGGCGAGTCCGCGGGCTCGGTCACGGGGTGGAGGTGTCCTCCGGCTGCGGCCTCACGGCGAACGGCGATTCACCGAAGCGCGCGGCCTCGGCGAAGTGCCCCTTGCGTTCGATGTAGGTGCGCTCGCGCAGCTTCTCGAGCCAGGCGATGTACTCGTCGTTCAAGTGGCTGTCGAAGAGCTCCGCCTCGAGCTTCTGCTTGGCCATCTCGAAGGTGACCGGTGTGTACTCGCGGCGTTCGACGAGCTGGAGGACCGTGCAGCCGGCGGGGAGCTCCACGACCTCGCTCACCTCGCCCGGCTCGAGGCTTCGCGCGATCTCGGCCATCCAGCTGGCCAGGGTGTCTTCGTGGAGCCAGCCGATGTCGCCGCCCCGCCGGGGTGCGACCGCCGAGAGCAGCTCCGCCTGCTTCTGGAAGGGCTCGCCGGCCTCGATCTTCTCGCGGGCCTCGCGCGCCTGGCCGCAGGCCGTCTCCCGGCTGCGACCGACCTCTTTGCCGTAGGTGACCAGCAGCTGGCGCATATGGAACTCCACACCCTCCTTGGGCTGCTCGGCGTAGCGCTCCGCGTAGAGGGCCTCCACCTCGTTTTCCTCGACCCGCACGCGCGCCCCGACGACGGTCTGCACGACCTTGCGGCGCTCCAGATCCCGCTTGATCTGGTCCCGGTACTCGGCGTACGTCATGCCGTGTGCGGAGAGGCTGTCCTTGATCTGGTCCACCGTGAGATCGTTCTGCCGGGCGATCGCCGAGATGGTCTGATCGATTTCGTCATCGCTGGCGTAGAGCTCGGAGTCGGCGACGAACTGGGCGATCAGGATCTGCTCGATCAGCCGCTCGAGGCCGTCCGCGCGGATCTTCGCGATCTCCGATTGCGGCGCCCCGGCCTGGCGCATCTTGGCCTCCACCGGCCCCACCATCTCCATCACCTCGGAGGCGAGCACGATCTCGCTGCCCACCTGGGCGGCGATCCCGTCCACGAGCAGCTCGTCGCCGGCCGCCGGGGCGGCGGCCACGAGGGCGGCGATGATCCAGGTGCTGGCGATCCGCTTCACGGAGCCCCCCGAACCGCCAATGGTAGCCGGGCGCCGCAACCGCGCGAAGCCGAGCGCAGGCGAGCGGAGTCCGGGTCTCGGCTACCCTCGGCCGCCGAGATGGTTCGGCCGCCCTGGGGGCGCGTGCAGCGCGCGGGAGCGATCGCGCTCCTGGTGTTCTCCACGGGCTTTCTGTTGCAGCGTTGCGCGCTCTCTGCCGACGTCCCCTTTCTCACCGCCAGCGCCACAGCGCCCTGGATCGCGGCCCCCCTCCCGCCCTCGGCTGCCCTTCAGCAGTGGGGCCGGGAGCGCGCGCCCGTGGTCAGCTTCAGCCGGCGCTTCGGTGCGCCGGCTGCCGACACGCCCGTTCAGCTGGAGCTGCGCGCGCTGCGCCGCTTCGCCCTGTGGCTCAACGGCGAGGCCGTGCCCGCTGGGCGCAGCGACGGCTCGCGCTGGCGGGAGGCATCGCGCTTCGCGCTGACCAGCCTGCTCCGGCCCGGGGAGAACGAGCTGCGCGTGGACGTGACGCACCTCTCCGGTCCCGCGTTGCTCTCGCTGCGCGTGGAAGGCCTCGGCCAGCCGCTGACCAGCGACGCGTCGTGGACGGTCGCGATCGACGGCCGCCCGCTGGGCGCGGCCATCGCGGCGGACGACACCCGCGTGAACCCCGCCACCTTCGCCGTCGACACCCCGCTGCGGAGCCTGGTGGTGCGGCGCGACGCGGTGCTGGGGCTGCTCGTCCTCGGCGTGCTGGGCTTTCTGGCGGGGCGTCGCTTCCTGGACGACGCCCGCCTGGCGAGCCTGCCCTCGCTGTTGCTCGCGACCGCCGCGCTCGCGTGGGCGGCACTCTTCGCCGCCGTGTTTCTCGAGATCCCGCTGGAGCTGGGCTTCGACGTGAGCCACCACCGGGCGTACCTGGAGTTCCTGAGCAGCCGGGGTGCGCTGCCCCTCGCCACCGACGGCTGGTCCATGTACCAACCGCCCCTTTTCTACGCCGCGTCGTTGGCCGCCGTGCAGCTGACCGGCGCCGAACCGGGCTCCGCCGCGCCCTGGGCGCTCAAGCTGATTCCGTTCCTGTGCGGCCTCGGCAACGTCTGGATCGGCTTCGCGCTGGCCGGCCGGCTGTTCCCGGGCGACGTCCGGGCTCGGGCGCTCGCCGTCCTGTTCGCCGCGGTCCTGCCCATGAACCTGTACAGCTCCGCCTACTTCTCGAACGAGACGCCGCACGCCTTCCTGGCGGGTCTGGCTCTGCTGTGCGCCGTCGATCTGCTGCTGGCCGCGCGCGCGTCACTGGCGAAGACCGCGGCCCTCGCCGCCCTGCTCGGGCTCGCGGCCCTCACCAAGTTCACCGCGCTGCTGCTGGTTCCGCTCGCGCTCTTCTTCCTCGTGGCCAAGCTGTGGATCGTCGAGGGCGCGCCCGCGCGACGCTGTGCCAGCGCGGTCGCGACCTTCGCGCTGGTCTTTCTCGCCGTCGCCGGCTGGTTCTACGCCCGCAACTGGATCCACTTCGGGCAGCCCGTGGTCGGCAACTGGAACCTGCCGGGGGCCGGACTCACCTGGTGGCAGCAGCCGGGCTTCCACACCTCCGCCTACTACACGGGCTTCGGCGAAGCGCTGCGGCATCCCTACCTGGCCGGCTTCCACTCGTTCTGGGACGGCATCTACTCGACGCTGTGGGGAGACGGGGGCATCGCGGGCCGGGCGCTTCCCGCCGACCGTCACGGCTTCTGGAACTACGACTTCATGTCGATCGGCTACCTGCTCGCCCTGCCGGCCACGGCGTTGCTGTTGTTCGGAGCGCTGCGCTGCGTGGCGATCGGGCTGGGCGATGCGGATGCGCGCCGCCGCGCCGCGTTCTCGTTCCTCACCGCGACGTCCTACGCGGTGGGCTTCGCCATCCTCTACATGACGGTGCGCCTGCCGTTCTTCGCCCAGGCGAAGGCCTTCTACGGTTTGCTGCTGGCGGGGCCCCTGGCGGTCTTCTTCGCCGCCGGCGCGGCGCGCCTCGATGGCGCGCTGGCCGCGCGCGGCTGGCTCGCCGCTCGCAGCGCCTTCTACGCCTGGCTCTTTCTGTTCGCGGTCGTGCTGTTCGCGAGCTACGCGGCCGGCTAGGAGAAGATCTCCGCGATGGTGCGCTGGATGGCCGCCGCCTCGGCGGGGGGATCCGGGGCGTTGCGGATCGGCCGGCCCACGACGATGTAGTCGGCGCCGGCCAGGAACGCGTCGCGCACACTGACCACCCGCTTCTGGTCGTCGACGAGTCGGTTCTCCACCGGCCGGATGCCCGGCGAGACCACCAGGAAGCCGTCGCCGAGGGTCTCGCGCAGCGCCCGCGCCTCCAGGCCGGACGAGACGATCCCGTCGCAGCCGTGGGCCAGCGCGCGCCGGGCCCGCGACAGCACCAGCTTCTCCACCGAGACGGAGAAGCCGAGATCGCGCAGGTCTCCCCGGTCGAGGCTGGTCAGCACGGTCACCGCCAGGATGCGCAGCTCGCGCTTCGCCCGGCAGGCGGCCTCGACCATGGCGTCGTTGCCGTGGACCGTGGCGAAGTACGCGCCGCGCTCCGAGAGCCGGGCGACGGCGGCGGACACGGTCTCGGGAACGTCGAAGAATTTGAGGTCGATGAAGACCTTCTTGCCGCGCGCGGCCAGCGCCTCGACCAGCTCGAAGTAATGCCCGGCCATGAAGAGTTCGAGGCCGAGCTTGTAGAAGTGAACGTTCTCTCCCAGACGGTCGACCCAGCCCAGCGCCTCCTCGCGGCTGGGTACGTCGAGCGCCACGATCAGCCGTTCGCGCGCGGGGATCGCTGCGGTCGAGAGCAGGTTGCGGTCGGAGTCTGCGTCGCTCATGCGCGGCCCTGCGGATCTTCGTATACAGAATCGGTAGAGTCTTGTCTCGAAATGAGCGACCTCGTCCGGCGCGACCCGTGGAAGTGGCTGCTGGCACTGATCGGTCTGGGCAGCCTGGCCAACGGTGTCTGGATGCTGCTGAGCCCGGGCCACTGGTACGCCGAGCTGCCGGCGGGCGTCCCGGACTACGGCCCCCTCAACGTGCACTTCGTACGCGACATCGGCTGCGCCTTCGTCACCGTGGGCGCGGCGCTGATCTGGGCGGCGCGCCGCGTGGATCTGCGCTTTCCGCTGGTCGCCGTGGCCGGGCTGTTCTTCGTCGCCCACGCCGTACTTCACGTCCACGACACCCTGCGCGGACTGGTCGAGTCGCAGCACTGGCTGCTCGACCTGCCCGGCGTCTACCTCCCGGCCGTCCTGCTCGTGGTGGCCGCGATCCACAGCGCCCGCCACAGGGAGACTGCGAGTTGAGGCTCCAGCCGATCGAGAAGCCCCCGGGACCGCTGATGCGATTCGCCTACTGGATGAGTCGCCGGCAGCTCGGCACGGTCGCGAGTCCGCTCAAGGTGGTCTACGCCCGCGTCCCCGCACTTGCGCGACTCACCTACCAGATGGCCCGGACCGAGGAGCAGAAGCTCACGCTCGAACCGGGGCTGGCCCTGCTGATCCACGCGCGCACCTCGGAGCTCAACGGCTGCGGCTTCTGCGTCGACATCGCTCGGGCCAAGGCGGTCACGCAGCACATCGGCCTCGAGAAGTTCCAGGCCCTCGCCGACTACCGGACCAGTCCGCTCTTCGACGACCGGGAGCGCGCCGCGCTGGCCTACGCGGAAGAGGTCACGCGCGAGAAGCGGGTGGACGACGCGACCTTCGAGCGGCTGCGCAAGCACTTCAACGAGCGAGAGATCGTGGAGGTCACCTGGGTGAACGCGCTGGCGAACTACTACAACCTGATCAACGTTCCACTGGAGCTCGAGGCGGACGGACTCTGCGCCATCGCCCAGCGGCGCGCCCGGGCCTGATCGATTCGCCGGGAATTCGTCCGCGCGAACGGCCTGCGCTTCCACGTGGCCGCTTGCGGCGAGGGGGAGCGCCTCGCCCTGTGCCTGCACGGCTTCCCCGAGTGCGGGTACTCGTGGCGCTTCCAGCTCCCGCTGCTGGCGAAGCTCGGCTACCTGGCCTGGGCGCCGGACCTGCGCGGCTACGGCGAGAGCGAGCGGCCGCCCCGCATGCAGGACTACGCCATCGAGCGGCTCCTCGACGACGTGGCCGGCTTGATCGACGCCTCCGGCTGCCGTTCGACGCTGCTGGTGGGGCACGACTGGGGGGCGATCATCGCCTGGATCTTCGCCACACGGCGGGTGCGGGAGCTCGAACGCCTGGTGATCATGAACGGCCCCCACCCGCAGGCGGCCGCGCCCGCCTTCCGGAGCTGGCAGCAGCTGCGCCGCTCCTGGTACGCGTTCTTCTTCCAGCTGCCGTGGCTTCCCGAGAAGCTGCTCGGGATGGGCGGTGGACGCGTTCTGGTCGAGGGGATCCTGCGCAGCGCGTCGCGACCGGAGCGGTTCGGGGAAGACGTGCAGGCCCTGACCCGCGCGGCGGCGGCGCGACCGGGCGCCCTGCGGGCGATGCTCAACTACTACCGGGCGTTCTTGCGGGGCGGCGGTCTGGCCCGGCAGCGGGCGCTGGGCTTCCCGCCCATCGAGACGCCCACGCTGCTGATCTGGGGCGAGCAGGACGTTGCGCTGACGCTGGAGACCATCCGCGGGACGGATGCCTTCGTCCGCGACCTGACCGTGCGCACTCTGCCGCACAGCTCGCACTGGGTGCAGCAGGAGGCGCCCGAGCTGGTGAACCCCATGCTGGAGGCCTGGCTCGAGGGTCGGCCGGTGCCGGAGGCGCGCCGCTGATGCGCGCGCCGCGCGGGTCCGAGATATGCTCGCGGCGCCGTACAGGCGGGAAAGGGGGGGTGGCATGGACGCTCTCGAAGTGGGCAGTCCGGTTCCGGACCTGACCCTGTCCGGTGAGGGCGGGCGCGAGATCCGGCTCTCTGAGCTCTGGCGCCGGGCCCCGACCGTGCTCGTCTTCCTGCGCCATTTCGGCTGACCGATCTGCCGCGAGCGCCTGGTCGAGGTGCAACAGAACATCGAGGCGCTGCGGCAGCGCGGTGCCGAGGTGGTCGCCGTGGCCCAGGGCAGCGGCGACGAGGCGGCCCGCTTCTGTAGGATGCTGAAGACCGACTACCTCTGTCTCGGGGATCCGGAGAAGCAGCTGTACGCGGCCTTCTCGCTGCCGCGCGACAGCTGGTGGAACATCACCGCGCAGCCCTTCCTCGACGATCCCGGGCTCGCCTTCGATCGCATCCGGCACGCGAGCTTGAAGGGCTCCGTGATGCGCCACAGCGACCCGCGCCAGCTCGGCGGCGTCGCCATCGTCGATACCGAAGGCACCCTCCGCTACCTGCACCGCTCAAGGCGCACCGACGACCTGCCGACCACGGCCGAGATCCTCGCACAGTTGGACGCGCTGGGCGCGGCGCAGTAGTGGCCCCCGGCAGCGCCGTGCGCAGCGCGAGGCGGGGCGACCCGCGAAGGAGACAGCCGTGATTCTCAGCAATACCGAAACGATCCCCGGCAAGACGATCACCCGGTTCTTCGGCGTCGTGTCCGGCAGCACGGTGCGCGCGAAGCACATCGGACGCGACATCATGGCGGGCCTGAAGAACATCGTGGGAGGTGAGCTGAAGGGCTACACCGAGCTCCTCCAGGAGGCGCGCGCCGAAGCCATGGCGCGCATGGTCCAGGAGGCGGAGTCCCTGGGTGCGAACGCCGTGGTCAACGTGCGCTTCTCGACCAGCTCCGTGACACAGGGCGCCGCCGAACTCTTCGCCTACGGGACAGCGGTCGAGGTCCGCTAGCCGTGGGGGACCCGATCGCGATCGGCGCGTTCCTCGCCTTCCTGCTCGGCACGTACGTCGTCGGAAGCTGGATCGAACACAGGCACTACCGGACGATCCGACAGCGCGAGCAGCGCTGGCGGCGGCTGCCCGTCGTCACCTTCCGCCAGGTGCCGGCCGGCTGGCGAGTGGAGGACAGCGGCCTCGTCACGGGCAACGTGGTCATCTCGGTCGATTACTTCAAACGCGTGCTCGCCGGCCTGCGCGCCCTGGTGGGCGGACCCGTCAAGAGCTACGAGTTGCTGCTCGACCGCGCGCGCCGCGAGGCGCTGCTGCGCCTCAAGCAAGAGGCGATGCAGGGCGGCTTCCACGCCGTGATCAACGTGCGCCTGGAGACCTCGCGCCTGGCGAATGCGCGGGGCGGCGAAGGCGTGGCCGGCGTCGAGGTGCTGGCCTTCGGCACGGGTCTCAAGCTGAGTCAACCGCCCGCGTGAGCTTCGACCCCTCGCTGCCGCGCGACGGGGTCAACGTCTCCCGCACCCATCCCCTGCGCGAGGCGGCGCTGCTGATCGCGATCGTCGCGGCCGCGGGCGCGCTGTGCGTCGTCGTCATTGCGACGGCGGTGGACTGGCTGGTGCCGAAGCTGCCGCCCGGACTGGAGGCGCGACTGTTCGCGAGCGCGTGGCCGGCGGCAGTCGGGCGCGACGCCGACGACGCGGAGGAGGCGACGCGCGCGGCGGCGGCGCAGCAGGTGCTGCAGCGCCTGGCCCGCCACTGGAGCGACAATCCCTACGCGCTGCGACTCGGCGTCATGCGCGAGGACCAGCCGAACGCCTTCGCCCTGCCCGGCGGCTCCGTGGTGCTGACCTCGGGGCTGCTCGAGCGGGTCGAGAGCGAGAACGAGCTCGCCTTCGTCCTGGGACACGAGCTCGGCCACTTCCACCATCGCGATCACCTTCGCGGGCTGGGACGCGGGCTCGCCTTTGCGCTGGTGATGGCCGGCCTGGGGGCGGGCGGCGCCGCCGCGGACGTCGCCGCGCTGGGGGGCCAGCTCGCCCAGCGCGGCTTCGACCGCGACCAGGAGCGGGCGGCCGACCGCTTCGCTCTCGAGCTGCTCGCCGCCGAGTACGGCCACGTGGCGGGGGTGACGCAGTTCTTCGGCCGCCTGCCCGCGCCGGACGGCGCGGTCGAGGAAGCGCTGACCGGCTACCTGGCGACGCACCCCCTCCACGAGCAGCGCGTCGAGGCGCTGCAAGCCCTGGCGGAGCAACGGGGTTGGCCGACCACCGGCGCGTTGCGACCCGTCGCCGAGTGACGCGGTCGGATCACGCGGCTCCCAGATTGATGAGCAGCCGCCGGGCCGACTCGAACAGCTCGTGCGGCTCGGCCTGGGGTGCGCGGGCGTAGATCTTGTGGTCGGGCGTGACGCGCAGGCCGCCCTTCGCCTGGGTGAGCAGGTTGATGAGCCGCTGCGGATCGATCTTGCTGGTCTCGCTGGCCGTGAGCACGATCTCCCCCCGCGCGGCGTCGATCGCCAGCACGCCCAGGCGCCGGCACAGGATCTTGAGGCGGATCACCTGCAAAAGGTTCTCGGCCTGCGCCGGGAGCGGACCGTAGCGGTCGAGCAGCTCGTCGCGGATGCGGTCCACCTCGGCGTCGTCGCGGCAGCTCGCCAGGCGCTTGTAGAGGACCAGGCGCTGGCTCACCGCGGCCACGTAGGTGTCGGGCAGGCGCGCTGGGATCGGCAGGCGAATCTCGGGATCGATCTCCACCTCGCGGACGTTGCCGCGCAGCTCGTCGATCGTCTCCTCGAGCATCTCCATGTAGGTCTCGTAGCCGACCGCGGCCAGATTTCCCGACTGCTCGGCGCCCAGCAGGTTGCCGGCGCCGCGGATCTCCAGGTCCATGCTCGCCAGGCGGAAACCGCTGCCCAGCTCGCTCAGGTCCTGGATCGCCTCGAGCCGGCGTTGCGCGTCGCGCGTCAGCGCGTCCTGGCCCGGGATCATCAGGTAGGCATAGGCCCGCTGCGCGCTGCGCCCCACGCGACCGCGCAGCTGGTAGAGCTGGGCGAGGCCCAGCGTGTCGGCGCGGTTCACCAGGATGGTGTTGGCACGCGGAATGTCGAGGCCGCTCTCGATGATGGTGGTGCACAGCAACACGTCGACCTCGCCGTGCATGAAGCGCAGCATGCGGGCCTCCAGGTCGCGCTCGCGCATCTGTCCGTGGGCGACCAGCAGCTTCGCTTCCGGTACGACCTTGGCCAGCATGTCCGCCATGGCGCCGATCGTCTGGACCCGGTTGTGCACGAAGAACACCTGACCGCCCCGCCGCAGCTCGCGGAGGATCGCCTCGCGCACCAGCGACTCGGAGAAGCGGCACACCTGGGTGCGGATCGCCAGCCGGTCCGCGGGGGGCGTGTTGATCACGCTCAGGTCGCGGATTCCGCTGAATGCCAGCTGTAACGTGCGGGGGATCGGCGTGGCCGTCAGGGTGATCACGTCGACGGTCTTCTTGAGCTGCTTGAGCTTCTCCTTGTGGGCGACGCCGAAGCGGTGCTCCTCGTCCACGACCACCAGCCCGAGCTCGCGGAAGCGCACGTTCTTCTGCAACAGCCGGTGCGTCCCGATTGCGATGTCGATGGATCCGGCGGCGAGTCCCTCCATCACCTCCTTGGCCTGTTTGGCGCTGCGGAAGCGCGATAGCGAGGCGATCTCGACGGGGTGGTCCTCGAAGCGCTTCCGGAAGGTCTCCAGGTGTTGCTGACAGAGCACCGTGGTCGGCACCAGCACGGCGACCTGCTTGCCGTCCATCACGACGCGGAAGGCGGCGCGCACGGCCACCTCCGTCTTCCCGTAGCCGACGTCCCCGCACACCAGGCGGTCGGCGGGCTTGGGGCGTTGCAGGTCCGCCAGGACGTCCTCGATGGCGGCCGCCTGGTCGGGCGTCTCCTCGAACGGGAAGGTCGCCTCGAACTCCTCGAGCAGGCGGTCGCGGGGCGAGAAGGCGAAGCCCGGCGCGATCTCGCGGGCCGCGTGCAGCGCGAGCAGCTCCTCGGCCATGTCCCGGAGCGATCGGCGCACCGACCGCTTGGCCTTCTCCCAGCTTCCCCCGCCGAGCTTGTCGATGCGCGGCGCGTGACCGTCGGAGCCGGAGTAGCGCTGGATCAGGTTGAGGCGGTGGACGGGTACGAACAGCCGGTCGCCGTCGGCGTACTCGAGCCGCAGGAACTCGCCGGCCACACTGCGCAGCTCCAGCTCGACGAGCCCGCGATAGGTCCCGATGCCGTGCTCGGCGTGGACCAGGTAATCGCCGGGACCGAGCTGGGCCAGCCCGTCGATCGCCGCGCCGTCGGGCCAGTGGCTGCGCGTGCGGCGCTTTTCGCGGGGACCGAAGATCTCCTCTTCGCAGACGACCACCAGCCGCTCGATGGGCAGCGCGAAGCCCTCGGAGATCGGTGCGATGCGCACCTCGACGCGCCCGGTGCCCGACCAGCGCCAGGCCGGCCGCGGATCGCTCGCCGTGCGCGCCTCGACGCCGTACTCGGCCAGCAGCGCGCGCAGCCGCTCGGCACCCGAGAGCGACGGGCAGGCGAGCACGACGCGCCAGCGCTCGCGGCGCCAGCCCTCGATGCGACGCATCAGGGGCATCAGGGCCCGCTCGCTGGTGCGCGCCTTGAGCAGCTCCCGGCGCAGCTCGTCGTGGCCGTAGGCGCGGAGGGTGTAGTGGTCGCCGCCCGCGGCCGGATCGGCCACGTCGAGGCGCTCGAAGAGGATGGGGTGCCGATCGCGGACGCCCTGTTCGAGCTCTTCGGGGGTCAGCAGCAGCTCGCGCGGCGGCGCCACGACGCGACCGCTCTCCCGGGCGACCTCGAAGTTCTCGAAGGCCTCTTCGGCGTAGCGCACCAGCCTGTCGCGGCCCGCCTCCGGCTGATCGACGCCGATCAGCGTGTCGTCGGGCAGGAAGTCGAGCACGCTCTCCAGCGCCGGCTGCAGCAGCGGCGCCAACGCCTCTGCGCCGGGCGGAACGTGGCCGCGCAGCAGCGCGTCGATGAGCTCGTCGACGGCGCGGGTGGGGATGCCCTGCTGGCTGGCGAGCTCGCGGATCCCGTCCGAGCGGTCGATCAGCAGCGAGCGATCGAGCAGCAGCTCGCGGGGCGGCGGTGCGACCACGTAGCCAAGCTTCTCCTTCGAACGCTGGCTGGCCGCATCGAACTCGCGGATCGACTCCACCTCGTCGCCGAGCAGCTCGACGCGAACGGGATGGCTGCGCTGGGGCGGGAAGAGATCGAGGATCCCGCCGCGCACGGCCAGCTCGCCGCGCTCCTCGACGAGCGGCATGCGCGCGTAGCCGGCCGCGACCAGGATCTCGATCAGCGCGTCGCGGTCGATCGTCTGACCGACCTCGAGGTGTACCGAGCGCGCGCGCACGGCCTCGCGCGATGGGACGCGCGAGGCGAGCGCGGTCCACGGGGCCACGACGACCGGGGCGGGATCGGGGGAGGCCACCGCGCCGTTGGTGGGGCGCGCGCTGGCCAGCCAGCGGTAGAGCACGTCCATGCGCTGGGCGACGAGAAAGGGCTGGGGCGAGAAGCGCTCGTAGGCCTGCGTGTCGTGGCGCGGGAACGCGCGCACGCGCCCGCCCTCCTCCGGCTCGCCCAGGGCCGCGCGCAGATCGTCGACGAAGGCGTCGGTGGCCTTGGCCGTCGGGACGAGGAAGAGCGCCGGGCGGTCGCCGTGAGCCCGCACCAGGTGCGCCGCCACCACGGCGCGCGCGCTGCCGCGCAGCCCGGTCAGGCGCACCGTCCGCCGCCGCTCGCCGATGCGAGCGATGACGTCGCCGAGATCTCGCAGCGGCGCGATCGCCTGTTCCACGCCCTTCCGCCTTTGGCACGCACGAATCCCCCGCCGCCCCGCCCGAAACGGGGGGGCGCGAGGGAGACCCCGGCAGTCTAGCGCGCGCAGCGGGTGGCAAGCGGGCGCAGCCCGCGCGCAGTGAGGCGCGGGCGAACGGAGGCGGGCCCCCGCCAGGTTTGCGGAGCGGAGTTCAGCGGCAAGCGCCCAGCGGGCGCGCGCAGCGAGGCGCAGCCGAGCGGAGTTCAGCGGCCCCGCGCGCGCCGGCGCACCTCGCCGGCCAGCTCGAGGGTGCGGCGAGCCAGGTCGGGCCAGGCGTGCTGCGCCTCGAGCTGCGCGCGGGCGGCGCGGCCCAGGCGCGCCGCCCGACCCGGGTCGTCGAGCAGGGCGCGGATCGCATCGGCCAGCTCGGCATCGGTCGCCTCGGGCCGGAGCAGCCAGGCCGAGCGCCCGTGCTCCAGGCCCTCGGCAATCCCGGCGCGGGCGACGATCGCCCGGCGCGCCTCCATGTAGTTGAGCAGCTTCACCGGGAAGCCGCCCGGCAGCCGGCGCGGCAGCACCGCCACGCCAGCGCCGAAGGTGAGGGCGCGGGCTTCCCGCGCGTCGGCGACCCGCGCGATGCGCAATGCGCCGGCGCTGCGGCGCGCTGCCGCCTGGGTGGCGGCGACCACGGGGATGTCGGGGATGCGCCGCGCCGCGCCCGCGAGGTCTTCGAGCGCCTGGTAGCGATCCAGGTTGCCCGCGTAGAGGGCGAAGCGGCCCGGCTCGAGACCGAAACGCGCGCAGGCGCCCGCCACGCTGGCCGGCTCGGGGTCGGGCGCCGGGTCGAGGCCCGGCGGGATCACCGCGAGCGGGCCCCGCGCGTGTGGCGCGAGGGTCCTCTCGGCGCGCCGCCCCAGTGCGACCACGCCGTCGACCCGCGAGGCGATCCAGCGGTCGAGTGTGCGGCCCGCGGCGTCGAGGGTGGCGCCCAGCGCCGGTGGACCGTAGGTCGCCAGCTCGTAGCCGAGCAGCGTGTGCGCCACGTAGATCACCGGCACCCGGGTCAGCGGGCGCACCGCCAGCGCGGCGAGGGCGGCCTCGGCGTTGTGGGCCAAGGCGACCTCGAAGCGCCTGCGCCGATGGGCCGCCGCGAAGGCGGCGGCCAGGGCCGCGTCGGCGGGCGCCTTGAGCGGGCTCGGACCGGCGCGCAGCCGCCAGGGCGAGAGCAGCCGCGGCACGCGCAGCAGCTCGAGATCGCCGGTCGCCTCTCGCGCATCTCCCCGCCCGTAACACAAGAACGTGATGTGCGACCCCGCCGCGGCCAGCGCCCGCGCCTGGTCCCGGGCGAAGACCTGCGAGCCCTGGGGCAGGGGAAACGGGAAGGCGCCGAGGATCGCGAGGCGCAGGGACGCCTCCGCTAATCGCGTGGCTGCGTCGGCGCCGGGCGGCGCAGGTCCCGGTAGAGCGTTCCCAGCTCGATGATTGCGCGCAGGATCACGCGCGGGTGTGCGCCGGTCTGACGCCCGAAGCGGCGCCGGCGGTGGGTGACCGGCACTTGATGGATGCGGAAGCCCGCGGCGCGCGCGCGGACCAGGATCTCGGTGTTCACGAACGCGCCGACCGAGGCGATCGGGATCGCCTCGATCACGCTGCGCCGAAAGACCTTGAAGGCGCAATCGATGTCGCGGACGCGCAGGCCGAACAGCAGCCTCACCAGCGCGCCCCAGCTCCACGCGATCGCCGCCCTCGGCCAGGGGTCGCGCCGCGGGCTGCGGTAGCCCGCCACGATGTCGAACTCGTCGGCGTGGCCGAGCAGGACTTCGAGCTCGGCGAGATCGAACTGGAGGTCGGCGTCGCAGAAGAACACGAGCTCGCCGCGCGCTTCGCGGATGCCCGCGCGCAGCGCTGCCCCGTAGCCTCGGTTGACGCGGTGGCGGACCACGCGGATGTGCGGGTTGCGGCAGCGGCGCCGCTCGATGGCGCGCGCGCTCCCGTCGCGGCTGCCGTCGTCGACCACCACGATCTCGAAGCTGCGGGCGAGGCGGGGTGCGAGGCGCAGGCTCGCGTCGAGCAGCGGCCCGATGTTGCGCTCCTCGTCGAAGACCGGGAAGACGAGCGACAGGTCCGGCCTCGTCTCCGGCTGCGCGACCGGCGCGCACACGGCAGCCGCCGGTGCGCTCATTCCAGGTACCCCAGGGCGCGCAGTCGCGCGGCCACCTTCGCCTCCTCCTCGGGTGTGTACTCGACAGCTGGCCCGGCCAGGGGCGCGCCGTCGCGCTCGTCTTCCCACGCCAGGCCCATGGCGCTCGCCAGCGTCGGCGCGACGTCGTGCAGCGCGGGCGCCGCGCCCGTTGCGGCCAGCCTCTCGGCCCCGGGGCCGGCCGCGATCCAGATGCCGTAGGGGCGGTGGGTCCCGTTCATCCCGCGCCCGCGGCCGCCCGCCAGCTCGTCGTCTGCGAGGGTTCGCAGCGAATCCGCTCGTGCGTCGGCCCAGGGAGTCGGCACCAGGGAGAGACCGTAGCCCGCGTCCAGGGCCAGTTCGAGCACGACGTCCGGGGCGCGCTCGACACACGGACCGTCGTACACTTCCTCGCGACGTCGGGCCCAGGCCACCACGGGCCCGCCGCCGGGGAGCTTCCAGTCCCGCAGGCAGTCGATCACCTGGCTGCGCACCCGCTCGTAGTCTGCGGGCTCCACCGCTCCCCGGGCCTCGCGGCCGCGCAGATTGATCCAGACGCCGGGCTGGGTGTTCGCTTCCTCGGAAAAAGCGACGGTGTGCCGCCAATCGATGCCGCCGAAGCGGGCCGCGCTCTCCACGCGGGCGGCCGCACCCCGGGCGCGGCGGAAGACGCGCTGGGCGGCGCGCGGTGGCAACGCGCGCAGGGCGCTGTCGCGCGCCGCGCGCGCCAGGGCGTCGAGGGCCAGCGCGGGCCGCGGCACGCGGCGCAGCAGTCCGCACTGCTCCAGTCGCCGGCCGAGGTGCACGATGCGCCGCGAGGCCCCGCCGCTGCCGTGGTCGGAGATCGCCACGCACAGCGCGTCCTCGCCGAAGGCCGCACGCAGCTCGCCGCAGGCGGCGTCCAGGCGCTCGTAGACGGCGGCCACCGCGTTCCTGCGCCCTGCGCTCGCGCTGGGGTCGTGTCGCGGGGAACGGGGATCGAAGTCGCGCCAGAAGTGATGGGCGACGGTGTCGCTCTCGGCGAAGACGACCACCGCGAGCTGCGGCCCGGCCCCGTCTCCGCGCCGGCGCAGCTCGGCCAGTGCCTCGAGCGCGAAGTTCGTCTTGCGCTCGATGCGCGCCACCAGCGCGGCGGGCGCCCGCTCGTGCCAGTCCGGGGCGCGGGCGCCTTCGTCGAGATCGGGGCGCATCCAGGGACCGACCCGCGCCGCGATGCTCCGGTAGAGAGCCGGATCGCTGGCGGAGCGCTCGTCGCTGCCGGTCGAGACGGGGGCGTCGAAACCGGCGACCAGCAGCCCGGCCGCCGGCTCCGGCGGGAAGGTGGCCGGCACGCCGAGCGCGAGCACGCGGCCACCCACTCGGGTCAACCTCGTGAAGAGCGAGGCGCCGCGGCGGTGCGTGGCATTGACGAAGCGGATCCGGTAGGCGCCGCGCAGCTTCTGGGTGAAGTCGAACACGCCGTGCCGGCCCGGGTCGAGGCCGGTCAGAAAGGTGGACCAGGCGGGAAAGCTCATGGCGGGGACGGTGCTGAGCAGCGGCGCGGCCACGCCGCTCGCCTTCCAGGCGGCCAGGTTCGGCAGGCGGCCGGCCTCGATCAACGGGTCGATCACGTCGAAGGTCGCGCCGTCGAGTCCGACGACGAGGACGCGCGCGAGGGGGGACAATCTCGGCTCACTCCAGCTGTTCGATCACCGCCTGCGTAAAGGTATCGAGGTCGGCGTCTCCGCCCACATCCCGGGTGCGCCGGGCGGGGTCGGCGAGCGCGGCGTGCACCGCCACCTCCACAGCGTGGGCCGCCCGCGACTCGCCCAGGTGGCGCAGCATCTGTGCGGCGCTGAGCATCATCGCCGCCGGGTTCGCCAGCCGCTTTCCCGCCAGGTCGGGAGCGCTGCCGTGGACCGCTTCGAACACCGTGCAGCGGTCGCCGACGTTGCTGCCCGGCACGACGCCGAGGCCGCCCACCAGCCCCGCGCACAGGTCCGAGAGGATGTCGCCGTAGAGGTTCTCGAGCAGCAAGACGTCGAACTGCGCCGGGTTCCGCACGAGCTGCATCGCGCAGTTGTCGATGATGATCTCGGCGTACTCGATCCCGGGGTGCTGCTGGGCCACCCGCCGCGCGCACTCCAGGAAGAGGCCGTCGCTCAGCTTCATGATGTTGGCCTTGTGCACGGCGGTCACCAGGCGCCGGCCCGCGCGTTCGGCGAACTCGAAGGCGTAGCGCGAGATCCGGTTGCAGGCGTGCTCGGTCACTATCTTCAGGCTCTCGACGATGCCGGGCGCCACCCGGTGCTCGAGTCCCGAGTAGAGCCCCTCGGTGTTCTCCCGCACCAGCACGATGTCCACGTCGCGGAAGGGCGTGTCGAGGCCGGGGATCGACCTCGCCGGACGCACGCAGGCGTACAGGTCGAGGGACTGGCGCAGCAGCACGTTGGCGCTCTTGAACCCCCCGCCGACGGGGGTGGTGAGCGGCCCCTTGAGGGCGACGCCCCGGTCGCGGACGGCGTTCAGCACGGCGTCGGGAACCGGGGTCCCGTACTTCGCGACCACGCTGGCCCCGGCCTCGACCCGCTCCCACTCCACGGCCACGCCGACGGCCTCCACGATCCGGAGCGCGGCCTCCGTGACCTCGGGCCCGATCCCGTCGCCCGGAATCAGCACGACGCAGTGCGCACGGCTCGACATCTCGCGGCGATCCTCCTATCTTGGCGCGCCTTTTGCGGAATCCGGTCGATTCGGATCCGCGCGGAGACCCGCCCCGTGGCCCTCGAGCTGCTGTGTCGCAAGATCGGCATGACCGAGCTGTTTGCTGAGAACGGAGAGCGCATCCCGGTGACCGTGCTCGAGGCCGGTCCGAATACGGTCATCCAGAAGAAGGGCGCCGACAAGGAGGGCTACACGGCCCTCCAGCTCGGCTTCCAGGAGCGCCGCCCCTCCCGGACGCCGAAGCCGCTCGCCGGCCACTTCCGGCGGGCGAACGTGGCTCCCAAGCGCCACCTGACCGAGAGCCGGATCTCCGCCGAGGAGGCCGAGAGCTTCGAGGTGGGCCAGGAGCTGCGGGCCGACGTGTTCAAGACCGGCCAGCGGGTGGACGTGATCGGCACCTCGAAGGGGCGCGGCACGGCGGGCGTGGTGAAGCGCCACGGCTATGCCATCAAGCGCCGCACCCACGGGACCCACGAGGCCTTCCGCCACGCCGGCTCGATCGGCGCTGGCACCTACCCGGGCCGGGTGTTCAAGGGCCTCGGCATGCCCGGTCGCCTGGGCAACAGCCGCTCCACCATCCTCAACCTCGAGGTCGTCCGGGTCGACCCCGAGCAGAGCCTGCTGTTCCTGCGCGGTGCCGTGCCCGGCCACCCCAACGGCATCGTCCGCGTCCGCCCCTCGGTCCGGTCCAGGCCTTAGCGCCGCGGGGCGCCGCCCGCGGCCACAGCCCTGCCGGCTTCGCGTGGTTTCGCGTGCCCCGCTACGACCGCAAGGACCACTTCCACCAGCGCGCCAAGCGCGAGGGCTTCCGCTCGCGAGCCGCCTACAAGCTCGCGGAGATCCAGCGGGCTCACGGCCTGCTGCGCCCGGGGCAGCGGGTGGTCGACCTGGGCTGCTGGCCCGGGGGCTGGCTGCAGGTAGCGGCCGGAGCGATCGGCTCGAACGGCCGCGCAGTGGGTGTGGACGTGGTGGCGGTCGAGCCCCCGTTGGAACAAGAGAACGTGGTCGCATTGTGTGGCGACCTCGGTCAGCCGGATCTGGCCGAGCGGCTGCTCGAAGCGCTGGGCGGGCGGGCCGACGTGCTGCTCTCGGACGCGGCGCCCAAGCTCACCGGGGTGCGCGCCACCGACCGGGCGCGGGAGGAGGCGCTGCTGCGGGCAATCGAAGGGCTGGTGCCCCAGCTGCTGCGCAGCGGCGGCGACCTGCTGGTCAAGATCCTCGACGGGCCCGAGGCCCAGGCCGCGGTCCAGAGGCTTGGCGGGCGCTTCCAGCGGGCGCGCACGCTGAAGCCAGCCGCCACCCGCAAGGGCAGCAGCGAACGCTACCTGCTCGCGCGCGGCTTTCGCCCCGAGGCGACCCAGTAAGGCAGACGCCGGCACCGCCCGACGGGCGCGGGCTCGGGCTACCCTGGGCGCGTGTCCGATCGACCGTTCCGCGTGCTCGGCGTGCAGCAGATCGCCGTCGGGTCCCGCGACAAGGGGGCGCTGCGCCGGCTGTGGGTGGACCTGCTCGGGCTCAGGCTCACCGGTGCACACCGCAGCGAGTCGGAGAACGTGGACGAGGACATCGCGGTCGCGGGCCGGGGCCCCCTGCGCGTCGAGGTCGACCTGATGCAGCCGATCGACCCCAACGAGCGCCCGCGGGTGCACGAGCCGGCGCTCAATCACGTCGGACTCTGGATCGACGACCTGGCGGCGGCCGTGGCCTGGCTCGAGTCGCGGGGGCTGCGTTTCGCGCCCGGAGGCCTCCGCAAGGGCGCCGCCGGCCACGACGTCTGCTTCGTCCATCCCAAGGGAAGCGACCTCGCCCCCCAGGGAGGCGAGGGGGTGCTGATCGAGCTGGTGCAGGCGCCGCCCGAGGTGATCGCCGCCTTCGCGGCCCTCCCGTCGGACTGACCGGGGGCGCCCCCCGACCTGGAACACGTTTCCGCTCTGCGGCAGACGGCAAAAAAAGGCCGACTCGGTCGAATCAAAGCCGCTTCCGGGGCATCCAACGGACGGGGAGACGGCGGGGCGTCCCGCGGACCCTGGGAAGCTCCCCGCAGCTCCGCCCGTCGGGCGTTCGATGGATCGGGCGCACCGGGCTAAGCTGGCCAGGCTGGGCGCCGTTCGACCCCGTCGCCGCGCCCGGTCCCGCGGCGCGGGCCCCGCGCGCGCACCGCGATGCAAGCGACAAGAAGAAGAGGAGGGCTGCCATGTTCGTGCGACCCACCGCCCTGGCGGCGTTGCTCGCCGCGCTGAGTCTGGCTTTGCCGGCGACCGCCCAGCAGGCCGAGGATGCGGGCGCGCTCGTCCCCAGCTTCGGGGAGGGCGACGTCATCACCTTCGACCAGCTCGAGAAGCTGCGGCCGTTCCTCCCGACGGAGTTCTGGGACAACCGCGACTTCTTCTTCTACGAGGGCATGAAGCTGGAGATCGGGCCCTTCCAGGCTGACTACAGCCCGGCGGCCGCGTACCACGCGGCGACCGAGAAGTTCAGAGGCCAGGCCCGCCTCGGGCCCGACGGCAGCCTCGAGAACCACACCGCGGGCCAGCCCTTCCCCATGGCAGAGATCGACTGCCTCGGCGATCCGCATGCGGGCCTCAAGATCATCTGGAACTTCGACTACCAGTGGAGGGGCGGTGGCGGGGCCGCCAGCTTCTACTACTCGTACTGGGACCGCGGCGAGCAGCTCCCCCTGTATTACGAGGGATCGGCGCGCACCGTGGAGCTCTCGCACCGGGCGGAGCCGCAGTACCTGGAGAAGCAGGGCGGCGACATCTTCCGCGGCGAGAAGCGGAAGAACGCCTTCGGGGTCCAGGTCGACGCGCCCTTCGACGCCCGCGGCATCACCCTGCTCTCGTACCGGTACAAGAACACGGACGGGCCGCGCGCCGACGCGAAGAACGACGACACCTGGGTCTACGTGCCGACGCTGCGGCGCGTGCGCCGGATCTCGACGGCCCAGCGCACCGACGCGGTGGCGGGGACCGACTTCACCTTCGACGATCTCTTCAGCTTCGCAGGCATCGTGCCCCAGTACGACTGGACGTGCCTCGGGGAGCGGAAGATGCTCGGGCCGATGAACAGCATGGTGAAGGCGTTTCCGTACGAGAAGGAGCACAACTTCGGTCCGTACGGTCTTTCCTATGCCGACGACCGCTGGGAGCTCCGCGACGTGGTGGTGATCCGCATGACGCCGAAGAACTCGGACCACCCCTATCACCACAAGGACATCTACATCGACAAGGAGACGCTGACGGCGCTCTACTCCTTCGCCTACGACCAGAAGGAGGAGCTCTGGAAGATCCTCTGGCACAACAAGCGCTGGAGCGAGGACAACTCGCTGACTGGAAGCTGGTATCCGGGCTGGGAAGGGGTCGAGCGTCCCCGTGACCTGATCATCGTGAGCGATACGATCGTGAACGTGCAGACCGGCACGGGCAACCGGATCGAGTTCTGGGACCGCAACGGTGTACCCCTCAAGAGCAAGGGCAAGATCCGGCGCTACATCGACGTCGGCCGGCTGACCAAGGGTCGCTAGGGCCGAGCGATCGGACCGATCGCGGGGGCCGGGGCGTGGGAACGCCCCGGCCCCGCGCTTTTCTGGCAGAATCCCCCCTGTGTGCCGGTGGATACCGTCCGCTCTGTGCGCGCTGGCCGCGTGGGGTTGCTCGGTGAACCAGACGGAGTCGACGCCTGCCGAGGCCTATGCGCTCGCCCGCGAGGCGATGGTGCGCGAGCAGCTCGAGGCTCGGGGCATCCGCGACCCGCGCGTGCTGGCGGCGATGCGGTCCGTGCCGCGTCACGAGTTCGTGCAGGCGGCGCACCGCGACGCCGCCTACCAGGACAGGCCCCTGCCGATCGGTCACGAGCAGACCATCTCCCAGCCCTACGTGGTCGCCGCCATGACCGAGTCGCTCGCCCTCGACGGTGACGAGAAGGTGCTCGAGGTGGGAACCGGCTCCGGCTACCAGGCGGCGGTGCTCGCCGAGATCGCCGAGCAGGTCTTCAGCATCGAGATCGTGGAGGCGCTCGCGGTCAGCGCGCGGGAGGCGCTGGAGCGCGGCGGCTACCAGAACGTGCGCGTCCGCGTGGGCGATGGCTACCAGGGCTGGCCCGAGCAGGCCCCCTTCGACGCCATCATCGTCACGGCCGCGCCCGACCACGTGCCGCAGCCCCTGGTCGACCAGATCGCGGTGGGCGGGCGCATGGTCCTTCCGGTCGGGCGGGACATCCAGGAGCTGCTGCTGCTCAAGCGGACGCCCGAGGGCGTCGACCGCGAGCGCCTGCTGGGCGTGCGCTTCGTGCCCATGCGGGGCGAGGCGGAGCGCCACTGATGTCGGCTCCCGTCGCCGTCGTGACCGGCGCGAGCAGGGGCATCGGCCGGCGCCTGTCGGTCGACCTGGCCGACGCCGGCTACGACGTGGTCTGCGTCGCGCGCTCCAGCGATGCGCGGCCGTCCAAGCTGCCGGGCACCGTGGAGGTCACCGCCAAAGCCGTGCGCGAACGCGGCAGGCAGGCACTGGCGGTCGCCCTCGACGTGCGCGACGAGCAGGCGGTGGCCGCGCTGGCGACGCGCATCGCTGAGGAATGGGGACGCTGCGATCTGCTGGTCAACAACGCCGCCGTCGCGCCCCCCGTCCCGGCCCTGGAGGACTCGACGCGCCGCTGGCGGCTGGCCGTCGACGTCAACCTGAACGGCCCCTTCTACCTGATCTACTACCTGTCGCCGCAGCTGCGCGAGGGGGAAGGCGGCCGGGTCCTGAACGTCTCGTCGCTCGCGGCAGTCACGCCCGAGTTCGGGCGCGCCAGCTACACCGCGACCAAGAGCGCCCTCGAGGCGCTGAGCCGAGCGCTCGCCCACGACCTGCGCGAGCACGTCGCGGTGAACTGCCTGCGCATCGACGTTCCGGTCTGGAGCGAGGGCTTCGAGGCCACGCTCGGAGAGGGTCACTCGTTCCAGTTCGAGGATCCGGTGATCGTGTCGGACGCGACCCTGTGGCTGGTGCGCCAGCCGATCTCGTACACGGGCCGGGTCCACACGATCGTCGAGCTCCGCGAACGCGGCGTGGTCCGGCCGCTCACGCTGGCCCAGAGCTGACCCGCGCATGCGGGCGGCCCGGGAAGCGCACAGGGAGGAACCATGGCCAAGTGGTTGCGTCAGCTCTTCGAGGGAAGGCCGCAGTGGATGAACGCACTGATGGTCTTCTCCGCCTACATGGCGATCTTCTACGTGCCCTGGGATTTCTTCGTGAAGCCCGTCGCCGTGGACGAGGAGGTCTGGTTTGGAGTCATGTTCACGGGCTGGGCCGCGAAGGCGGTCGAGCCCCTGCACTGGGCGATCTACGCCGCCGGGGCGTACGGCTTCCTGCGCATGCGCCGCTGGATGTGGCCGTGGGCCTCCGTCTACGTGGCGCAGATCGCCATCGGCATGCTCGTCTGGAGCGTCCTGTACCGGGAAGACGCCGGCGGCTGGCTGCTCGGGGCGGCCGCCTTCAGCGTCTTCGCCGGCCTGGCGGTCGCACTCTGGCGCGCCCGCCCGCTGTTCACTCCGCTGCAGCCGGGGCTGCGCGAGCGCTACGGCGAGTGGGCCCTGGTCACCGGGGCCTCCGCCGGCATCGGTGCGGAGTTCGCCCGCGCGCTGGCGCGCGAGGGCGTCTCGTGCGTGCTCTCGGCGCGCCGTGAGGACCGGCTGCGCGAGCTCGCCTCCGAGCTCGAGAAGAGCCACCAGGTGGCGACGCGGGTCGTCGCCGAGGACCTCTCCGATCCGCAGGGGGCCGGCCGGCTGGCCGCGGCGGTCGAGGACCTCGAGATCGGCATCCTCGTCAACAACGCCGGGTTCGGCTACGTCGGTCGCTTCGACAAACAGGAGACCGAGCGGCTGCGCGCCATGGTCGAGCTCAACTGCGTGGCGCCCGTGGTGCTCACCAGCCGGCTCGTGCCCGGTATGCGCGACCGCGGACGCGGCGCGGTGATCGTGGTGGGCTCGGCCGCCGGGCGCCAGCCGCTACCGCTGCACAGCGTCTACAGCGCCAGCAAGGCCTTCGACCTGCTGTTCGGGGAGGCGCTCTCGGTGGAGCTGCGCGACCGGGGCATCGACGTCCTGACCCTCGAGCCCGGCGCCACGGAGACCGAGTTCCAGGAGACCGCCGGCGAGGTCGCGCACCCCGGCGAGTCGGCGGCGAAGGTCGTGCGCGTCGGGCTGGAGGCCCTGGGCAGGCAGCCGTCGGTGATGTCGGGCTGGCTCAACTGGGCGCGGGCCAACGCGGCCTCGCGGCTGCTGCCGCGGTCCCTGGTGGCGCACATCGCCGAGGACTACGTGGCCCCGATGACGCCAGAGAACATGCGCTGAGGGCGGCGACGGTCGTGCCCCGCGCCCATTGGCTCGTGAAGTCGGAGCCGCTCAAGTACTCGTGGGACGACCTGGTACGCGACGGCTCGACCTCCTGGGACGGCGTACGCAACGCGCTGGCCCGGAACAACCTTCAGGCGATGCGGCGCGGCGACCTGGTCCTCTACTACCACTCGAAGAAGGGCAAGGAAGTGGTGGGCGTGGCGCGGGTGACGAAGCGAGCCTATCCGGATCCGACCAGCGACGATCCGCGCTGGGTCGTCGTGGACCTCGCGCCGCTCCAGCTGCTGGCGCAGCCGGTCGCGCTGAGCCGGATCAAGTCCGACGCGGCGCTGGCGGACATTCCGCTGGTGAGGCAATCGCGGCTGTCGGTGATGAAGCTGGAACGCGCCGCCTTCGACCGCATCCTGCGCCTGGGAGAAACCCGGCTGAAGAGCCGCTGACGGTCAGTCGCGGTCGAGCAGGTAGGACGTCGCCAGCGCGTCTGCGTACTCGTTCCAGCGCGAGCCGTCGTGTGCCTTGATCCACTGGAGCCGCACGCTCGGGTGCGCGTTCGCCAGGGCGTACAGCTCCTTGACGAGCTGGAGGTTCGCGATCGCGCCGCGCTTGCGGCGCCAGCCCCGCGCCTCCCAGCCGGCCGCCCACTCGTTGACCGTGTCCACGCACAGCCTGCTGTCCGACTGGAGGGTGATCTCCGCATCCTCGGGCAGCATGCGGTAGGCGGCGATCAGCGCCGCGAGCTCCATGCGGTTGTTGGTGGTGGCCGGGTCGCGGCCCCGCCGCTCTTCGACGATGCGGTCGTCCTCCACCCAGACGACGCCCCACCCGCCCGGGCCGGGGTTGCCCTCGCACGAGCCGTCGGTGAAGACACCCGTGGTCGGGCCCCCGCTGTAGCGCTCCAGCACCTCCTGCGGGGTGAGCAGCGGCTCGTCGCGGCGCGGCACGTTCAGACGGCCGCCCGGAAGTGAATCACGTCGCCGTCGCGCACGGCGTAGTCTCTGCCCTCCAGCCGCAGCGTTCCGTCGGCGCGCGCGGCGGCCTCGCCGCCGGCCGCGACGAACTCCTCGAAGCTGGCGACGTCGGCTCCCACGAAGTGGCGCTCGAAGTCGCTGTGGATCTCGCCCGCCGCCTGGGGGGCGAGTGTGCCGCGGCGCACCGTCCAGGCCCTCACTTCCTTCTGCGTGGCGCTGAAGAAGGTGATCAGGCCGAGCAGCTCGTACGCCGCGCGGATCAGCCGGTGCAGACCCGGCTCGGGGAGCCCGAGCTCGGCGAGAAACAGGCGCCGGCTCTCCGCGTCGAGCTCGGCGAGCTCGGCCTCCACCTTGCCGCACAAGCGCAGGATCGGCGTCGCGCCGTGCTCCGCGTACGCCTCGAGGGCGCGGGCCTGCTCGCCGGGCTCGGCGAGCTCCGCTTCGGCCACGTTGGCGACGTAGAGCACGGGCTTGGCGGTGAGCAGGTGCAGCGCGCCGAAGGCGGCGCGGCAGGGCTCCGGGACGGCGAACGCGGCGGCCGGCGCGCCCGCGGAGATGTGGGCCAGCAGCGACTCCAGGAAGGCGAACTCTTCGCGCTCCTCCACCCCGCCGGCCTTGGCCGCGCGGCGCACGCGCTCCAGACGGCGCTCGACCGCGTCGAGGTCGGCCAGCGCCAGCTCCGTCGCGACGGTCTCGGCATCGCGCACCGGATCCAGCTCGCCCTCCACGTGGGCGACGTTCGGGTGCTCGAAGCAGCGGATCACGTGGACCAGCGCGTGGGTCTCGCGCACGTGCGCGAGGAACTTGTTGCCGAGTCCCTCGCCCTGTGAGGCCCCCTTTACCAGACCCGCAATGTCGATGAACTCGACGCTGGCGGGCACGGCGCGGGTCGCTCGGACGATCTCGTTCACGGCCTCCAGCCGCGGATCCGGCACGGGAACCACGCCGGAGTTCGGCTCGATGGTGCAGAAGGGGTAGTTCTCGGCGGCCACGCCCGCCGCGGTGAGCGCGTTGAAGATCGTGCTCTTGCCGACGTTGGGCAGGCCGACGATGCCGCAGCGCAGGGCCATGGCCGGCCCAGGGTAGCGCTACGCGTGCTCACCCGGAGGGGTCGCGCGCCGGCTCGGGCGCGTAGGCGGCCAGGAACTCGCGCCGGTGGGCCTCGAAGCAGTCGGCCGCGATCGCCGCGCGCGCCTCCCGCATCAGCCGCTGGTAGAAGTGCACGTTGTGGAGCGAGGTGAGGATCGCGGAGAGCACCTCGTTGGCGGCGTAGAGGTGGTGGAGATAGGCGCGCGAGAAGGCGCCGGCGCAGGTCGAGCAGTCGCAGGAGCGGTCGATCGGGTAGGCGTCGCGGCGGTAGCGGCGATTGGTGAGGCGGATCCGGCCACGCACGGTGAAGGCCACGCCGCTGCGGGCGTAGCGCGTGGGGATCACGCAGTCGAAGAGGTCCATGCCCATGCCGACCCCGGCGAGCAGGTCCTCGGGCAATCCCACCCCCATCAGGTAGCGGGGCTTCTCCTCGGGCAGGAGCGGCGCGGTGTGCGCGGTCACCTGGCACAGCAGCTCGTGCCCCTCCCCCACGGAGACTCCGCCGATGGCGTAGCCCGGCAGGTCCATGGCCACCAGCGACTCAGCGCAGGCCTTGCGCAGGTCGAGGTAGACACTGCCCTGGACGATCCCGAACAGCGCCTGGCTGTCGGAGCTGCCGTGGGCCGCCAGCGAGCGCTCGGCCCACGCCAGCGTGCGGCGCACACCGTTTCGCGCCACGGCCTCGTCGGCGGGAAACGCCGTGCACTCGTCGAGCACCATGATGATGTCCGCGCCGAGGGCGTGTTGGATCTCGATGGAGCGCTCGGGGGTGAGATCCATGCTCGATCCGTCGACCTCGTTGCGAAAGCGCACGCCCCGGTCGTCGATCTCCGCTCCGGCGAGCGAGAACACCTGGAACCCACCACTGTCGGTCAGCAGCGGCCCGTCCCAACGCATGAAGTGGTGCAGGCCGCCCATCTTCTCCACCAGCCCCTCTCCGGGCCGCAGCGCCAGGTGGTAGGTGTTGGCGAGCACGATCTCCGCGCCTGTGGACCTCACCTGGTCCGGTGTCATGGCCTTCACCGCGCCGTGGGTGCCGACGGGCATGAAGGCCGGAGTGTGGACCGGTCCGTGCGGCGTCGAGAGGACCGCGGCGCGTGCGGCGCCGGAGCGCGCCTTCAGCGCGAAGCGGAAGGCAGGCCGATCCTGGGCGGCGTTTGGCCGGGGCATGCAGCGATGCTAGCCGAGCGGGCGCCCGCGCCTTACGCCTTGCCTAGCGGTAGGTGCTGCGCTCGCCGGAGCTGCGGCGCAGGCGGGTGCGCCGGTGCTTGGCCTTGAGCTTCGCCCGGTGGCGGGCGCTCTTGCCGCGCTTGCGGTGGGTGAGGGACTTGCTCTTCTTCACGCCGGGCTCCGTCTGGGATGGCCGCGAGGGCGGGAGCGTAGGGGAGCGCGCCGGGGAAGTCCATCGCCTGCGGCTATGCTCCAACGGGATCGGGTCGAGGAGACCATGAGCGACGGCAGCCCCCTCGAGCGCATGGCGGATTTCGAGCTCACGCCGGCCCAGCGGTTGGTGCGCCATGCGGTGCGGGAGTTCGCGGAGAAGGAGATCGCGCCCCACGTCGAGCGCTACGAGCGCGAGCAGAAGTACCCGCTCGATCTCATCCAGAAGCTGGTCCCCCTGGGCTACATCGCGCCGATGATCCCCGAGGAATACGGGGGCTCCTTCAGCGACGTGGTCAGCTACGGCGTGATCTGCGAGGAGCTCGCCCGCGTCGACTGGGTGGTGGCGTCGGTGGTGTCGGTGACCAACTCGCTGGTGGCCGGCTCGATCCTGCGCCACGGAACCCCCGAGCAGCGCGAGCGCTGGCTGCCGGAGATGGCGCGCGGCGACGTGCTGACCTCGGCGTGCCTGACGGAGCCCGGGGGCGGCACCGATCTGGCGAACATGCGCACCACCGCCTCGAAGGTGGACGGGGGCTACCGCCTGAACGGCACCAAGGTCTTCATCTCCCACGCCGCCCACGCGGGCCTGTTCCTGGTGGTGGCCACGCTGGACCGCGCGAAGCAGCACCGGGGCGTCACCGCCTTCCTGGTGGACCCGCAGAGCGACGGCATCCGCATCGGCGAGTTCCCCATGCGCACCCTCAAGCGCGACACCCTGGCCGAGGTCCACTTCGAGGACGTGCTCGTCCCCGACAGCGGTCTGCTCGGCGAGGCGGGCGGCGGCTTCCCCGTGCTCGGCGCCGCCCTCGACATGGGTCGTTACTCCGTCGCGGCGCGCTGCGTCGGGCAGGCCACCCGCTGCGTCGAGCTGTCGGTGGCCTACGCGAACCAGCGCGAGGCGTTCGGCCAGAAGATCGGCGAGTTCCAGATGATCCAGAGCAAGATCGCCGACATGATCTGCCGCACCGAGTCCGCCCGCGCGCTCGTCTACCGCCTGGGTCGCATGAAGGACGCCGGCGTGGAGCGGGCGAGCATGGAGTCGTCGATGGCGAAGCTCACGGCCAGTGAGGCCGCGACCCACAATGCCCTGGACGCGGTGCAGATCCACGGCGGCTACGGACTCTCGGAGGAGTACGAGGTGGGGCGCCTGGTGCTCGAAGCCAAGGCCCTCGAGCTCGGCGAGGGCACCAGCGAGCTGCACCGGAAGCTGATCGCGGAGTTCGCGCTCGGGATGCGCAGGCAGTAGGTGAGCGCCGCCGCCAAGCGACGCGAGCTGCTCGAGCTGGTGCTCCGCGTCTCGTTCCGCCGCGAGCGCGTGCGGCTCGCGAGCGGCAGGGAGAGCGATTTCTACCTCGACCTGCGACAGACGCTGATGCGCCCGCGCGGCGTCGCGCTGGCCGGCGAGCTGGTGCTGGATCGCCTGCTGGCCGGACCCCCCGTCGAGGCGGTGGGCGGCATGGCGGTGGGGGCCGTACCGCTGGTGACGGCCGTGCTGGCCGCCGCCGCCGCGCGCGATCCCGCCACGCCACTGCGGGGCTTCTTCGTGCGCAAACAGACCAAGAGCCACGGGCTCGGCAAGCGCATCGAGGGGGGCTTCGACTCCGGCCTGACCGTGGCGCTGCTGGAGGACACGGTCACGACCGGGGGCTCGACCCTCGAGGCGCTCGACGCCGTCGAGGCGGAAGGCGGCAAGGTGGCGCGCGTGCTGTGCCTGGTCGACCGCGGCGAGGGCGCACTGGAGGCGTTCGCCGCCCGCGGCATCGAGCTCGAGGCGCTCTTCAGCCGCGACGACCTGCCGCTGTGAGCGCGGCGCCCGGGGTTGGGGGTCGGCCGCGCCGGTGAGTCTCGACTCGAACCTCGCCTACTGGACCTGGGCGCTCGCCAACCTCGGCCTGGTGGCGGTCTGCGCCTGCGCCGGCGTGGTCCAGGTGCGCCGCGGCAACGTCCGCCTCCACCGGCGCCTGATGCTCGGATCCGCCTCGCTGGTGGGGCTGTTTCTCTCCTCCTACGTCGTCAAGGTGCTCCTGCTCGGCCGCGAGCACCTCGAGAGCTGGAGCTTCGCGGCGGTGACGGTGCTGCGCGTCCACGAGGTCGGCGTGGCGCTGATGCTCGTCGCCGGCGGCGCCGCCGGCTACCAGGCCTGGCGCTTTCGCCGGACGCTCGGCACGGGCCCGCTGGCGCCGCCCTCCCCGGCAAACGCCGCGCGCCGCCGGCTCCACCGCCGCGCCGGCCGCGTCGCAGTGGGCGGGAGTCTGCTCGCCTTCGCGTTGGCGATCGCCGTGCTGGCCGGCATGTACGCCCGCGCCGGCGGCTAGCGCGACCCGGCCACCGGCTCTTCCGCGGCGACCTCGACCCGACCGTACCGATCTGGGACCCGCTCGCGCTCCGTTTCTGATCCGGGTTAGAGTAGACGCGGGGGGTCAGCGCAGGCGGGGAGAAAGGGTCCATGGAGCTCAACCTCGGCACGGTCCTGCACGGCAGCGCACAGCTGCACGCCGAGCGGACCGCGATTCGCTTCGACGAGCGCGCCGTCAGCTACGCAGAGCTCGACCGCGCGGCGCGTGGCTTCGCTACGGGTCTCGCGGAGCGGGGTGTCGCACCGGGTGAGAGGGTCGCGATCATGGTGCCCAACCTCCCGGAGTTCACGATCGCGTACTTCGGCGCGCTCTACGCCGGCTGCACCGTGGTCCCGCTGAACGTGCTGCTCTCGGCGCCCGAGGTCGCCTACCACCTGGAGGATTCCGAGTCCCGCCTGCTGGTTGCCCACCCGCTGTTTCGCGAGCCCGCGGAGAAGGGAGCCGCGCAGGCGGGGGTGCCCGCGGTCTGGGCGGGCGAGGGCGGTGAGGACAGCGTCGCCGCGCTGGCGGCCGCCGCGCCGTTGGGCGCGCCGCACCCTTCCCTGCCCACCGACACCGCGGTGATCCTGTACACGTCGGGAACGACCGGGAAGCCCAAGGGCGCCGAGCTCACCCACTCGAACCTGTTGATCAACTGCGCCGTCGTGGTGCCGAACCTGCTGCCCCTCGGCCCGGACGACGTGATGCTGGCGACCCTGCCGCTCTTCCACTCCTTCGGGCAGACGTGCATCCAGAACGCCGCCCTGGCCGTCGGGGCCTCCTTTACCCTGCTGCCGCGCTTCTCGCCCGACCAGGCGTTCGAGCTGATGCAGCGCGACCGCGTCACGGTCTTCGCCGGCGTTCCCACCATGTACTTCGCGCTGCTCCACCACGAGGGTTCGAGCGCGTACGACCTCTCGGCGCTCCGCCACTGCATGTCGGGTGGGGCGCCGATGCCGGTCGAGGTCATGAAGGCGTTCGAGGAGAAGTTCTCCGTGCCGATCCTCGAGGGCTACGGCCTCTCCGAGACGTCGCCGGTGGCGAGCTTCAACATGCTGGGGCGCGCGCGCAAACCCGGCTCGATCGGCTACCCCGTGTGGGGCGTGGCGATGTGCATCCTCGACGAGAACGACCGCCCGGTCCCGGACGGCGAGCGCGGCGAGATCTGCATTCGCGGTCACAACATCATGAAGGGCTACCTGAAGCGACCCGACGCGACCAAGGAAGCGCTGCGCGGCGGCTGGTTCCACTCGGGCGACATCGGCGTGAGGGACGCGGACGGCAGCTACGCGATCGTCGATCGCAAGAAGGACATGATCATCCGCGGCGGCTTCAACGTCTATCCGCGCGAGGTGGAGGAGGTGCTCTACGCGCACCCGGCGATCCTCGAGGCGGCGGTGATCGGGGTCGCCTCCGAGAGCCATGGCGAGGAGGTCAAGGCGTTCGTCGTGCGGGCGCCCGGCGTGGAGCTGTCGACGCAGGACGTGATCGCGTACTGCAAGGAGCGTCTGGCGGCCTACAAGTACCCGCGCATCGTCGAGTTCGCCGAAGCCCTGCCCAAGGGCCCGACCGGGAAGATCCTCAAGCGCGAGCTCCGCTAGGAGCCCGTGCCCGATAGCCGCTCCTCGAGTGCGCGGCGCGCCTCGTGCAGGTGCTCGAGCTTGCCGGGCCTGGCGGCGATGAAGACGCCTTCGGCCTCGGCGCACAGCGCGCCCCCGGCGTGCAGCTGCCCGGAGGCGAAGGTCTTGCGCCCCTCGGTGCGGTCGATCTCCGCGCTGAAGCGAAGCTCCGTGTGGAGCGGCGTCGGGGTGCGGTAGCGGATGGTCAGCGTGCCCGTGAAGCCGGGGCTCCCCGACAGCGACTGCACGAAGCCGAGCACCTCGTCGAAGGCGGCGGCCACGAAGCCGCCGTGCACGCAGCCCGGCGGTCCCTCGTACGCCGACCCGAAGGTCGCGCTGGCCACCGCCGAGCGCTCCCCGGAGCGGGCCACGGTGATGGGCGGCGCCAGCGGGTTGGCCAGCCCGATCAACGGGCTCTGGTCGAAGAAGGCGCCCACGTCTCCCGCGTTCGCGGACTCCGCGTGGCCCATGGCGTTCTTGAGACGCGGGTGCTCATTCAAACGCTCCGCGTAGCGTTCGAGCCCGTCGGCCGCCGCACGCAGCTCGTCCTCCGGGGCGTTGCTCGGCACCAGCCGCTCGATCACCAGCCGCATCGCGTTCGCCAGCCGCCGCTTCTGCTGCCACATCCCGCTCTGGGACGCCTTGCTGGTGTCCCAGTGCAGCCGGATGCGCTCGTCGAGCTCGCTCTCGTCGGCCACGTCGACCTCCTGTGGATGGCACACTGGCGCGCGCTGCCGAGGGTAGGACAGCGCGGCCCTACAGACCGCTCGATCAGCCCGACCCGAAGATGTCGAGCATCGCGTCGAGGTTCGCGCGGATGCGCTCCGGCGCGACGCCGACGCTGGGCGCGTACAGCAGCGGCTGGTCCGTCAGATCGGACCACTGCGCCAGGCGCTCCGCCGCCTCGTCGGGCGGGCAGGCGATGGCGATCTCGTCGACCAGCTCGTCGGGAATCGCGTCGGACATGGCGGCGATGTCGAAGCGCCGCAGCGCCGCGCGGCAGGCCTCTCCCACCTGGCCCAGGCCGTGGAGCTCGAGGATGGAGTGGTAGAGCGCCGTGGTGAAGTAGAAGCCGATCTGGTTCTTGGCATCGCGCACCGCCAACTCGCGGTCCGGCTGGATCGACGTCATCACGTAGGGCGCCAGCTCGCAGGCGCCCGAGCTGCGTCCCGCCGCCGCTTCCGCCCGGCGCAGTCCCGGCAGCGTCACCTCGCGGTGCCAACGACGCGTGGCGATCGGGTGGCCGACCAGGCCGTCGGCCACCGCTCCCGCCGTGGCGATCATGCCCCGGTTGACCGCGGCGATCCAGATCGGGATCTCGGCGCGCACGGCGCCGGGCCGCGCGTAGATCGGCACGTGGATCTTCCAGTGCGTGCCGTCCCAGCGGAAGCCCCCGCCTTTCTGCGCAGCGATCGCCGCGCGCACGAGCTCCACCAACTCGCGCATGCGGGCCGCCGGGGCGGAGAAGCGCACGTCGTACCACTGCTCGTTCATCCGCCGGGTGGCGCTGCCCAGGCCGAGCACCAGGCGGCCGCCGGAAAGCTCGTCGAGATCCATGGCGGCACTGGCGTGGAGCAGCGGCGTACGGATGAAGGCGTTCGCGATGGCCGTGCCGATCCGCACGCGCTGCGTGGCCTGGGCGATGGCGCCGAGCGGCACGTAGCCGTGTCGGTTGGCGAATTCGATGGTGAAGACGGAGTCGAAGCCCGCCGCCTCGGCCCGCAACGCCAGATCGAGATCGGCCCGGGCCGAGCCCGCCGTGAGGATCAGCCCCATGCGCATCGTCGCGCCTCCTCGGCCCGCCCATCCTATCCCAGGCGGTCTGCGGGGGCCGCGGCGCGGGCGTTCCGCGCCGTGACCGCATTCGTCACGCCGCAGTGCTTTCGTAGCGTCGGCGCGCCGAAATCCAGCGCATAGGGAAACCCAGTCCACATGGGGGAAGCCATGCAAACCGCCCTTCGAACCCTGACCCGCTGCCTCGTGTGCGGGTTCGCGGAGATCCGCACCGACGAGGTGATCGACCGGGGCCTCGTGTTCCTCGCCGAGTGTCCGCGCTGCGAGCACCGCTGGACCTCGCCGGAGCCGCTGCGGGCGCGTCCGGTCGCCCGGCGCGCCGGTGGGGAACGCCCCCGGGAGGTCGCTTCGGCGGCGTGATACCGTCGGGCCGTGCGGCTCGTTCTGTACACGGGGAAAGGCGGTGTCGGGAAGACCACCACCGCGGCGGCCACCGCGCTGTGTGCGGCACAGCGCGGCCGACGCACGCTGCTGGCCTCGGTGGACGCCGCCCACAGCCTCGGCGACGTGCTCGAACGCCGACTCGGTCCGCAACCGACCGAGGTGGCACCGCGCCTCGACGCCCTCGAGGTGGACGCGCGGGTCGAGACGGCTCGCCATTGGGGGCACATCAAGAACTTCCTGATCTCGATCTTCCGACACCAGGGCATCGAGGCCGTCGTCGCCGAGGAGCTGGCGCTGTTGCCCGGCGCCGAGGAGCTGACGACGCTGCTCGCGGTCGAGGAGTACGCGCGCCAGGGCAGCTACGACTTCGCGGTGGTCGACTGCGCTCCCACCGATGCCACCCTGCGCCTGGTCACCCTGCCGGAAGTCGCCCACGGCGCGCTGCGCCTGTTGCTCTACATCCAGCAGGCGATCACCTCGGTGGTGACCCCCCTCGCCCGCAACGTGGTCTCCGTACCCCTTCCAGATGCACAGGTCTTCCGCGAGGCGGAGCGCCTTCTGTACGGCAAGCTGCGACCCCTGCGGCAGCGCCTCACCGATCGCCAGACCAGCGTGCGCATCGTGGTCACTCCCGAGCGCATGGCCATCGACGAGGCCAGGCGCGCGTACACGGAGCTCGCGCTCTTCGAGGTCCCCTGCGACGCGGTGGTGATCAACCGACTGCTGCCGAAGGCCGCGGCGGACGAGGCGTTCTTCCGCGACTGGGGTCGCTTGCAGGAGCAGCGACGCAGCGAGGTGGCCGAGCTGTTCGCGCCGCTCCCGGTGCTCGAGGCTCCGCTCCAGGACGACGAGGTGACGGGGCTCGAGCGGCTGGCCGAGCACGGGCGGCAGATCTTCGCGAACCGCCGCCCCGACGCGGTGCTCTCGCGCGCACCCCGCGTGCGCTTCGGCCGCGATCAATCCGGCTACCGGGTGGTGATCCCCCTGCCGCGCGTCGAGCGCGGCGCGTTCGACGTCGCCAGGGTCGACGACGAGCTCGTGATTACCACCGCTGCGCGGCGGCGTGCGCTCGTGCTGCCGCGGCGCATGGCCTCGCTGCCCGTCGCGGGCGCGCGCATCGAGGGTGCGTCCCTGGTGGTGCGCTTCGCGTCGAGAGCGGATAGCGGGGCGGTCTAGCGTGCGGGTTCTGCTGCTGACGGGAAAGGGGGGGGTCGGCAAGACCAGCCTGGCACTGGCCACGGCCCTGGGTGCCGCCGCGCACGGCCACCGCGTGTTCGTGCTGTCGACCGACGCCGCGCACAGTCTGGGCGACGCCCTCGGTCGCCCGGTCGGCCCGCGCCCGGTCGAGGTGGCCCCGGGCGTCGTCGCCCAGGAGGTGGGCGTGCTCGCCGAGCTCGACCGCGCCTGGTCGGAGATCCAGGACTGGTTGCGCGAGCTGCTGCGCGAGAGCGCCGACGAGATGGTGGCGGAGGAGTTGCTCGTCTTCCCGGGCATGGAGGAACTCGTCTCGCTGCGCGCGGTCCGCGAGGTCGAGGCGACCGGGGAGTTCGACGTGTGCGTGGTCGATTGCGCACCGACCGGTGCGACGCTGCGCATGCTGCGCTTTCCCGACGCGCTGCGCGTGTTCATGGAGAATTTCTTCGACCTGACGGGCCGCGGCGTGCGGTTGGTGAGACCGCTGGTGGAGCGCATCGGGGCCGGCCGACTGCTGCCGGGGGAGGAGTTCTTCGAGGCGTTCGAACGGCTCTACCACGAGGTCGAGGACGTTCGACAGATCCTGCTCGACGTGGACCGCACCAGTGCGCGCCTGGTGGTCAATCCCGCTCGGGTGGTCGTGGCAGAGACGCGGCGCTCGTTCGCCTATCTCAGCCTCTACGGGGTTGCCACCGACGCCGTGCTCGTCAACCGCGTGCTGCCCCAGGAAGCCGTGGGCGGCTACTTCGCGCGCTGGGCCGAGCGGGAGCGCCGAGAACTCGAGGAGATCGAGGGCTCGTTCCCGGTGCCGTTGTTCCACGCTCCCCTCCATCCCCGCGAGCCGATCGGCGTCGACGCGCTGGGTTCGCTGGCGGTCGAGGTCTACGGGGAGCGCGACCCGGCGGAGTTCTTCACGCGAGCCCGTCCGATTCGCCTGGAGAAGCGCGGCCAGAACACGATCCTCGCCATCGACCTCCCGAACGCGCGCAAGGACGAGATCGACCTCAACGTGCGCGGCGACGAGCTGCTGCTGCGCGTGCGCGACGCGCAGCGCCGCGTCGCACTCCCCGCCTCCGTTGCCGGCCGCGCGATCGCGGCGGCGCGCCTGAGCCGGGGCGTGCTCCAAATCACCTTCGAGGCGTGAGCGCCGCCACCCGGCCGAGGCGCATCGTCTGCCTGGTACCGAGCCTCACCGAGGCGCTGTTCGTGCTCGGTCTGGGCGAGCGGGTGGTGGGCGTGACGGACTGGTGTGTCCACCCCGCGGCCGCCGTGGCGCGGCTGCCCAAGGTGGGCGGCACCAAGACCGCGTCGGTGGCGAAGATCGCGGACCTGCAGCCGGACCTGGTGATCGCCAACCGCGAGGAGAACCGCCGGCAGACCGTCGATCGGCTGGGCGAAGCGGGGATCGCCGTGTGGGTCACCTACCCCAGAACGGTGCGCGACGGCGCCCGCCTGCTGCGCGAGCTGGCGGACCTGGGCGCGAGCGAGTCGGCCGTCGCCGCCGTCGTCGAGCCCGTCGAGGCGCTGGTGGAAGAGGCGGAGGCCGCGCGCCCTGCGCGCGCCACGAGTGTCTTCTGCCCGATCTGGAGGGACCCGTGGATGGCAGTCGGCCCGGACACCTATGCGGACGACCTGCTTCGACTGTGCGGCGGCCGGAACGTCTTCGCGCACCGCCACGAGCGCCGCTATCCCCTGGTCGAGGAGCGCGAGGTCGTCGCCGCGGCGCCCGAGGTCATCCTGCTGCCCGACGAGCCCTACGCCTTCGGGCCCCGCGACGTGGCCGGGCTGTCCGGCTTCGACGTCCCAGCCGCGCGCAACGCCCGGATCCACCTGATCGACGGCACCCTGGTGTCGTGGTACGGTCCCCGCATCAAGCGAGCGATCGAGACGCTCCGGCCGCTGCTCGCAGCCTCGCA
>JAZFWH010000032.1:0-2090 GCA_036482635.1 Myxococcota bacterium
GGCTCGCCTATAGGTAGCCGGCGTACTCGTCGAGCACGGGCATCACGGCGTCGCGCGGCCCGGACGGCAGCCGCAGCACGGCCTCGCTGACGCCGAGCGTCTCGTAGTACTCGAGCTTGCCCCGATCGGGCAGGATGCCCATCGGGACGACGTGCAGATCGGCGGGATCGCGGCCCTGCTCCTGCATGGCCTGGCGCAGCCGCGGCAGGGCCTGCTTCAAGCCGGCGCCGCCGATCGGCATCCAACCGTCGGCGTACTCGGCGACGTGGGCGAACAGCACGGGGCCTGCCGCGCCGCCGATCAGGATCCGCGGGCGCGGCTGCTGGAGGGGCTTCGGCCAGCTCCAGCTGGGCTCGAAGCTCACGAATTCCCCGCGGAACTCGGCCACTTGCCGGCTCCACAGCTCCTGCATGGCGAGCACCTTCTCCCGGACCAGGGCGCGGCGGCGCTTCACGTCGATGCCGTGGTTCTCCATCTCTTCGCGGTTCCAGCCGTAGCCGATGCCCAGCACCAGGCGACCGCCCGAGATGAAATCGAGTGTGGCCAGCTCCTTGGCCAAGGTGATGGCATCGTGCTGCGCGACCAACGCGATGCCGGTGCCGAGGCGAATGCGCGTGGTGACGGCCGAGGCGGCGGCGAGCGCGACGTAGGGGTCGAGCGAGCGCTTGTACTCCTCGCCGAGCAGCTCTTCGCCCGTCGGGGGCGGAGTGCGTCGGCTGACGGGGATGTGCGTGTGCTCGGGAACGTAGAGCGAGTAGAAGCCCCGCTCCTCGGCTTCCCGCGCCAGCTCGATCGGACTCATGGACCGATCCGTGGCGTGGATCGTGACGCCGAGCTTCATCTACTGCGACGGTCTGTCGGTCGGGCTCACCAGGGAGCGAATCTGCTGGATGAGTCCAGACTGCGTCCGGACGCCGAGCTTGCGGAACATCGATTTCAGGTGATTCCGCACGGTGTGCTGACTGATGTGGAGTCGCTCGGCGATCAAAGGCACGCGGTCGCCGCCCACCAGCAGCAACAGGACTTCCTTCTCGCGGGGAGAGAGGTGACCCAGCCCGGGATGGTGAAGCGGCAGCGAGGGCGGCGTACCCGCGGTGAGACTGATGGACTGGAGCTCCATCGCGATCCGGCTGAGTGAGGCGCGCAGGTCGTGCTCGCCCAGGTAGCCCACCTGTTTGGCGGTCAGGATCGAGCCGAGGTCCACGACCACCGAGAAGCTGCCGACGTACAGGCCGCTCGAGTCGAGGAAGCGCTGCGGAATGATGACCACCGGAAAGGTGGTCGAGTCCTTGCGCTGAACCGCCGCCAGCCGGGTGCGAAGGTCGCCCGAAGCGGTCGCGCGCATCTCCTCGCGGACCAGGTCGCGGAGCTCGGGGGGAGCGAAGTCCTCCATGGGCCGGCCTTCCATCTCCAACCGCGTGTAGCCGAGCCAACGGATCAGGCGCTCGTTTACGAAGATGACGATGCCCTTGGAGTCGCGGGCGACGAGTCCGCAGTTGACCCTGTCGAGAACCGTATCGAGGTCGCGAAACCTCCGCTCCAGAGACGATCCCTCAGACACCAGCAACCTCCGCCCGATCCCGACGCGTCCGACTCCCTCCCGATCTGCGCAGGATACACCCTAACGGTGCCGGAGCGGCACCCCGATCGGCCGCTTTGCGGCGAATTCTGCGCGAAAAGAGGCCCGCCTCGGGCCGGGTCGCCCGGGTCGGCCGGACGGCGCGAGCCCGAGCCGTGCTCCCCTCCCCGCGCCGGGGCAGTCAGGGGCGAGTGCGCTCCGGCACGCGCCCGGCGCGGCCCGGCCCGCGGTAATTGAGGCGCGCTCGACGGCGAAGGCGGAGAGTGCCGGGCGTCGCCGTAGTCCCGTCGGTTCCCGCGACCTTCTGACCCGTTCCCGGCGTGAGCTATCGTCGCTACTCGTGGTGAGGACGCAGGTGCCCGACGCGGCCGACAGCTTCGACGGCGAATACCAGCTGGAGCACCGCTACACCCGTGAGTCCGGGAGGATCTACATCACCGGCGTCCAGGCTCTGGTGCGCCTGCCCCTGATGCAACGGCGGCGCGACCTGGCCGCGGGCCTCGACACGGCC
>JAZFWH010000033.1:0-15165 GCA_036482635.1 Myxococcota bacterium
CCGGCCGCCCTAGCGGGCCCGCGCGGCCGGCCGCTGGGGGATGAAGCGCACCCGGCAGCGCAGCCCGCCGGGGATCTTGTAATTCGGGTTCGGCAGCTCGGCGCGCACGCGGAAGGTGCCGCTGGCCGGGTCGATCACCCGGTCGACCACCGAGACGGTGGCCTGGTAGACCCCGACGCCGGGCGCCTCGGGCGTGACCTCGGCGCGCATGCCCGGCTTGATCGCGCCGAACAGGCGCGCCGACGCGATCGCCTCCACGCGCAGCGGATCGATCTGGGCCAGCTTGAGCACCGGCTCGTCGGTCACCAGCTCGCCCGGCGACATCAGCCGGTCCACCACGACCCCGGCGATCGGACTCCGGAGCGTGCGGCGCTCCAGCGCCTCGTTCGCGCGACGCAGCTCCAGCTGGGCGAGCCGCTTGTTCTCCTTGGCCTTGCGCAGCTCGGCCTTGGCCCTCTTCGCGTCCGTGGCCGATTCGTCCCGCTCGTGGTAGGAGAGCGCCTTCTGCTTGTAGAGCTCGGCGGCCCGGGCCTTGCGGCGCTCGCCGAACTCGAGGCCCGCCTGCTTCGAGAGCACCTCGCCCTGCATCCCCGCCCGGGCGCGCGCCACGGCGACCGCGGCCTTCTCCACCGAGGACTCGAGCTGGGCCAGCACCTGGCCGGCCTCGACCAGGTCGCTGCGCTCCACGGCGATCGACTCGATCACCCCCTCCACGGCGCTGCCCAGCTCGATCAGCGCGTGGGGCTCGATCACGCACTCGAGCTCCTCGGTGCCCAGGTCGATCGACACCGGCCGCGGGGCGGACGGGTCCGCCCCCGACACCAGCGGGACCGTGAGGGCCACGACGAACGCGACCCGAGCTCTCGGGAATGCAGTCAAGGCGTACTATTCCATCGAGCCTGCAAACGCGAGCACGTTGCCGAGGTACTCCTCGAGCCTCAGCAGATCGCGCCGCATGCGGGCGTGCTTCCGCTCCTCTGCACGCTGCGCGCGCGAGACACACACCTCGCCTACACGTCGTGCCAACGATCTATCGGAGCGACGCAATTTCCGCAGTAGCTTCAAGGGACCCCGGGGGCGGTGCAGGGTGAGGAGGTCGTCCTCCAGCGACAGCAGGGCCTCGTAGCTGCCCGGATCGCCCTGGCGGCCGCAGCGCCCGAAGAGCTGGCGGTCGATGCGCCGCGCTTCGCCGGGCTCGGTGGCGATCACGTGGAGGCCGCCGGCCTCCGCCACGCCGGGCGCCAGGGCGATGTCGGTGCCGCGGCCCGCCATGCCAGTGGCCACGGTGATGCGGCCGGGCTCACCGGCCCTGGCGACGATCTCCGCCTCGCGCTGGTCCTGCCGGGCGTTGAGCAGCTCGTGCTCGAGCCCGGCCCGATTGAGCAGGCTGCTCAGACGCTCCGAGGCCGCCACCGAGCAGGTGCCCACCAGCACCGGCCGGCCCCGGGCGCGCAACGCGCGGACGTGGGCGATCACCGCCAGCCACTTGGCCGCCGTCGTCGCGTACACGCGGGTCGGCCCGGCCTGGCGCTGCATGGGGCGATGGGTCGGCACGGTCACCACCTCGAGGCCGTAGGTCGAGCGCAGCTCGCCGGCCACCTCCCGCGCCGTGCCCGTCATGCCGCCCAGGCGCAGGTAGCGGCGGAAGAAGCGCTGGTAGCTGATCCTCGCCAGTGTCTCCTTGGGAGGCGAGACGTCGCAGTTCTCCTTGACCTCGATCAGCTGGTGCAGGCCGCGCTCCCAGGACCGGTCGGCCATGATGCGGCCGGTGTTCTGGTCGATGATCTGCACCTTCCCGTCGCGCACCAGGTAGTGCTTGTCGCGGGCGAACAGATGGAGCGCGCTCAGGGCCAGGCGCGTCAGCTCCTCGCGGTGCCGCGCATCCTTCCAGGGTCCCTCGAGCCCGGCGCTCAGCCGGGCCACGCGCTCGGCGCCGCGATCGGTGACGAGCACCTCCCGGTGGCGCTCGTTCAGCTGGAAGTCGGCGCCCCGCTCCAGGCGGCGGGCCAGCGAGAGCGCCTGGCCGTAGACCTCGGGCGGGTCCGCGCTGCGCACCGGCCTGGAGAGGATCAGTGGCGTGCGCGCCTCGTCGATCAGTACGCTGTCCGCCTCGTCGACGATCGCGAAGCAGAGCCCGCGCAGCAGCAGGCGGTGCAGCCGCGCGTTCGGGTCGTGCAGGCGCTCGAGGGCCAGGGTGAGCCGGCCGCGTGCGTTGCCCAGTACGAGCCGGTCGCGCAGGTAGTCGAAGGCGACCTGCTGGCTGGTGCAGTAGGTGACGTCGCAGGCGTAGGCCGCGCGGCGCTGAACGGGGTCCTTCAGCTCGTTGGTGACGGTCCCCACCGTGAGTCCCAGCGCCTCGTACACCGGCCGCATCAGCTCGGCGTCGCGCGCGGCCAGGTAGTCGTTTGCGGTGACCACGTGCACGGGGATGCCGGCCAGGGCGGCGCTGCAAGCGGGCAGGGTGGCGGTCAGGGTCTTGCCCTCGCCGGTCTGCATCTCCGCCAGCATGCCCTGCAAAATCACCCAGCCGCCGACGATCTGGACGTCGAACGGGCGCATGCCGACGGTCCGCTCCGAGACCTCGCGCACCAGCGCGAACGAGCGGGCGACGAGCTCGTCGCTGAGCCCCTCGCCGGCCATCCGCGTGCGCAGCTCGCGCGTGAGCGCGGAGACCTCGGCGTCGCTGCGACCGCGCAGCGCGTCTGCGTGCCCCGCAACCCGGTCGACGATCTTCGCGAGTCCGGAGCGGCCGAAGCGCACCCGCCGAGCCGCGGCCCCCAGCGCGCCCGCCAGGGTCCGCTCCAGCCGGCCGTCGGTCTCCTCCCGCCGCTCCGGGTAGAAGCCCAGCGCGGCCCCGGGGCGCAGCGAGGCGCTAGACACCGAACTGCCTGAGGAAGAGCCGGCGCAGCGCGCGGAACGAACGCTGCGCGAGCGGCTCCGTACCGTGGTGGAAACGCACGTAGACCCGCCCGCCGGCGTACTCCGGCAGCGCCCGGGGCGGGAGCTCGATGTCGAACTGGAACAGCTTGTCGCGTGCCAGGGTGCCGTCGGTGTCCTCGGGGTCGAGGGCGAAGGGACCGCCGCCGTTGCGGCCCAGAGCCGGGCTCGGCAGGCGGTTGGTGGCGGCGGGCGCCTCGCGCTGGATCGACGCGGGGAGCGCCTCCGCCAGCCGGTCCGCGAGCCGCACCTCGACGCCCCGGGTGCGCTGGCGGATCAGCCCGACGTCCGACTGCGGCACCGCGACGCGCACGGTGGCCCGGGCCGGATCGATCACGTACCCGACCAGCTCGCCCTGGTGCACGAAGCGACCCAGCAGATCCTGGGCGCCGGGCACGACGAAGGTGCCGTCGGAGGGGCTCAGGATCACCACCTCGCGGACCCGCTCGCGGGCTCGCACGAGGTCGGCTTCCGCCGCGACGAGCTCCTCCTTGACGATGCCCCCCTGCACGGGATTCGCGTACCAGGCGGCGCGGTAGCGGGCATCGAGCTCCCGCCATCGGGCCTCGACGACCCGCAGCTGCGCCTCGAGCAGGGGGTCCTCCACCTCGACCAGCGGCTCGCCGCTGCGCACGGCGCTCTCCGGCGCCACCAGGATGCGCATGACGAACCCCTCTGCGCCGGCGCGCACCTGCGCCTGCTCGGGCATCCACACCACGCCCTCGGCCCGGGTTCGCAGCGGCAGGGGCAGCAGGAACAGGAACAGCGCCAGGCCCGCGGCGATGGCCGCCGTCGCCGTCACCGCACGAGCTCGCGTTCGCTGGAGGCGCGGGCTCTGGAAGACGAAGGCCAGGTGGCGCAGCGCCGGCGCGACCAGCTGGCTGGCCGTGAACCAGATCGCCAGCAGCGCGCCCACGGCCAGGAAGCGGCTGCCGATGAAGAGCGCGATGGCCACCATCACGAAGGCGCGGTAGACGAACGCGGCGACCGCGTAGGCGACGAACCAGCGGCGCTCTCCCAGGGAGGTCGCTGGCGACTGCGCTTCCTGGACGCCGAACAGGTAGCGCTGGATCAGGTAGCCGATGTGCTGGGTCGAGCGCGCGGCGAGGTTCGGAATCTCGATGGCGTCCGCCAGCACGTAGTAGCCGTCGAAGCGCAGCAGGGGGTTCCCGTTGAACAGGATCGTCGAGGCGCCGCCGATCAGGACCAGGTTGTAGAGCAGGTCCCGCACCAGGCCCGGCTCGACGCTCAGCCAGGCAAACAGCGCGAGGCAGGCGAGGAAGACCTCGACGACGATGCCGGCCGCGCTGACCGCCACGCGCCGGCGCTTGTCGGGGAAGGCGGACGACGCCGAGGCGTCCACGTAGGGGACCGGCATCAGCACCAGCAGCATGATGCCCATCTCGTGGACCTCTCCCCCCCAGACCTTGGTCGCGTAGGCGTGACCGAGCTCGTGCAGGCCCTTGAGCAGCGGGAAGGTCAGTCCCAGCAGCAGCATGCTCTGGGGCGCGAAGGCGCGCTCCGCCAGCTCGTCGGTGAGCTCGGGCCAGTGGGCGCCCGCCAGCGCCGCCCCGCTCGCGACGACCGCCAGCCAGGCGAGCAGCGCCCAGCGGGAGAACAGGGGCCGCACGAAGGGCAGCGTGCGGGTCAGGAAGCGATCGGGATCGAACAGCGGAAAGCGCATCGACATGGGGTTGAGCAGGCTGCGCTTCAGCTTCGTCTGCTGATGTCGTTGGAAGCGGCGGAAGAGCTCGAGACTGTCGGGCGTCGCGTCGCACTGGAGCAGGTCCGCGGCGTGCAGCATGCCCAGCAGCTTGATGGTCTCGTCCTGGGTCGGAGCCCGCTCGCCGAGCCGGTTCGTCGCGGCCGTCCAGATCTGCTGGACGCTGCGGGCGCCGTCCATCAGGCCGACGATCGCGTAAGCCGACGGGCTGAGGCGGTGATGCCGCCCCGACGAGTGGTCCTGGATCACGTACCAGAGCTGGCCGCGGTAGTCGTGCCGGTGGACCCGGGTGTGACTGCGCAGCCGCGGCAGCAGTGCGGCGACGCGGTACCAGGAGTCGCTGAACAGCGGCTTCGCCACGCGCTTGCCCTACGGTGACCAGGTCCAGACCCACAGGCGGATCCAATCGATCACACCGTGGGCCCAGATCCAGATCAGTTTGCGGCGCCCGGCCTCGATCTTGCCGATGCCCTCCATGCCCGGCCGCAGGAAACCGGGTGAGTCGTCGAGCTGCGCCTCGACGCGGAAGTAGTTGCGTCCGTCTTCCGCCGTCGAGACGGGCGTGATCTTGCTGACGCGCAGGGGCAGGGTGCGACCCGGCATCGCCGACAAGCCGAGCCGGCCCGGCTGGCCCAGCTCGACGCGGGAGATCTCGCGCTCGTCGACCTCCAGGATCACGCGGTAGGACTCGAGCGGGGCCAACTCGAACAGCACCTGGCCCCGCTCCACCGGCGAGCCCAGCAGCTGACTCAGGTCCCCCTTGACGACGATGCCGTCGAAGGGCGCGACCAGCTGGGTGCGCGCCAGCTTCTCTTCGAGCAGCCCTAGCTCCGCCTCGGCCTGGTCCATCTGGGCGCGCAGGATCCGCGCCTGCGAGGCGTCGTGGACGGCGAGCGCGCCCCGGTATTGCTTGGCGAGCTGGTCCCCCCGGCTGGCGAGCTTCACGCGCTCCAGCTCGAGGTCCTTGCCGTCCAGGGCGGCGAGCAGGTCGCCGGCCTTCACGATGTCTCCAGCGCGCGCGTGGGCCTCGGCGATGTACCCGTCGAAGGCCGCGACCATGGCGCGCTGCACCGTTCCCTCGACGCTGGCCCGCGCCTTGATGCGATGCTCCCCGCCGGCCAGCGACAGGAAGGCGACCCCGGCCAGGCACGCGGCGGCGATCGCCTTGAACGTCAGGTGCTTCGGCCCGGTGAGCTTCTCGACTTGGGCGCGCAGGGAGTCCTTTGCCTTCGCGGCGAGCCGGCGGTCGTCCTTCCACTTGAGGTCGAGGATCGGGCCCGCCAGTGACGCCACCTGCTCGCAGAGCTCGACGGTCGGCGGATCGAACGGCCGGCCGCGGGGTCGCTCCAGGGTGAGCACGCCGAACACGCGCCCGCTCTCGCCGAAGGGCACGCTGCACACGGAGCCGGCGCCGTGCTGACGGGACAGCTCGGCGTGGGCGCGCCCGAGCCGAGGGGGCCCGTCCGCAGGCGGCGGGTGCAGGACCGTCGCCGCCTGGTCCAGGGCCTCGTCCATGGCCACCCCGATGTCGCTGATCAGGTTGGCCTGGTGCGCGAAGCGCGCGCTGTGGGATAGCGCCTCCACGCGCGCGTGCACGCCCCGGCGAAAGCCGAGCGCCACCCGCTCGCAGGCCAACCGCTTGGCCAGCTCGGTCACCAGCGCCGTCGCCGCGCTCTGGAAGCGCTCGTGCTCGAGCGCGGTGGCGATCAGCTCGAGCACCGCCACCAGGCGGTCGTTGGCGGGGGGCGTCTGCTGGCGGATCAGCAGGTCGAGCCAGGAGGCGCCGATCTTGAGCAGGTGCACGACGGCGCGCTGCTGCGGCTCGGCTCGGCTCGGGACCGCGATGGCCACCGCGCCGAGCAGGCGCCTTTCGGCCAGCAGGGGCACCGCGATGTCGTCGCACGACGGCGCCCCGGTGTCGTGCGCCGGCTTGCGCGTCTGGATCACGCCGCGCCGCTCGGTCATCGCCAGATCTGCGGCGCCCAGCAGCTCGGCGCAGGGCGCCGCCGCGTCGTCCGGCCAGGCGGCGACGGGAGAGAAGGGTCCGCGGTCGGCCGCGCCCAGCACGAGCACCGCCCGGGACGCGCCCGGGACCATCTTGCACTGTCGGGCCAGCCAGGCCTGGGCCCAGGCCTCCATCTTCGCCGCCTTCCCGCACCGGTGAAAAGATGCAGGTGGGCTGCACGACGCGAGGTCGCGTACCCGCCTCCCTGTCGGCCGGATCCGGGGAATCCTTGAAGTGCGGCTGGGGTCTTCGCGCGTGGAGCTGCGCGCGTCTGGGGCGGGCGCGCGAGCCCTGGCTCAGCTCGGGATCTTGAGCGCCTCGGGCAGGGTGCCCTCGAGGAAGGCCTGCTCCTCGAAACGGTCCGCGATGCGCCAGCCCGCCTCGGTCTTGACCAGCTTGTCGATGTAGTACGCGCCGACGGTGAAGATGTGCAGGTTGCCGTCGTCCTTCGGGAAGCCCATGGGGTTGAGGACGTAGGTGCGCGCCCGGGCCTCGTTGCCCTCGATCGTCACGGTGGTGTTGCTGATGAAGTGCTGGGTCATCGGGAAGACCGAGAGCGCCTTCTCGAGCCACTTGCGGACCTCAGGGTAGGGGCCCTTGGTTCCCCCGGAGGTGGTGTAGTCGACCTGGGCGTCGGGCGTGAAGCAGGTGTCGAGCAGGCTCCAGTCCTTGGTGTCGATCGCCACCGTGTAGCGGGTCAGCAGGTCGTCGATCTGGATGCGGTCGGAGATCTCTTCGATCGAAAGGCTGGGGGCGGGCATGGGGGGCCTCTCCGGGTGGGGCGCGGGCCCCGAATCGCGTGGGCAGTCTCGCAGACGCCACCGCCCGCTGCCAGCGGGCGGTCGCCTCAGCCGTACGCAAGGTGCGGCATCGGGACTTCAGAAGGCTCCGGAACCCGCCGAAACAGGGCGCTGATGGGCAGTGCACCGTGGATACTGGTCCTGGACGACGGCGACCTGCTGCGGGTGCGCAACGCCATCGCCGAGATCGGGGTTGTGTTCGAGCACCGCATGTGGGCGGACCTGCAGCAGGGCGTCTTCCTACCCAGACAGCTGCTGGTGACCTCGCCCCGCTACGCCACTGAGGTGTCGAAGCTGGTGAAGTCCGGCGGCAGGCGGACCCTGCCGATCTGGGTCTGCGCACACGGGCAGGACTTCCTGCCGTTTCGGGAGCGGCTGCGGGGACTCGGCGTCCACTACCTGATCAGCTCCAGGCTCCACCCGGAGGCCATGCGCCTGTTCTTCCTCCAGGTCCTGTACGGGGGCAGGGAGCGACGTCACAACGAACGCCTGCTGGTGAGCTGTGAGCTCGCCTACTGGCTCGGCGGAAAGTGGGAGGACGGCCGGCTCCAGGAGCTCTCCCGGCGCGGTTGCCGTGTGCTGGCGAACGAGCGGGCCATGCCCGGCTCCTCGGCCGTCGTGCGGCTCCCGACGGACGTCGCCGGCGGCTCCGATCTGACCCTGACCGGGTGCGTCACCCACTGCACCTCGGAGGCGAAGCGCTCGGGGGGCGAGGGCTACTCGCTGATCGTGGTATTCGAAGGCCTCGAGCGGCAGGCGCACCTGCGGCTCAAGTCGATCCTCGACGGACGCAACCTGGGCACCCGCATCACGCCGCTGGGGCTTCCGCCGCCGCGCCCCGACGACGCGCCGGAGCAGCCGGGGGAAAAGGCCAAGGCGCGCAAGCGCACGGCGGCCGCGAAGCCGGCGAAGACGACGAAGCCGCCCAAGCCCGCGAAGCGGCGCAAGGCGGCGAAGCCGCGCAAGCGGGCGGCGTCGCAGAATCCGTTGGCGCTTCCCGAGCTCGAGATCGAGCCGGAGCTGCCCCCCAAGGATCGGCGCAGCCAGCCGCGGCGCGAGTACATGCGCAAGCTCATCACCCTCAACGCGGATGCGGAAGAGGCCGTGCTCGGGCGCGACCTTTCCCTGGAAGGGGTGCGGCTCGACCGCCACCAGGGCCTGGCGGTGGGCACCCCGATCTCGCTGGCGATCTACGGCGGGCGGCGCGAGGAGCCCCGTATCTTCGACGCGCGGGTGGTGTGGAAGCACCCGACCGGCGGTGCGGGCCTGCGCTTCGACCCGATGACGCCGGAAGAGCGCGCCTGGCTCGAGGAATTGATCGAGAGCCTGCCGCTGGTGGAGTCGTTGGACGACATCCGGCCCGACGGCGAGCGGATCGTGATCTCGAAGTTGGTGCGCGAGCGGAGCTGAGCGGGTCGGACTCCCGCGCAGCGGCTCTAGCGCTTCGCGATCACCGACGAGCCGTGGCCGAACAGGCCCTGGTTCACCGTCAGCCCCACCCGCGCGCCCTCGACCTGTCGGTCGCCGGCCTGACCGCGCAGCTGCCAGCTGATCTCGCATACCTGGGCGATCGCCTGGGCCGGGACGGCTTCGCCGAAGCAGCCGAGACCGCCGCTGGTGTTGACCGGGATGCGGCCACCCAGTGTGGTGGCGCCGTCGTTCAGCAGCTTCTCCGCATCGCCGGGCTTGCACAGACCGATGTTCTCGTACCAGTCCAGCTCCAGCGCCGAAGACAGGTCGTAGACCTCGGCGAGACTCAGGTCCTCGGGGCCCAGCCCGGCCTCCTCGTAGGCCGCTCGGGCGATCGAGTCCCGGAACGGGGTGTCCGGGAGCTCCACGCCCACCGCCGAGTCGGTCGCGAAGTTCGGCATCTCGATCAGCGCGTTCGGGTAGCGCGGCGTCACGGTCGAGACTCCCGCGATGACGACCGGGCGGCTGGTGTGCCGCTTCGCGAACTTCTGGCTGGTCAGCACGACCGCCGCACCGCCGTCGCTGGTGGCGCAGATCTGCAGGAGTCGCAGCGGGTCGGAGACCATCGGCGACTCCAGCACCTGTTCGATGCTGAAGGTCTTCTTGTAGCGGGCGTTGGGGTTGGTGTAGCCGTGGCGACTGTTCTTCACCTTCACCCGGGCGAAGTCGTGCTCGGTGGCCCCGTAGAGGGCCATGCGACGCCGCGCGTACAGACCGAAGTAGATGGGGTTCGTCGCCCCGAGCAGCCGGAAGCGCAGCCAGTCAGGGTCGTCGTGCCGCGCGCCCTGCTGGGGGGCGAAGAAGCCCTTGGGTGCGGTGTCCGCGCCCACCACCAGGGCCACGTCGCACAGCCCCGCCAGGATTCGCGCGCGCGCCACGTCGATCGCCTGGGCACCCGTGGCGCACGCGCCGTAGGAGCTCGCGACCGGGACCCCGGACCAGCCCAGGGCCTGCGCGAAGGTCGCGCCGGCCACGTAGCCCGGGTAGCCGTTGCGCACGGTGTCCCCGCCCGCCACGAACTGGATGTCCTTCCACTCGAGGCCGGCGTCCTCGAGGGCGCTGCGGGCCGCCACGACGCCGTACTCGACGAAGCTCTTGCCCCACTTCCCCCACGGGTGCATGCCGACGCCGAGTACGGCCACCTCGTTTGCCATCTCCAGCTCCTCCCGGCCAGGGCCCGCTACGCGGCGGCCGGCCTCCACTTCCAGATCAGGTACTCGCGCTCCTCGTCCGCGTAGAGCGTGTCGAGCACCAGCTCCATCTCCATGCCGACCTCGAGCTCGTCGACGCCGACGTCAGGGACCACCTGGCCGAGCACCACCATCTTCTCCTTGTCCAGCTCGACGGCGGCCACCGCGTACGGAGCGAAGGGATCGGGCGCCACGTAGGGTGCCGGCGGCGGATAGCAGTTGTTGGTGTACGACCAGAGCACGCCGCGCCGGCTCAGGGGCACTTCCTCCAGGTCGGTGCCGGAACAGCTCGGGTTCCGGCAGTAGCTCGACTCCTTCGGGAAGAAGTACGTCCCACACGCGACACAGCGCGTGCCGAGCAGATGGGGACCGTCGGCCTCCATCCGGAACCAGCCCTCGATTGCGGGCACGGCGCTGCTCGACTGACTCATCGCCCGTCGTTCTCCCTGCGCGTGAGTGGGGTCCCATGTTCTATCACAGCCGCGTCGAGATTTCGCGCCCGCCGGACCGGGCCCCGTCGCGAAACCTGATAAGATCGCGGCCCAGAAGGAGGAGGGCGCGTGACCGAGGCACCGACCTTCGACGCGCCGTTCACCCTCGGGGAGCAGATCGAAGCGCGCGGTGATCACCCCGCCACCGCCGAGAAGGTCCTACTCGTCGAGGGTGATCGCAGCTGGACCTACCGGCAGTTCCGCGACGAATCGGTCCGCACCGCGCAGTTCCTGCTGCGGCGCCTGGGCCGCAGCGACGAGCGCCGCCCGGGCCACGTGGCGATGCTGCTCGAGAACCACCTGGAGCTGCTCTCGCTGTTCGGCGGCTGTGGCTACGCGGGCCTGACCCTGTTCGGGGTCAACCCGAGCCTGCGCGGCGAGACGCTGGCCGGGGTGATCAACCACTCGCGCGCGCGGCTGCTGGTGGTGGACCAGCGCTTCTACCCGGAGGTGGAGCGCATCCGCGGCCAGCTCAAGCACGTGCCCGCCGAGAACCTGCTGGTGCGGGGCGGCGCGGAAGCCGGGCTGCCCGCCGAGCTCGACCTGGAACGGCGGCTCGCCGACGAGGTCGCCGAGTCGGGGGCGACCCTCTCGCCGCCCGACGTCCCGGTCGAGCCGGATCGCAACCTCATGGTGATCTACACCTCGGGCACCACGGGTCTGCCCAAGGGCATCAACAACGATCACTTGAAGCTGTGTACGAGCGGCCTGGGGATCGGGGCCATCGTCGGCATCGGCCCCGACGATCGCGGCTACGCCTGCATGCCGCTCTTCCACTCGAACTCGATGTTCATGGGCTTCATGGGCAGCTTCTGGTGCGGAGCGAGCCTGGCGCTGCGCGAGCGCTTCAGCGCCAGCGCCTTCGTCGAAGACGTCCTCCGCTACGGGGTGACCTACTGGAACTACGTGGGCGAGCCCGTGCACTACGTCCTGAGCGCGGTGGAGAAGCAGTTCGGCGGCGAAGAGCAGAGGATCCGCGCGGAGCTCACCGAGAACCCGCGGAACCGCTTGCGCTTCGCCGTCGGCAACGGCGCCTCGCCCCCGGACATCGACCGCTTCAGTCGCTGGTTCGGCCTCGAGGAGGTGCACGAGCTGTACGGATCCACCGAGGCGGCCATCAGCAGCTTCCGGCGCAAGGGCGATCCGCGCGGTAGCACCGGCGAGATCGCGGACCCGCACGTGAAGATCCTGCGCGAGGACGGGGGCGAGTGCCCGCCCGCGCAGCTCGACGAGCGGGGCAGGGTCGCGAACTACGCCGAGGCGATCGGTGAGATCTGCCGGGTCGCGCCGGACGCGGGCCTCTTCCAGGGCTACTTCGACAACCCCGAAGCCAATGCCGCCAAGTACCACGACGGCGTGTTCCACTCCGGCGACCTGGGGCACGTGCTCGTGCGCGAGGGCAAGCGCTACCTGTTCTTCGACGGCCGCACCGACGACTGGATCCGCAAGGACGGGGAGAACTTCTCGACGGCCCAGGTGGCCCGCCTGCTCAGCGAGCATCCCAGCGTGCAGCTCGCGGTCGCCTACGGGGTGCCCTGCGCCGTCTCCGACGAGCTGGTGATGGCGGCTCTCGAGCTTCGCGAAGGGGCCCGGTTCGATCCGCGGGAGTTCTTCGAGTTCTGCGAGCGCCTGGTCGAGCAGGGCAGCATGGATCGCAAGTGGGTCCCCGACTTCGTCCGCATCGTCGAGAGCTTCGACTACACCGCGACCCAGAAGGTCCTGGTTCGGAACCTGAAGCGGGCGCACTTCCGGCGCGACCCTCTGTCCGAGGCCCCCATCTACTGGCGGCAACGAGGCGACAGCACCTTTCGCGCGTTCAGCGAACGGGATTACCGGGCGCTTCGCCGGGAGTTCGAACGCGCCGAGAAGCTGGAGCTGCTGGAACGCTGAGAGCGCCGCGGCCCGGTGCTAGGCTGGCTTCGGTGCGTCCGCAGTGGCCGATCGCATTGATGCTGGCGGTGGTCACCTTCGCCCTGTACGGACAGGTGCGCGGGCACGACTTCCTCATCTACGACGATCTGGCGCTGGTCGCCGAGAATCCCGACGTGGTCGGGGGCGCGTCCCTGGAAGGTGCGCTGCGCGCCTTCGCGGCCCCTTCGTTCGACAACTGGCACCCGCTCACCACGATCTCCCTGCAGCTCAGCGCCTCGCTCTTCGGTCCCGAGCCGGCCGGCTATCTGCTGTCGAACGCGTTGCTCCACACACTCGCCGCGGTCGTGCTCTTCTTCGCCCTGGCGCGCATGACCGGCTCGGTCTGGGCGAGTGGCTTCGTTGCGGCCGTATTTGCCTGGCACCCGATGCACGTGGAGTCGGTGGCGTGGGCCTCGGAGCGCAAGGACGCGCTGAGCGGCTTCTTCTTCGCGCTGACGCTCTACGCCTACGCGCGCTACGCACAGGGCCCGCGCTCGCTCGGTCGCTACCTGGCCGTGCTGCTCTGCGTGGCGGCCGGACTGCTGTCCAAGCCGATGCTGGTGACACTCCCCCTCGTCCTGCTGCTGCTGGATTACTGGCCGCTTGGCCGCCTGCGGCGCGATCCCGCCCTGCGCATGCCGGACGCGGGCTTGCTGGGCCGCGCGGTCGTCGAGAAGTTGCCGCTGCTGGCCATCGCGGCGGCGGTGGCCGTCGTCACCTTGGTCGTGCAGCGCTCCACCGGCGCCACGGTGTCGGCCGAGCTGATCCCGTTCGGCCAGCGCGTGATGAACGCGCTGGACTCCTACGTCGTCTACGTGGCGAAGAGCTTCTGGCCCAGCGGGTTATCCCCCTTCTACCCCCATCCCCAGGCGGACCAGTCCGCGTGGTGGGCCGCGGCGTCGGGCGCGGCGCTGGCCGCAACCACTGCCGGCGCCGCCTGGCTGGCGGCCGCGCGGCCCTACCTGCTGGTCGGCTGGCTCTGGTACCTGGGCATGCTGGTTCCAGTGATCGGTCTCGTGCAAGTGGGCAACCAGGCGCGGGCCGACCGCTACATGTACCTGCCGATGATCGGTCTCTCGATCGCGGTCGCCTGGGGGGTGCCCGCGCTGCTCGGGCGCCGGCGCTGGAGTCGGGCGGCGCTCGCGGCTGGTGCCTCCGCGGCTGTGGCCGCGCTCGCGCTGTGCGCCTGGTTCCAGGTGGGGTACTGGGCGAACTCGATCGCCGTCTTCGAGCGGGCGACCGCGCTCGTCCCGCACAGCTTCATCGCCCAGAACGCTCTGGGCCAGGCGTTCTTGCGCGAGGATCGCTTCGACGAGGCGGAAGCCGCGTTCGAGCGGGCGGTCCGCACGAACGCGCGGTCCGCCGAGCCGCGCGTGGGGCTCGGTGACCTGCGGCTGGAGCAGGAGCGTTTCGAGGACGCGATCGACGAGTTCCGGCGCGCGCTCGGCCTCGATCCCGACCACGCGCACGCCCGCACCCACCTGGGCCTGGCCCTGCTGGGGGCGGGGCGTTTCCGGGAGGCCCGCCCCGAGTTCGAACGCGCTCTCGAGCTCTACGCGAAATCTGGGCTGCTGCGGCCGCGGGGCGCCGTGTGCCACTTCGGCCTGGCGCGGGTCTTCGCGGAGCGCGACCAATCGAGCGACGTGATCGCGCACTACGAGCAGGGGCTCGCTCTGGATCCCGGCAACGGGGCTGCCCACCTCGAGCTGGGCCTTGTCCTGGTCGATAGGGGGCGCGGCCGCGAGGCCCGCGCCCACCTGGAGCGCGCCGTCGCCCTGGGGCAGACCTCCCCCGACCTCCACGCGGGGCTCGGTGTCCTCTCGGAGCGCGAGGGCCGCTTCCCAGAGGCGATCCGCTCCTACGGCATGGCACTCCAGCTGAGGCCCGGCTGGCCTTCCACCTCCAACAACCTCGCCTGGATCCTCGCGACCTGCGAAGAGCAGAGGCTGCGCCGGCCCGAGCAGGCGGTGGCCCTGGCGGAGGAAGCCGCCTCGCAGACCGGACGGGAGCCGGCCGTCCTCGACACCCTGGCCGCGGCCTACGCCTCGGCCGGTCGCTTCGACGACGCGGTTCGCGCCGCCAGCGAGGCCGCGGCCCTGGCTGCCGCGCGGGGCGACGAGGCCCTGAGTGCGACGATCCGCGAGCGGCTCGCGCTCTACCGGGCCGACCAGCCCTACGTGCAGACTTCGGCGGTTGGGAGCTGAAGCCCGGGCGCCCTCGTCTACTCGGTGTAGCCCAGCGCCTCCAGGGCGGCGCGGTCCTCGGGTGCCACCTCGGGTTCGGAGCCGGTTGTGGTGTAGGTCTTGCGCCAGGCGGCGAGCCGCGCGGCGAGCTCGGCGGCCCGGTCTGGCGCGGTGTAGTAGCGGTTGATCCGTTCGGCCGGGTCGCCCTCGAGATCGTAGAGCTCACGGGTGCCCTGCTCCGGTCCGTCGATGTACTTCCAGCGGTTCGCGACGATCGCGTACTTCTCGCCCTTGACGGGCACGGCGCCGTCGAACATGCCTTCGCGGAAGTGCCCCCGGTGCAGAAAGACGGGGCGGCCCGCCTCGAGACGCTCGTGCCCGAGCAAGGCGGGTCTCAGGCTGCGACCGGGCAGGCCGGCTGCGCCTTCGGCGACGCCGATCAGGTCGAGGATGGT
>JAZFWH010000034.1:0-5303 GCA_036482635.1 Myxococcota bacterium
CCGCGCAGGCGTCGAAGGTGGTCTGGCCACCGGCCGGCGGCAGCTGCACCACGTCACCTTGCACGTCGGTGAACTCGACCAGCTTGATGGCGCCGAACTCGTCGCCCAGCGCGAGGGGCTGCGAGCAGGAGACGTGGACCCGCACCGACTGCACCACGCCGCCGGCGTCCGCGATCAGCAGCTCCATGTTGGGAGCCATGCCGGACTTGGACCCCGACGCGGTCACGCGGAAGGTGTCGCCCACGTTGATCCCGCTGGTTTCCGGCGAGACGGTGTGCTGGCTGGGTTTGTTCCCAATGTAGGTCACCATCAGGTCGACCGGGATGGGGGGTTCCGTGAGGTCGCCCTCGTCGCTGCACTCGGCCTGACCGCTCTGCGGGTTCGCAAGCGGCTCCACGCAGTCCAGCCCGGTGTACTCCCAGACGGAGTCGGCCAGCTTGGCCTGGCACTCGGTGCCATCCGGGGCATCCGGCGGATCGCAGGCCGTGGCGCTGGGATCCGGCGTGCCCTCGTTGATGGTCCCGCCGAGCGTGGACTGGATCTCGACCAGCCTCACGCTGCCGAACACGTCGCCGGCGTTCAGGGCCCGCGAGCACGAGGTATGGATGCTGAGGCTCTGGGTGCTCGGGTTGCCGTTGAAGCTGCCGGTCACGTCGAACTTGGTCTCGGCCTTCAGCACGCTCTCTGCGGACGTCGAGAAGATGATGAACGTGTCGCCGATGGCGAGCCCGGTGTCGGGGCTGGCGACGATCACGCTGGGGTGCTTCGTGATGTCGATGTCGACGGTGGGCCCGAAGCCCGGGTCGCCGCTGCACTTCACCTTGCCGCTCTGGGTATTCGTCGTGTTGGCGCAGCTCCCGCCTTGGTACTCGAAGGTCAGCTGGATGACCTGGCCCTGGCAGTCGGAGGTCGCCGGGGTGGGCGGGTTCGGGATGCAGCAGGTCTTGTCGACCTCGATCTCGCAGTCGTCCGGCTCGAACGGCCCCACGCAGGTACCTGGGGCGTCGAGGGCGACCGCCCCATTGACGCCGACCATGGTGTCGCTGACGCCGCCCGCGGGGAGCGGCGAGCAGATGAAGAGCGTCTCGCTCGACTGCCCGACGAAGATTGCCGGAGCCAGGAAGTCCCACGTCACGACGTTCTCGATGGTATTGATCGTCGTGAGGCTCGGGGCCACGCCGACACCGGGGATGAAGCCCGCCGATGTGACGTTGACGGCGACGTTGTCGACTTCGACCTCGAACTCGATGATCGGCAGGATGATGGGCGGGTTGGGCGGCAACAGCGGGTTCCCGCCGATGTGGGTGATCGTGTAGAGGAAGGTGTTCTCACCCGCTGCACACACGCCGGGGCCGGTCGGGTTGCCGTCCAGGAAGACCTCGAAGGATTTCTCGGCGCGGAAGCAGGGCTGGTCGCAGAGACCGGGCGAGCCGTTGGGCTCCTCGATGATCACCGTGCCGGACAGATCCGGCAGCGCCCAGGCGGGCGACGCGCCCGCGATCAGCAGCGGCACTGCGAGGAGTCCCAGAATCAAGCTGTTCGCGCGCATCGTATTCCCTCCGCTGGGGCGCCGATAAGTGCGCTCGCTTATTGATGACTTCTGCGGGATCGGCCAGGCCCGAACCGCGCGTCGCTCAAGCGAAACCCCGGAGCTAACGGACCCGCCGACGCGTGCGAACCCCACGCGCGCCCAGGACCGCGAGTCCACCGCCAAGCAGGAGGAAGGTGCCCGGCTCGGGGACGATTATGCCTTGGACGGTGAAGTTGGCCCCGCTGCTGATCATGAAGTTGGCAGTGTCGCCGGCGTTCAGGACGAGGCCGGGTGAGTAGGTCACGAACAGCCGCACGCTCGTCTCGTTCGCGTCGAGCTGATTCGGAAGGAACGTGAACTGACCCACCCCCCCGATGATGAAGTCAAAGGGCACGTGCAAGACGGCGCTCGGCGCCTGATCGCCCACGTCGGCAAAGGACCCAGCCCCGACGGGCTCCCCGAATATGGCCCCGGAGTCCCCGAACTCGATCCCGCCCACCGAGGCCGAGCCGGCGTTCAGGGTCACATCGACGATGAGCACGTCCGTGAGCGCAAAGTTGGTGTTGCCGGACGTCAGCCCGAGGGCCCCGGCGGTGGTGAGAACCGGATTGATCGTTCCGAACACGCCGCTGCCCGCGTTGTTCGTGCCGTCGATCACCAGCGGGCTCTGGAGCGTGAAGGCGAGAGCCCGGGCCTCGGACGCAGTGAAGAGGCCGAGGGCCAGGAGGCCTGCCCCCAACAGCCGCAACGGCATCCGGGCCCACCGATTCTGCACAGAGGTCATACCCGCAGCGAGAGAAAGCCAGCGCATACTGAAAGCCCCCAACGCGTGCGCAGAAACAGCGTGAGCCCTTCCCACGGCCGGATGGGACAGCAAGATCCGTTCCAGGCAAAAGCGGACCGCGAGTCACGAAAAACCTCTTCCGTTCCAGCCGGTTGCGATCCTGGCTTCACACAGCCCCCCGAGGGATAGGAAACGCGTTTCCGCGATCGTGGAAAACTCTTTCTAGCCGAACTTACCTATCCCTCAGGGGAAGATTGGGGCAAGCGCTCGGCGAGCGCCTCGACGTGCCGCTCGCGCACGCCCAAAGCGCGCAGCGTCCGCGCCAGCCGTAGCGCGTAGTCTGCATTGGAGCCGCTCGGGCCGCGCGAACAGCGGACCTGCTCGGCGATCGCCTCGAGCGGGGCTTCCCCCAGGTAGTTGGGGTTCGCCGTCTCGGCCACGTACGCCAGCGCCCGCACCCGGCGCCGAGCGGGCGCGCGGAAGCACAGCTCCAGCCAGGCGCGGGTGAAGCCCCCTCTCTCGCGCTGGTCCAGGCGCGCGAGGACTGACGCCCGGTGGCGCGAGTCCACGCGGAAGGCCACCCCCCAGCAGACGGCGTCCCGCTCGGGCACCAGCGTGACCACGCGGCCCGGCGCGCCGGGCACGCCGCGGTGGTCCGTCGAGCCCTGCCAGAAGCGCCGGGCAAAGCCTGCGACGAAGCCGGGACGCCGCTCGCGGTGGGCAAACCCCGGCCGCCACATCAGCGAGCCGTAGCCGAAGATCCAGACCTCCCCGTTTCCGGCGGCCACGGCGCGATGCTACCAGCGAGGCGCGTCCGGCCCGCGGCTCGCGGGCGGGCGGCCTCGGCTAGACTGGCTCGCCGGGAGCCGGGGGGGGTCGCGTGGCCAGGGGATTGCTCGAAGGGCGCACCTGCCTGGTGACCGGCGCGAGCGCCGGGATCGGAGAGCAGACGGCCCTCGGGCTGGCGCAGCACGGCGCGCGCGTGGTGCTGGTGTGCCGGAACGCGGAGCGCGGCGAGCGCGCCCGGGCGCGCATCGCGCGCAAGAGCGGCAACGGCGACGTGAAGCTGATGCTGGCGGACCTGGCGTCGGTGGCCGAGATCCGCCGGCTCGCCGGCGACTTCCTGGCCGTGCAGCCCGAGCTTCACGTGCTGGTGAACAACGCCGGTGTGGTGAACCTGCGCCGCTCCTCGACGGTCGACGGGCTCGAGACGACCTTCGCCGTCAACCACCTCGCCTACTTCCTGCTGACCCACCTGCTGCGCGAGCGGCTGGTGGCGAGTGCGCCGTCGCGCATCGTGAACGTGGCCTCGGACGCGCACAAGTGGGGACGCCTCGACTTCTCCGACCTGCAGAGCGAGGCGAACTACGGCGGCATGCGCGTCTACGGGACCAGCAAGCTCGCGAACATCTTGTTCACCTACGAGCTGGCGCGTCGCCTGGAGGGAACGGCAGTCACCGCGAACTGCGTGCACCCGGGCCCGGTGGCGAGCCAGCTCGGCAAGAACAACGGCGCGTTCGCCCGGGTGGCCACCGCGCTGCTCAAGCCGTTCTTTCTCTCGCCGGCGGACGGCGCGGCGACGTCGATCTACGCCGCGTCGGCCCCCGAGCTGGATGGCGTGAGCGGGAAGTACTTCGCGAAGCAGCGAGAAAAGCGCTCCTCGCAGGCGTCGCGCGACCCCGCGCTCGCCAGTCGCCTGTGGGAGGCGAGCGCCGCGCTGGTCGGAGTCGACGCCTGACCGCAGCGCCACGGCGCCGCCCTCAGCGAGACCGCGGCGCACCGGCCGCTACAAGACCAGCTCGAGCAGGCTCGGGCCGGGCTCGGCCAGGGCGCGCTCGAGCTCCACTGCCAGCGCCTCCATCGTCTCCACACGCACCCCGGGCACGCCGAAGCCGCGCGCCAGGCGCACCCAGTCCAGGGCGGGCCGCTCCAGCTCCGTGAGCGCGGCGACCTGCGGGCCGGGCTCCGCCACGCCCGCGCGCGCCAGCTCCAAATTCAGGATCCGGTAGCCGCGGTTCGCGAGGATCAAGTTGGTCACGTCGAGACCCTCGCGCGCCTGGGTCCACAGCGCCTGCAGGGTGTACATGCCGCTTCCGTCGGCTTGCAGCGCGATGACGCGCCGGTCGGGACAGGCCAGCGCTGCGCCGCTCGCGCACGGCAGTCCCTGGCCGATCGCGCCCCCGGTGAGTCCCAGGTAGCTGTGGGGCGCCGCGCCGGCCGCGGCGGCGAAGTAGGGGACCGACGCGGTGAGGCCCTCGTCCATCACGATCGCGTCCTCCGGCTGCAGACGGGCCAGGGTCGCCGCCACGGCGTCGGGGCCGAGCGCGCCGCCCGACGGCGGCGCGGGCAGCGGCGGCGCGGCCGGGTGGGCCCGCGCCGGCGCGCCCAGGGCGTCGGCCAGCGCTTCGAGTGCGTCCGCCGCGTCGTCCTCCACTCCCGCCAGCGCGACGCACTCGCAGTCTTTCGGAACCAGTCGGCTGGCGACGCCCGGGTAGCCGAAGAACGAAACCGGAGGCCGCGCCCCCGCGAACACGATCTGCTGCTGGAGCGCGAGGGTCGCGATGGCGTCCTCCGGGAAGTACGGCAGGCGCTCCACGGTGGGCAGGCCGCGCCCTCGCTCCACCCGCGCGGGAAAGGTGTCGCAGAGCAGCCGGCAGCCCCGGACGGCGACGATCCGCGCCGCCGCCCGCAGACCGCGCACCCCGAGGCCGGCGCCGCCCAGGTAGAGGGCCGCCGGTCCCGGCCGGCGCAACAGGGCGGCCGCGGCCTCGACCGCCGGCGCGGACGGCGCGGGCGGGGGGGCCGGGCGGGGCGACCTGGCGAGCCCGGTGGCGGGGGCGAGCTGCACGTCGTGGGGCACGATGAGGGTCGCGACGCCACCCCGGCGCGCGGCGGCGATGGCTTCGGCCGCCGCCTCGGCGAGCGTCTCGGCGGAGTCGCAGCGGGCCAGCCAGCTCGACACGGGGCGGGCCAGCGAGGCGATGTCCA
>JAZFWH010000035.1:0-22803 GCA_036482635.1 Myxococcota bacterium
TGAATCCCCCGCTTCGGTTGGCTCGAAGGGATTATGCTCTGCCTGCCTCGATTAGTCAAACCGTATTTTGGCCAGCGACGGCGGCAGCTCGGGGCCGATAGGATCATTAAAATCAATACATTTCAGGTAGTTGGGTATTTAGCGCAAGACGTTACTCGAGATTGTGCTCCGGAGGTACCGGGATTTGCGGGCCCGCGGCGAATTCCGGTAGATTCCGACGCGCGCCCGCTGGCCCCGGCGGTGCGCGCTCCACTCCCGCGCAAGCCCCCCGCGCGCGACGTCGCCGACCGAGGAGGACCGCTTGAGCCGGTTGGACGGGCTGGACGCGCCGAGACGGTTCCTGCTGCGCACCCACGGGTGCCAGATGAACGTCCACGACTCGGAGAAGGTGGCGAACCTCCTCTGCCACGGCGGCTACCTGCCCGCCGAGCGGCTCGAGGAGGCGGACCTGCTGATCGTCAACACCTGCTCGATCCGCGAGAAGGCGGAGCATCGCCTCTACAGCGACCTCGGCCGCCTGCGCACCTGGAAGGAGGCCGCCCCGGGCCGGGTGCTCGGCGTCGGGGGCTGCGTGGCCCAGCAGGTGGGCGACTCGCTGCTGCGCCGCTTCGCCCACCTCGACTTCGCGTTCGGCACCCACAACTTGCGGCTGGTGCCCGCCATGGCCGAGGCCGCTCGGCTCGGCTCGCGCCAGACGCGGGTCGAGGAGACGCGCTCGCTCGAGCGGTTCGATCTGCCCGAGCGCCACCCGGACTTCGCCGACGCGTCGCCGGGCCGGGCGTGGGTCACGGTGATGGAAGGTTGCGACCTGTTCTGCAGCTTCTGCATCGTGCCGCTGACGCGGGGGCGCGAGATCAGCCGCCCGGCCGAGACGATCGTCGCCGAGGCGGAGTCGCTGGCCGCGCGGGGGGTGCGTGAGATCACGCTGCTGGGCCAGACCGTCAACGCCTATGGCCGGCGGGCCCCGCCCGGTGCGATCCCCTTCGCTGCGTTGCTGCGCCGACTGGCGGCGATTCCGGGCCTCGCGCGCCTGCGCTACACGAGCCCGCACCCGCTCTTCTTCGACGCGGACCTGGTCCGCGCTCACGGCGAGCTGCCGGAGCTCTGTCCCCACGTCCACCTGCCGCTCCAGAGCGGTGCCGACCCGGTGTTGAAGCGGATGCGGCGGCGCTACACGGCCTACGAGTACCGCCGGCTGGTGGAGCGCCTGCGGGCGGCGCGCCCGGACATCGCCATCACCACCGACCTGATCGTGGGCTTCCCCGGCGAGACGGACGCCGACTTCCGGGAGACCCTGGCGCAGGTCCGCGGCGTGGCCTTCGTCGACAGCTTTTCGTTCAAGTACTCGGCACGGCCCCGCACCGCCGCGGCCGGCTTCGCGGACGCCGTGCCCGCGGAGACCGCCCAGGCGCGGCTCGAGGAGCTCCAGCAGCTCCAGCGCGAGCTCACGCTCACCGCCCATCGGGCGCGGGTGGGCGAGACGACCGAGGTCCTGGTCGAGGGCCCGAGCCGCCGCGGCGGGGCCCAGTACCATGGGCGCGACCCCTACCATCGGGTGGTGAACCTCGGGCCCGATCCGCGAAAAGCGCCGGAGCCGGGGTGCGTGATCCCGGTGCGAATCGCGGAGGCCACTCCGCACTCGCTGATCGGGCAACGAATCGATCGGCTCGCGGACGAGCCCGTGCGAGCAGGGATGAAGCCAGACGCGCCGCCGGCCGATGAGCGGGGGCGGGGCGTCGCTTTCGGGGGATGACCGGGCGGCAGCTCCGAGCGCCAATCGCTCGAAGCCGTTGGGCAAACGCCGCGGGCTCGGCCCGCCGGCCGAAGCTCGGGGTGTGTGAGGAGGACCGATGCCCAAGGGGCGCATCCTGGCCGTCGACGACCAGCGCTACTTCCGCGAGCTGCTCGAGGGCATGCTGACGGAGGAGGGCTTCGAAGCCCAGACCGCGTCCAGCGGTGAAGAAGCCCTTCGCATGCTCGAGCACTCGGACTTCGAGATCCTGATCACGGATCTCGTGATGCCCGGGATGGACGGCAACGAGCTCGTCCACCGGGTCAAGGAGCGCAACCCGAATCAGGACATCGTGGTGATCACCGGCGTGGTCGACGTGCGCACCGCCGTCGACGCCATGAAGCTGGGCGCCACCGACTACCTGCTCAAGCCGTTCGACCGCAAGACCCTCGCCACCGCGCTCGAGGGGATCATGCAGAACCGGCGGTTGCGCGACGAGCACGCGCGCCTGCTCGCCGAGAACATCGACTACCTGGCGGAGCACTCGCTGCTGGAGTGGGCGCTGCGCTTCTACTCGTGCCTCTCCGTCCCGACCCTGGCCGAGCGCGTCGTCGAGGGCCTGTGCGTCCTGACCAAGGCCCAGGGCGGCGTGCTGTGGATCAGTGACGACGACGAACCGGATCGGATGGTGCTGGCGGCCGCGCGGGGCCTGGTGCGCCTGGACGAGGAGCCGGCGGCCCTGACGCTCGAGGACCTGCCCCCGGAGCTGCGCGAAGGCGGCGCGCCCCGGGCGGGCGGCGGCGCGGAGGACATCTACCTGCCACTGCGGCGCCAGTCGCGCCTGGTGGGCGTGGCCCGCCTCACGGACCGGCTGGGCGGCGAACCGTTCGGCGAGGGCGACCGCTCGCGGGCGGAGAAGCTGCTGGGGTACGCCGAGCCGGCGCTCGCCAATGCGCTGCGGGTACGCACGCTCGAGCGGCGCTCGCTGCGCGACCCCGCCACGGGTGCCTACATCCGCGAGTACCTCGACGACGTGGCGCGCAACGAGATCGAGAAGGCCAACCGCTTCGGGCGCAGCGTCTCGGTGTTCAAGTTGGAGCTGGGGCCGCTGGAGGAGCTGCGCAAGCGCCTGGGTCCGGAGAAGCTCCAGTCCTGGCGCGCCGAGGTTGCGAACCGGCTCCAGGGCCTGCTGCGCGCCACCGACGTGCTCGCGGTCGACGGGGAGACCGCCTTCTGCGCCCTGCTGCCCGAGGCCGATGCCCTTGGGGCCGCGGTCTTCAAGCAGCGCGCTCGGCGCGATCTGGAGAGCGGCGACCTGTTCGCACCGATCGAGGCCACCGGTCGCAGCGCGCCCCAGCTCGCGACCGCCACCTACCCGATCGACGGCACCCAGTTCGAGCTGCTGGCGGCGCTGCTGGATACCCGCATCGAGGAGGAGAGCCGCAGCCTGGTGGGCCAGCTCGGCCTGGACCGGCTGTCCTTCGCCGAGGCCCTCGAGGCCCTGCTGCGCGGCGGAAAGCCGGAGCCGCCGGAGACCGCGGGCGAGATCGCGCGCTTCGTGCTCGGGGAGCTCGGCCGGCGCCCGCGCGACCGGGGCCTGGTGTTCGTCGCGCCGGGACCGGCCCTGGCAGACGCGGTGCGCGAGGGCCTGGAGGCGCTGGGCGGAATCGCGACGCACACGGCGATCGCGGTGGTCGCCGACGGGGAGAAGCCGAAGGACGCGGGACCCGCGGTCACCTGGCTCGCGCCGGATCGGGCCCCGGACCTCGCTCCGTTCCTGCTCCACTACGGCGAGGGGGCGGCCTACCTGCTCGTGCGCGACGCGGACGACGGGCCCGAGGGCGTGCGGATGTTCCACTCGGACGACCGCAGCCTCGTCGAGCACCTGGCGTTCCGACTGCAGCGGGAGCTGGCCGTGCCCCAGATGCTGGAGCTCGCCCAGGAGCGGACCGGGCAGCGGCCCCCCGCGCCGGGGGAGGGGTCGTGACCACGCGGGTGCTGATCGCCGACACGGACGCCGAGCGGAGCCGACGCATCGTCGAGGCCTGCACCCGCCACGGCCTGGTCTGCAGTACGAGCAGCCAAGGAGCGGAGGCCCTCGAGATCGCGCTGGCCGACATGCCCGCCGCGGTGCTCGCGACCCTCGACCTGCCGCTGATCGACGGTGCCAAGCTCGCCGCGATTCTCCACGCGAACCCGCGCACCCAGGGCATCGGCGTGCTGTTCCTCTGCGATAGCGAAGCCGATGCCGAGCGCGACGACCTGGACGGCCAGGTCCTGCCCCCGGGCGCGGACCCGGACACGGTCGCCCGCTGCCTTCAGGCATTCGTGGTCCACCGGGAGTCGTCGGGCGCGGCGCAGGCCGACGAGGAAGGTGGGGTGGAGGGGCAGCTCGCCCACGTCTCGGTGGCGGACCTCCTCCAGCTCTTCCACGCCAACCATCGGACCGGGACCCTGGAGCTGGATCGCACCGAACCCCACGGCCGGGCCGAGAGGGGGCGCATCCTGCTGCGCGGCGGCGAGGTCGTCCAGGCGGCGGTCGGATCCGTGGAGGCGGAGAAGGCCCTGTACCGGCTGCTGGCCTGGGAGCGCGGCCGCTTCGCCTTCAAGCCGAGTCCGGTGAACATCGAGCCGACCATCCAGAAGCCGACGCGTGACCTGCTGCGGGAGGGCTTGCGGCAGCTGAAGGAGTGGGAGCGGCTCAAGGTGGACCTGCCTCCCCGCGAGGCGCAGGTCACCTTGAAGATCCGCCGCTCCGCGCTACCGAACGTGATCCACCCGCTGACCCAGGAGGTGCTGCTGGTCCTCGAGTCCTACTCGACGGTCCGCGACGTCGTCGATCACTGCGCCTACCCGGACTACCAGGTGTTGCGCACCCTCCAGACGCTGATCGAACGCGACATCGTCGAGCTGCGGCGCGAGAGCGGCCTGGCGGAGGTGGCCGGCGAGCTGTTCACGGCCACCGACGCCGCGCGCCTGCGCGAGTGGGTCGATCTGGCCCGCCCGCGCGGCGAGGCGGCTCGGGATGCGAAGCTGGTCGTGGTCGCTTCGGACGCGGAGGCGCTGCGGGCGCTGCTGCGCCTGCTCGGGCGGATTCACGGGGTCGAGATCGACGAGGGCACTGCGGAGGGCGTCGGCGCCGACCACCTGGGCCGCCTGGGTCGGATCGCCGTGGACGCCGATCTCGGCATCGAGCTCGTGCAGCTTCCAGCGAAGCAGCTCTTCGCCCCGCTCTGGCCCCTGGCAACCCACGGCGCGCTCGGCGTGCTGCTGGTGCTCTCGGGACCGGTGGCGGAGGCCGTCGAGGCGCTGGAAGGCGTGCGGGGGGTCCTGGGCAAGCTGCCGCGCGCGCGGCTGCTGCACATCCTGCTGCTCCAGAAGGGCGAGCGCGTCACCCCCGAGGAGCTGCGCAAGCACCTCTCGCTGATGGACGAAGCCTCGCTGTTCCTGATCCCGCTCGAGGGGGCCGAGGAGGCTCCGGTGCTGCTTCGGGAGATGCTGGGACGCCTGCTGCCTTGACGGCGGCCGAGAGCCCGAAACGGCGTCTCGCGCGCCGGGCGACCGCCTGCGCGTGGCGCCGCTCCGTTGACCGGACCGCGATCAGCGATTAAACTGCGCGCCCAATTGGGGGGCGCGGCGCACCGGCGCACGGCTTGCACCTTTCGGGCGTGTCTTTCAGTTCCGCTCCTACCGTCCGAAAGCGTTCGATGAGGTCAGCCTGACGCAGCGTAGCCGCGCACCGAGAGGGCGGCGGGTGCGCAGGTCCATCCCGCGTCCCGCCGGAAGTGGGTCTGGACGAAATGAGTGACCACCGCATCGACGAGGGCCTGACGTTCGACGACGTCCTGCTCGTGCCCGGCGCGAGCGACGTCCTCCCGCGCGACGTCGACATCCAGACACAGCTCACCCGCGAAATCGCCCTCAACATGCCGCTGGTCTCGGCGGCCATGGATACGGTCAGCGAGCACGAGGCGGCCATCTGCGTGGCGCAGAACGGCGGCATCGGTTTCGTCCACAAGAACCTCTCCGTGGCCGTCCAGGCGGCGGAGGTCGACAAGGTCAAGCGCTCGGAATCCGGCATGATCGTCGACCCCATCACGATGCGGCCCGGGCAGCGCATCCACGAAGCCCTCGAGGTGATGGCGCGCTACCGCATCTCGGGCGTCCCCGTCACCCGCGACGGCAAGGCCGTGGGCATCCTCACCAACCGGGACCTGCGCTTCGTGCGGGACACGCGCCAGGAGATCTCCCGGGTGATGACCTGCGAGGGGCTCGTCACCGTCCCGCCCGGCACGACCATGGACCGCGCCAAGGAGTTGCTCCACGAGCACCGCATCGAGAAGCTGCTGGTGGTCGACGCCGACGGGACGCTCCGGGGCCTGATCACCATCAAGGACATCGAGAAGAGCGAGCGCTTCCCTCACGCTTCGAAGGACGACCGCGGTCGGCTGCGCTGTGGCGCCGCCGTGGGCGTCGGCGAGGACCGCATGGAGCGGGCCCAGGCGCTGGTGGACGCGGGGGTCGACGTGATCGTGGTCGACACCGCGCACGGGCACTCCACGGGAGTGCTCGCCACGATCGAGGAGATGCGCCGCGCCTTCCCGGAGCTGTCCGTGATCGGGGGCAACGTGGCAACGGCGGAGGGCGCCGAGGCGCTGATCAAGGCCGGGGTGTCGGCGGTGAAGATCGGGGTCGGGCCGGGATCGATCTGCACGACCCGCGTCGTGGCCGGCGTGGGCGTGCCTCAGTTCACGGCGATCCTGGAGTCGGCGCGGGTGGCCAATCCCGCCGGCGTTCCGGTGATCGCGGACGGCGGCATCAAGTTCTCGGGCGACGTGGTGAAGGCGCTCGCCGCCGGCGCGTCCAGCGTGATGATCGGCGCGCTCTTCGCGGGGACCGACGAGGCGCCGGGCGAGGTCGTCCTCTACCAGGGTCGCTCCTACAAGGTCTACCGCGGCATGGGCTCGATCGGCGCCATGACCGACGGCAGTGCCGACCGCTACTTCCAGGCCGAGGTCCGGGACGCCGGCAAGCTGGTGCCCGAGGGCATCGAGGGCCGCATCCCGTACCGCGGAAGCATGACCAGCACCATCCACCAGCTCCTCGGAGGGCTGCGCTCGGGGATGGGGTACGTGGGCGCGGCGAACCTGGGCGAGCTGCGCAGCAAGGCCCACTTCGTGCGGGTCTCGGCGGCGGGTCTCCAGGAGAGCCACGTGCACGACGTGATCGTCACCAAGGAAGCTCCGAACTATCGGATCGAGTAACATCGCGCGCGCCCCCCGATGCATCCATCCCGGCCGACCTCCGGGCCGATCTACGAATCGGGACCGCTGACGGCCAATGCCCTCCGCTCCCCACCGCGACCGCATTCTGATCCTGGACTACGGGTCCCAGTACACGCAGCTCATCGCCCGCCGCATCCGCGAGCAGCGCGTCTACTGCGAGATCCATCCGGCCAATGCCGACTTCGAGGGCCTGCGCGCCTGGCAGCCGGCCGGGATCGTCTTGTCCGGCGGCCCGGCCAGCGTGCTCGGGCCCGGCGCCCCGGGCCTCGACCCGCGCCTGCTCGAGCTCGGGCGGCCGGTACTCGGCATCTGCTACGGCCTCCAGCTCCTGGCCCACGGCCTGGGCGGTGTCGTGGAGCCGGCCGACGACCGCGAGTACGGCCGCGCCCTGCTCAAGATCGAACGCGAGGATCCGCTGTTCGCCGGCCTGCCGGGCGGCGAGCAGCGCGTGGTGTGGATGAGCCACGGCGACCGAGTGCTGCGGCTGCCGGCGGGCTTCGAGGTGCTGGCCACCAGCGACAGCTCGCCGTTCGCCGCCGTGCGCCACGCGGAGCGCCCGATCTGGGGCGTGCAGTTCCACCCCGAGGTGGCCCACACCGAGGGCGGCTCGGCCATGCTCGCGAACTTCGTCCACCGCATCTGCGGCTGCGGCGCCTCGTGGACGATGGATGCCTTCATCGAGGAGGCCACACACGCGATCCGCGACCAGGTCGGCGACGCCGTGGCGGTCTGCGGCCTCTCCGGTGGGGTGGACTCCTCGGTAGCGGCGGTGCTCGTGCACCGCGCGATCGGCGACCAGCTCCGCTGCATCTTCGTCGACACGGGGCTGCTGCGCAGCGGCGAGGACGAAGAGGTCGAGCGCATCTTCGGCGAGGGCGTGGGGATTCCGCTGGTCGTCACCCGCGCCGAAGAGCGCTTCCTGACCGCGCTGCGCGGCGTCGACGACCCGGAGCGCAAGCGCAGGATCATCGGGCACCTGTTCGTCGAGATCTTCGAGGAAGAGGCCGAGCGCAGCGGCGGGGCAGGCTTCCTGGTCCAGGGCACTCTCTACCCGGACGTGATCGAGAGCGTCTCGGTGAAGGGGCCCTCGGCCACCATCAAGACCCACCACAACGTGGGCGGATTGCCGGAGGGCATGCGCCTGCGCCTGGTCGAGCCGCTGCGCGAGCTGTTCAAGGACGAAGTGCGCGAGGTCGGGCGCCGGCTGGGTCTGCCCGAGCCGCTGCTGGGGCGGCATCCTTTTCCCGGACCGGGTCTGGCCGTGCGCATCGTGGGAGAGGTCACTGCGGAGCGCCTCGAGTGCCTGCGCCGGGCCGACGCCATCGTGATCGACGAGATCCGCCGCGCCGGCCTCTACGACGAGCTGTGGCAGGCGTTCGCCGTCTTCCTGCCGATCCAGAGCGTGGGCGTGATGGGGGACGAGCGGACCTACGAGAACGCGATCGCGGTGCGCTGCGTGAAGTCTGTGGACGCGATGACGGCGGACTGGGCGCGCTTGCCGGACGAGGTGCTGGCGAGGATCTCGAGCCGGATCATCAACGAGGTGAAGGGCGTCAACCGGGTCGTCTACGACATCTCCTCCAAACCCCCCGCCACGATCGAGTGGGAGTAGGCAGGGTGTCGGGCACCCCGTTCGTCCACCTGCACCTCCACAGCCAGTACTCGCTGCTGGACGGCGCCATCAAGCTCGACTCCCTGTTCGAGCGGGCCAAGGCACTCGGCATGCCCGCGGCCGCCCTCACCGACCACGGCAACCTGTTCGGTGCGGTCGAGTTCTACGAGAAGGCGCGCCGGGCCGGCGTCAAGCCGATCATCGGCTGCGAGGTGTACGTCGCGGCGGGATCGCGCTTCGAACGGGAGGGGCGCGAGCGGGACGAGCGCGGGATGGACGCCATCAGCCACCTGCTGCTGCTGGCGATGAACGAGACGGGGTACCGGAATCTGATGTACCTGGTCTCGAAGGGCTACCTCGACGGGTTCTACTACAAGCCCTGCATCGACCTCGACCTGCTGCGCGACCGCAGCGAGGGCCTGATCGCCACGTCGGGCTGCCTGTCGTCGAGCGTCTCGCGCGCCATCACCGGCGGACAGCCCCGCACGGCCTGGCAGCTGGTCGAGGAGTTCGCCTCCATCTTCGACGGCCGCTTCTACCTGGAGCTCCAGCGCCACGGCATCGACGCCCAGGACCGTGTCAACGCCGAGCTGGCCAAGATGGCCGTCGACCTGCGCCTGCCGCTGCTGGCCACCAACGACGCCCACTACCTCGAGCAACACGACCATGACCACCACGCGGCGCTGCTTTGCATCGGCACGGGCAGCAACCTGAACGACCCGAAGCGCTTCAAGTTCGACGGGCAGGGCTTCTACGTGAAGTCGGGCGACGAGATGGCGGAGCTGTTTCGCGACCATCCGTCGGCGGTGACCAACACCCTCGAGGTCGCCGAGCGCTGCGAGATCGAGCTCGCCCTCGACACGGGCCAGTACCACCTGCCCGAGTTCCAGGTCGCGGCCGGCCTGACCCGCGAGGGCGTGCTCGAAGAACAGTCGTGGCGGGGATTGCGCGCGCGGCTGGGCCTGGCGCCGGACGAGCCGATCCCGCCGCGCTGTGCGGAGTACGTCAAGCGGATGGAGCACGAGCTGGGCGTGATCAAATCGATGGGATTCGCCGGCTACTTCCTGATCGTGGCCGACTTCATCGACTTCGCGCGACGCCAGGCCATCCCGGTGGGGCCCGGCCGCGGCTCTTCGGCGGGGAGCCTCGTGGCCTTCGCCCTCGGTATTACCGGCGTGGATCCCATCGAGTACGCCATCATCTTCGAGCGGTTTCTCAACCCCGAACGCGTCTCGATGCCCGACATCGACGTCGACTTCTGCATGCGCGGCCGGGATCAGGTGATCCGCTATGTCGCCGAAAAGTACGATGGAGAGGGGGACGATGGGAAGCGCGTCGCCCAGATCATCACCTTCGGGAAGCTGCAGGCGCGTGCGGCGATCCGCGACGTGGGCCGCGTGATGGGCATGCCCTACGGAGACGTGGACCGCATCGCCAAGCTCGTCCCCGAGACGCTCGGGATCACCCTCGACCAGGCGGTCGAGCAGTCGCCAGAGCTGCGCTCGCGCGCGGAGGCCGACGGCCAGGTGGCCCAGCTCCTCGAGACGGCCCGGCGCCTGGAGGGCCTCACCCGCCACGCCTCCACCCACGCCGCGGGAGTGGTGATCGGCACGCGTCCCCTGATCGAGACCGTGCCGCTGTACCGGGACCCGCGCTCCGGCGAGGTCGTCACCCAGTTCGACATGCGCTGCGTCGAAAAGCTGGGGCTGATCAAATTCGACTTCCTCGGCCTGAAGACCCTCACCACGCTGGCCGACGCGGAGCGGCGTATCCGCGAGAGCGGCAATCCGGACTTCGACGTCGCGAAGCTGCCCCTCGACGACCCCACGACCTACGAGCTGCTGTGCAACGGCGACACCGAAGGCGTGTTCCAGGTGGAATCGGCCGGCATGACCGACCTGGTCGTGAAGCTCCAGCCCCGCTCGTTCGTGGAATTGATCCCGATCGTCGCGCTCTACCGGCCCGGACCCCTGGGCTCGGGGATGGTGGAGGACTACGTCAACCGCAAGCACGGCCGCACCGTGGTCGAGTACCTGCTGCCAGAGCTCGAGGAGCTCACGGCCGAGACCCTGGGCGTGATCGTCTACCAGGACCAGGTCCTGCAGATCGCCAACCGCCTGGCGGGCTACAGCCTGGGCGAGGCGGATCTGTTGCGGCGCGCCATGGGCAAGAAGAAGCCCGCCGAGATGGAGAAGCAGCGCGAGCGCTTCGTCTCCGGCTGCGTAGCCGGCGGCATCGAACGCCGCAAGGCCAACGAAGTCTTCCAGCTCATGGCCGAGTTCGCCGGCTACGGCTTCGCGAAGTCCCACTCGGCCGCGTACGCGCTGATCACCTACCAGACCGCCTACCTCAAGGCGAACCACCGGCGCGAGTATCTGGCGGCCCTGCTCACCACCGAGTCCGGCAACCACGACAAGCTGGCGCGTTACATCTCGCACGCACACCAACTGGGCGTGGAGGTGCTGCCGCCGGACGCGAACGAATCGGCGCGCGACTTCACGGTAGTGGAGGAGGGCATCCGCTTCGGCCTGGCGGGCGTGAAGAACGTCGGCGAGGGCGCGATCGAGTCGATCCTGGAGGCGCGCTCGGGTCAGGCGGGCCGCTTCAAGAGCGTCTTCGACTTCGCGGCGCGCATCGACGGTCGGCGGGTCAACCGGCGCGTCGTCGAGAGCCTCGTCAAGTGCGGGGCCTTCGACTCGCTTCACGAGAGCCGCGCCTCGGTCTGGGCCGCGCTGGACGTCGCGCTGGAGGCGGGCGCCGCTGCCCAGCGCGACCGCGAGATCGGACAGGAGAGCCTGTTCGGGGCCGCGGGCGGCGCGGGACCGCCGGCGCTGGCGCTCCCGATGGCGCCCGAGTGGACCGACCGCCAGCGGCTCGAAGCCGAGAAGGAGGTGCTGGGCTTCTACGTGACCGGCCACCCGCTGGCGTCGGTGGCGAAGCTGCTGGAGCGCTTCAGCGACGCGACCTCCGCCGACGCCGAGAAGTGGGTGGGCCGCGAGGTGTGGGTCGGCGGGCTGCTCACGGCGTTGCGCCAGACCCGAACCCGCCGCGGCGCGCTGATGGCATTCGGCACCCTGGAGGATCTCGAGGGGGCGTTCGACCTGGTGATCTTCAGTGAACCCTACGCGCAGCACGTGAGCCTGCTGCAGCGGGCGCTGGCGCGCGACCCGGGAGCCGCCCCCGTCCCCCTGCTGGTTTCGGGTAACCTCGAGGCCGGGGAGCGTCCCAAGGTGCTGGTGCGCAACGTGGTCGAGCTGGAGCGTGCGGAGGAGAAGCTCGCCTCGCGGCTGCGGGTGCGGGTGCGCGCCGAGGAGGCCTCGCACCACCGGCTCACGGCGCTGCGCAAGCTCCTCCAGCAGCACCCGGGCGACTGTGAGGTGGCGTTGCACCTGCTGATCCCGGGCGAGACGGAGACCGTGATGACGCTCACCGCGCTGGGCGGCGTGCGGCCCGACGAAAACCTGCGTCGGGAGGTGGACGGTCTGTTCGGACGCGTGGTGACGGAGCTGGCGAGATGAGGCGGATCGCGGCGCTGGCGGCACTGGCGGCGTGGGGTGGCGTCGCCCTGTGCGGGGCGTCCGCGCTGGCCGCCGAGGTGCGCCGGATCGAGACCGTGGGCGCCGTTCCGCTCGATCCCCAGGCGCCGCTGAAGGAGCCCCCGCGCGACGGGGCGCTGCGGGCGGCCCTGGCCGAGGCCGTCCGCCAGGTGGCCCTCGAGCTGCTCCCGGACCTCGATGCCCGCGAGTCGGCGCGGGTCGACGAGGCGCTCGGCGACGATCCCCTGGCCTACACCACGCGCTACCGCATCGTCGAGGACCGGGGGGAGCGCCCCGCGCTGTTCAGCCACGCGCCGGGCGTGCGCGAGGAGTACGTGGTGGTGGTCGAGGCCCAGATCGACCCGGAGCGCATTCGGCGTCGCCTGGCGGCCCGCGGTCTGCTCGTCGCGCCTTCGGGGGATGCGGGTCGCTACCGGCTCCGGGTCGTGATCGAGGACCTGACGAGCTACAGCGCCTACGCGTTGCTGCGCCGCACGCTGCTGGAGGACGTCGGAGTCCGCGCGGCGCTGCCCGTCGAGCTCGAGAGGGGCCGCGCGGTGCTGGCCGTGGACGCGGACCAGGGCGCGGACGACCTGCTGGCGGCGTTGCTCAAGAAGGCGCCCCCGGAGCTCCGCATCACGCCGCTGGGTACGGGCCGCAACACGCTGACCGTGCGCGCGCAGACCGTGTCGACCCCGGGGACCGCCTCCTCGGTCGGGGAGCGCCGCGGGCGCGGACCCGCTGCGATTGACACGCTAGATCGAAATCGGTATTGAATTCGCGTCTTTAGCCGCGAGACAGGCACGTAGCTCAGTGGGAGAGCACCACCTTGACACGGTGGGGGTCGGCGGTTCAATCCCGCCCGTGCCTACCAGACCCCACGGACCGCGGGGCGGCGTCGAACGTCGCCCGCCCCGACGGCCCGGAAGCCTCGGATGCCAGCACAGCGCATGACCCGCCCGCGTCAATGACCGAGATCCAGGTTCGCCTGCCGGACGGCAAGACGCTGGAGGTGCCCTCGGAATCGACCGTCTTGTCTGTGGCGCAGCGGATCGGCAAGGGCCTGGCGCGCGCGGCGCTGGCCGGCCGGATCGACGGGCGCCTGGTGGATCTGCGCACGCCGCTGGTGGAGAACGTGTCGCTCGAGATCGTCACGGCCAAGCATCCCGCGGGAGGCGAAGTCATCCGCCACTCCGCGGAGCACGTGATGGCGGACGCCGTCAAGCGCCTCTACCCCGAGGCGCAGATCGACGTCGGCCGCACGGACCACTCGGAGAAGTTCCAGTACGACTTCCTGGTGGAGCGTCCCTTCGCGCCGGAGGACATCGCGCGCATCGAGAAGGAGATGGAGAAGATCATCGCCGACAAGCCCGAGTTCACCCGCGAGGTGATGGGCCGCGAGGAGGCGAAAGACTTCTTCCGGGAGCGCGGCGAGTTGCTCAAGATCTCGCGCATCGACGACATTCCGGTGGGCGAGGAGATCAGCGTCTTCCGCCACGGAGAGTTCGCCGACCTGTGCCGAGGCCCCCACGTGCAGGCAGCCAAGCAGATCGGCGCCTTCAAGCTGACCGAGACCGCGGGCGCGTACTGGCGCGGCGACGAAGCCAACCCGATGCTCCAGCGCATCTACGGCACCGCCTTCGCGACCCGCCAGGAGCTCGAGGAGCACCTGGCGCGAATCGAGGAGGCGCGGCGGCGCGACCACCGCCGGGTGGGCGCCGAGCTCGAGCTGTTCCAGCTCGACCCGATCGCGCCGGGCTCGCCCTTCTACCTTCCGAAGGGCATGGTGGTCTACAACGGGCTGATCGACTTCGTGCGCTCGCTCTACCCCAAGTACGGCTTCCAGGAGGTGATGACGCCCCAGCTCTTCCGCACCGAGATCTTCAAGACGTCCGGGCACTACCAGCTCTTCCGCGAGGAGATGTTCCTGATGGAAGGCGACGAGGGGGAAGAGCTGGGCATCAAGCCGATGAACTGCCCGGGTCACTGCCACCTCTTCCAGGCTCGCAAGCGCTCCTACCGCGAGCTCCCCATCCGCTTCGCAGAGTTCTCGCGCCTGCACCGCAACGAGCGCAGCGGCACCCTGACCGGGCTGTCGCGCGTGCGCTCCATGGCCCAGGACGACGCGCACATCTTCTGCGAGCCGTCGCAGGTCGACACCGAGCTGGCGGCCTTCTTCGAGATGACGCGCGAGATCTACCGCGCGTTCGGGCTGGAGGGCGTCGAGGTCTCCGTGTCCACCGCTCCCGGGGACTTCGCGGGCGACGCTGCCGTGTGGAAGGAGGCCGAGCGGTCGCTGGTCGAGGCGGTCGAGAGTGCCGGCTTCGCGTGCGGCACCAAGCCGGGTGAGGCGGCCTTCTACGGCCCCAAGGTCGAGTGCGATTTCCGCGACGTGCTCGGCCGCGTCTGGACGCTCTCCACCCTGCAGATCGACGTGCTGATGCCGGGCCGCTTCGGCCTGCGCTACGTGGGCCGCGACGGCGGCTACCACCAGCCGGCCATGCTCCACCGCGCGATCCTGGGCTCGCTCGAGCGCTTCATCGCGCTCTACACGGAGATGACCGGCGGGGACTTCCCGCTCTGGCTGGCACCGGTGCAAGTGGCGATCCTGCCCATCGCGGAGCGCCACCTGGACTACGCGCGCAGCGTCGAGCGCCGGCTCGAGGCCGCGGGCATCCGGGTCGCCCTCGACGAACGCGGGGAGAAGCTCGGCTTCAAGATCCGCGAGGCGGAGGTTCAGAAGGTCCCGGTGATGCTGGTCGTCGGCGACGACGAGCAGAGCGGTGGGACCGTGACGCCCCGTCGCCGGCACGGCGCGGGGCAGGGCCGGGAGGGCGGAGCCGTCGCGATCGACGCGATGGTGGAGGCGCTCGTCCGGGAAATCGGCGAACGGCGCAGCAGCGCCGCTCGCCAGGAGGGCTGAGTTATCGCCGAGTTTAGAAGAGCCGCCAGGAAGGACACACCGCGCATCAACGAGCAGATACGCGCCGCGGAGATTCGCGTGATCGGCAGCGATGGCGCCCAGCTGGGGGTGATGACCCCGGAGGTGGCGCTGCAGCAGGCAGAGGAAGTCGGACTCGACCTGGTCGAGGTCGCGCCCGGGTCGAAGCCGCCGGTCTGCCGGATCATGGACTACGGGCGTTACAAGTACGAGCAGAAGAAGAAGGCCGGGAAGGGCAAGGGACACGCGGCAACGCTGAAGGAGATCAAGATGCGGCCGCGCACCGATGATCACGACCTGGGTTTCAAGCTGAAAAACGCGCGGCGTTTCCTGCTCGACGGGGACAAGGTGAAGGTGACAGTGATGTACCGGGGGCGCGAGCTCGTGCACCGAGAGCTCGGCCGCCGCCAGCTGGACCGGGTGACGGAGATGCTCGGCACGCTCGCGACAGTGGAGAACCCCCCGCGCATGGAGGGGCGGTTCTTATCCATGATCCTCGTGCCCAACCGCGAGGCGGTGGCCGAGATCCGCAGGGCGGAGGAGGCGGCCAGCGCGGAAGCGGCCAAGGCGGTGGCCGAGCAGAGCCCCTCGGAGGGAGGTTGAGATGCCCAAGATGAAGACGCACCGCGGCGCCGCCAAGCGGTTCAAGCGCACTGGGACGGGAAAGATCGTGAGGTCGAAGAGCAACAAGCAGCACATCCTCACCAAGAAGACCAGCAAGCGGAAGCGACACCTGCGCCGGTCGGTGGTGGTCGACCCGGTGGATGAAAAGCGCCTCCAGCAGATGCTGGCCGACCGCTAGAAGATAGGAGGGAGACGTCATGCCGCGAGTCAAGCGCGGCGTCGCCGCGAAGAAGCGCCGCAAGCGCATTCTCCGCGAGGCCAAGGGCTACTACGGCGGGCGGGGCAACCTGCTCAAGACCGCGCGCGAGGCGGTGGAGAAGGGCTGGCGCTACGCCTACCGCGACCGCAAGCAGCGCAAGCGGCAGTTCCGCGTGCTGTGGATCGCCCGCATCAACGCGGCGGCGCGAGAGCACGGGCTCTCCTACAGCCGCTTCATCAACGGGCTGAAGCTCGCCGGTGTGGAGATCGACCGGAAGATCCTGGCCGAGCTGGCCGTCTCGGACCCGGGCGCCTTCGGGGAACTCGCCGAGCTGGCGAAGTCCAGGGCCGCCTAGGCGCGCCATCCCGCATGCCGGCGCGGACCGAGAGCCTCGAGGAGCTGGAGCGCCGGGCCCGCGCCGAGATCGCTGCGGCCGTCACGCCCCATGCGCTCACCGAGGTGCGAGCCCGCTACCTGGGCCGCAAGGGCTCGGTCTCCGAGCGGCTGCGCTCGATCGGAGGCCTCGACCCGGCCGCGCGCGGCCGGGTGGGACAGGCCGCGAACGCCGCCAAGCAGCGCATCGAGCAGTGCGTCCAGGAGCGCCGCAGCCAGCTCGAGCAGGGTGCCCAGCAGCGCGCACTCCAGGAGCGCCGCCTCGACGTCAGCCTGCCCGGCGCCGGCCCGCCGACCGGCCACCTCCACCCCATCACCCGCGTGATCCGCGACATGGTGAAGTTCTTCAGCTCGCTGGGCTTCGCGATCGAAGAGGGCCCGGAGGTGGAGACCGACTACCACAACTTCGAGGCTCTCAACATCCCGGCCGACCACCCGGCCCGCGACGAGCAGGACACCTTCTACGTCGCCGGCGGGCACGTGCTGCGCACGCACACCTCCAACGTGCAGATCCGCAGCATGACCGGGCGCACGCCTCCGTTCCGCTTCATCGCTCCCGGCCGCGTCTACCGCCACGACCTGAGCCCCCGGCACAGCCCCGTCTTCCACCAGATCGAGGGCTTCCTGGTCGACGAGTGCGTGACCTTCGGCGACCTCAAGGGCGTGCTCTACGCCTTCGCCCGTTACTTGATGGGGCCCGAGGTGGAGCTGCGTTTCCGGGCCAACCACTTTCCCTTCACCGAGCCCTCGGCCGAGATGGACTACGCCTGCCAGCTCTGCGCGAAGCAGGGCTGCGCGACCTGCTCCGGCCACGGTTGGATCGAGTGGGGCGGCTGCGGAATGATCCACCCCCGGGTGCTCGAGCGCTGCGCGATCGACCCGGACCGCTACCAGGGCTTCGCGTTCGGCATGGCGATCGATCGCACCGCCATGCTCCGCCACGGCCTGCCCCACATCCGCCTGCTGTTCGACGGCGACCTGCGCACCCTGGAGCAGCTCTGATGCGCGTGGCGCTCGACTGGCTGGCCGAGTTCGTCCCGCTGCCCCCCGCTGCGGAGCTGGTGGAGCGCCTCTCGCTCGGCGGCTTCGAGGACGTGGCGATCGAGGACACGGCTCCCGACCTCTCGGCGATTCGGGTGGGTCGGGTGCTGGAGTGCGCGCGACACCCCTCGGCCGACCGCCTCTCGGTGTGCCGGGTCGAGCTGGGAGAGGGCGAGCCGCTGGAGATCGTGTGCGGTGCGAGCAACGTGGCCGCCGGCCAGAAGGTCGCGGTAGCCCCGGCCGGTACGCGCCTGCCGGACGGGACGAAGCTCAAGCGCTCGAAGATCCGCGGCGTGGTCTCGCAGGGGATGATCTGCTCGGAGCGCGAGCTCGGCCTGGGCGACGAGCACGAGGGCATCCTGGTGCTGGACCCCGGGGCACGTCTCGGCGCGCCGCTGCCCGAGGCGCTGCCCGTCGGGCGGCGCGTGCTCGAGGTCGGCATCACGCCGAACCGCGGCGACACCGCCTCGCTGCTGGGGCTGGCCCGCGAGGTCCGGGCGCTGTTCGGCGGCGAGCTGAGCCTTCCCGAGACCGAGCCCCCGGAGGGCGGCGTCCCCGCGCAGCGGGCGGTCGAGGTGGCGATCGAGGAGCCCGACGCCTGCCACGCCTACGTGGCGCGGGTGGTGCGCGGGGTGCGCGTGGGTGCCTCGCCCGATTGGCTGGTCGGAAGGCTCGAGGCGTCGGGCATCCGCTCCATCAACTCGGTCGTGGACGTGACGAACCTGGTGTTGCTCGAGTTCGGTCAGCCCCTCCACGCCTTCGACCTGGCGCGCATCCGGGGCGGGAGGGTGGAGGTGCGCCGGGCGCGCGCGGGCGAGAAGCTCGCCACGCTGGACGGCCAGGTCCGCGAGCTCGACCCGGACGACCTGGTGATCGCGGACGCCGAGCGCGCCCTCGCGCTGGCCGGCGTGATGGGTGGGGTCGACTCGGAGGTGAACGAGGCGACCTCCGACGTGCTGATCGAGAGCGCGCACTTCGAGCCCGGGACGGTCCGCCGCGGGGCGCGACGCCACGGGCTGCGCACGGAGGCCTCCTACCGTTTCGAGCGCGGCGTCGACCCCGAGGGCGTGGGGCGCGCGGCCGACCGCGCCGCGCGCCTGCTGGCGGAGATCGCCGGCGGCGAGGTCGCGCCGGGCGCGGTGGAGGTGCGCGGCGCGCCGCCCGCGGCGACCGGGACGATCCGCCTCGAGGTCGCGCACACCAACCGGCTGCTCGGGACGCAGATCGCCGCCGAGGAGGTGGCCTCCCTGCTGGCGCGGGTCGGCGTCGCGTGCGCTGCGCAAGGCTCCGGAGTGCTCGAGTGCCGCGTGCCCTCGCACCGCAACGACCTCCACCTCCACCAGGACCTCACCGAGGAGGTCGCGCGCATCTACGGCTACGAGCGCATCCCGACCACGCTCCCGCTGGCGCCGCTTCAGGCGGTCCAAGAGCCGCCGTCCTGGCAGCTCGCCGGTCGCGCGCGCGACGCCCTCGTCGCCGGTGGCCTGGTCGAGTGCGTCTCGCTGCCCTTCGCCGGACCCGGCGACCCCGACCGCCTGCGGCTGGCGCCGGACGACACGCGGCGCAACGCGCTCGAGGTGCTCAACCCCCTCAACGAGGAGGAGCCCCTGCTGCGCACCACCCTGCTGCCCTCGCTGCTGCGGCTGGTCCGCCAGAACCGCAGCCACCAGGTGGATCGCGTGCGCCTCTTCGAGGTCAGCCGCGTCTTCGTGCCCGGGCGCGGGGGTGAGCTCCCGGCCGAGCCGCTGGGGCTGACAGCCGTGCTGACGCTGGGCGAGGAGCGGGGCCTGTGGGAGGCGAAGCCCGGGCCGCCGCTCTTCTTCGAGGCCAAGGGCCTCGCAGAAAGGCTTTTGAATCAGCTGGGTTATGTGCCATCGTTGCGGGGGGAGACGGCTCCGCCGTACCTGCACCCAGGAGCGGGGGCCGGCCTCGAGGTGGGAGGTCAGGTGGTCGGTGCGGTTGGAGAGATCCATCCGGAGGTCGCGGCCGCGTTCGAGATCGACGTCCCCTGCGCCGTGATCGAGCTCGAGCTCAGCGCCCTCGAGCGGCTGCCGCGGAGCGAGCTGCGCTACCGCGAGGTGCCGCGCCAGCCGAGGGTGCAGCGCGACATCGCCGTGGTGCTCGGCCGCGACCGGCCGGCCGGCGACGTGCTGGACGCCATCCGCGAGACCGCCGGCGGCGATCTGGTCTCGGCCGAGGTCTTCGACCGCTACGCAGGCGAAGGCGTCCCGGCGGACAAGGTCAGCCTCGGCTTCCGGCTCGTGTTTCAGCGCTCGGATCGCACCCTCACCGATGACGAGGTGGGGCGGGCGACCGATCGCGTGGTTCGAATGCTCGCGCACCGCTTCGGCGGCGAGCTGCGATGAAGCCCCTCCAATCGCGAGAGGAGAGCCCATGACCAAGGCTGACATCGTTGAGCAGATCTACGAACAGGTCGGATTCTCCAAGAAGGAGTCCGCCGAGCTGGTCGAGAAGGTGTTCGAGGCGATCAAGGACACGCTCGCCAAGGGCGAGAAGGTCAAGATTTCAGGCTTCGGCAACTTCGTCGTGCGCGGGAAGAACTCGCGCAAGGGGCGAAATCCCCAGACCGGCCAGGAAATTCTGCTAGAAGCGCGAAAGGTCCTGACCTTCAAACCGAGTCTCGTGCTAAAGAACATGTTGAACGAGGACGGCACGCCGCGGCTGAGCGACGAGCACTGAACCTGCGGGGCGCCAGACGCGTCGAGTCCCGCGCCTCGAGGGGGGGGTCGGGCCGCCGGCTCCGGGGGGAGGCTGATGGCGAGTCACGTGCAGCGCGGAACCGATGATGGGGGCAGCGCACCCAAGCGCTACTACCGGATCGGAGAGGTCAGCCGCATCACGGGCGTGAAGCCCTACGTGCTGCGCTACTGGGAGTCCGAGTTCCGCTGGATGGCCCCGCAGAAGTCGCGCTCGCAGCAGCGCCTGTACCGCCAGCGCGACATCGACATGATCTTGCTGATCAAGAAGCTGCTCTACGAACAGCGCTTCACGATCGCGGGGGCGCGCAAGAAGCTGCGCGAGTTCGGCACGAACCGAGCGCTCGAATCGGGTGCCCTGGCGCTCGAGTCGGACCACCGGGCGCGCTACCGCAAGGTCCGCGAAGAGCTCCAGACCATCCGCGCGATGCTCTAGCGCGGAGTGCCGCGGCCGCGCGGGCTACGGGAGCGCGAAGAGCGCCCCCCCCAGCACCAGCCAGAGCAGGGCGTAGGCGGTGCCGAAGGTGCCGATCGCGCGCAGGGTGGTGAAGTCGAGCGCCTGGCGCACGGCCACGACGCCGGCCGCCAGCACCCACAGGTCGGCGATCACGGTGATGGAAAATCCCACCCGGTCCACCGGCGGTAGGAAAGCGAATACCCGCAGCAGGCCGGGCGCGAAGGCGAAGCCCGTGGTGCGCAGCACCTCGGCGTAGTCGGTCTCGGTCTCCGGGCCGCGGAAGAACGTGGCGCCGACCATGTAGGCGAACAGCGAGCCGCCGAGCCACAGCACCAGCGGCTCGACCAGGTCGAGGACGACGCGCAGGGCGGGCCAGCCGGCCAGCGCGCTGCCCAGCGCACCGGCGCTGGCGGCCAGCAGCACCACGACCGTGGCCTGCCGGATCGAGCGCGGCTCGGCCTCCACCTCCTCGTAGAAGTCCGCCTCGAGCGTCACCGCCCGCAGCATGCGCCTCGGCAGCGAGCGGCCCGGCGGGCTCACGAGTCACGCGCTCCGAACAATCGGTCCAGCAGGCGCCCGAGCACGCCCCGCACGCCCGTCTCGTCGCGCTCCCGGCCCAGGGCGCGCAGCACGGCCTCGGTCGAGTCGCAGGCGGCGGCCTCGCCCTCGGCGTCGAGGCAGCGGAGCTTCACGCTCGGCGAGCGCTCCTGGATGTCGAGGGCCGCCACCCGCACGGCGTCGCGGTAGGGCGCGTCGTCGGGGCTCACCTGGTAGGCCCGCGCCAGCAGCGCGTTCCAGCGCTCCAGGCGCGCCACCACCTCGGGGTCTTCGCCCGGCGTGGCGGCGGCGCGCTGGGCCAGGCGGTAGTAGCCGTAGGCGAGCGACGACAGGGCCAGGTAGGCATTCGCCCCCTCGGCGCCCGCGGCCAGGTCCGTCTCGAGCCGCGCCGTCTGCGCGTCGCCCAGCTCGCCCCCGTCCACGGCCCCGAAGAACTCGCCGTACTCCCGCTGGGCGGGCTCGAGGCACTGCGGCTTCTCACCGGGCTCGGGGAGCGGGCAGTAGGCGCCCGGGCGGATCTCGTCGGCGGCCCGCGCCACCGGCGCGACGAGCCCGACCAGCGCCGCCGCCAGGGCGCTCCAGCACTGCCTCTGGCCCGTTGCCATCAGCCGTCTTTGACGCGGGGGATCTCGACGCTCTGGCCGCACACCAGGCCCAGCCAGATGGGGCCGCTGCGCGCGAAGCGCAGGGCCTTGGGCTGGCCCTCGCTGTGGATCTCGACCTCGGCCTCCGCGATCTCGAGGCGGTCGTCCATCTCACCCAGCGCGCGCACGTTCGGGATGGGCTCGGTGCCCTTGCGCAGGAAGACGCCCTCGACCGACGCCGCGTCCAAGGGCGGCGCGGTGGGGTCGTTCAGCTCGGGGTGGGCGACGTTGGTCTCGGAATCGTCGGGCGCGCCGAGCACGTAGTGGTCGTCGGCGCCGCGCCGCAACGAGCGGCCGCGGGCCGGGTGCAGGCGGAACTCGCGCCCCGAGCTCCCGCGCAGCCCCAGGAACAGGGGGTCGTCCGAGGCCGCCATCAGGCTGTCGCCCACCTGGATGCGCACGCGAATGCGCACGACGGGGCACGGTGCTGTCTTCGGCTTCGCCACGAGACCTCCTGGGCGCGCCGCGAGGGTAGGATGGCGCGCCCTGGAGGGTCAACCCGCGCCGAGAGCGCCCTCCGGACGGCTGGCGTGACAGGAGCCCAGACACCCGCTATGCGTGCGGCGGGTCGGGCCGTGGCGCAGCCTGGTTAGCGCGCCTGACTGGGGGTCAGGAGGTCGCGAGTTCGAATCTCGCCGGCCCGACCAGCACTCCGCCTGCTTTCCCGTTTCACCGCGCAGGTTCGTGTGGGATTCCGAGTTGAAAGGCTTCGGGACGGCGTCGTCACTCCCCACGTCCTGGCGTGCGGAGAGCGTGGCGGAGAGGCTTTGCTTCTTCCCGCCCGGTCTTCCGTCACGCGGCGAGTCGGCCCATCACGTATCGCGCGATGGCGGACCGCGATTCGCCGGGCAGATCCCGGAATGAGAGCCCCACCCCGCCGGCACTCCAGCGGACTGGTCGTGCGGGCGTCGAGACCATCTGACCGAAGGGAAGATGAAAGAGCAGGGTGATCTCGGCTGGGGGCGCCCCCGCGAAAGATGCGGAACAGACACCCCGTCTCGGACAGCGAGAGGACCGCGCCCGCCCAAAACTGATTGTCTCGCCAGCACCGCGCCGAAAACCCT
>JAZFWH010000036.1:0-10351 GCA_036482635.1 Myxococcota bacterium
GCACGCGGCTTCTCCTCACCCACGCGCGCAACGAAACCCCGGCCATCGCGGACGAGAAGATCGTGGCGCCGCTGGTCATCACCGGGCCGCCGCGCTCGGGCACGTCCATCCTGTTCGAGCTGCTCGCCCTCGACCCGAACGCGCGCGCCCCCCTCGCCTGGGAGGTGTTGCACCCGCTGCCCTTCGACGGCGCGACCGAGGCCGCGCGCCGGGCCATGGGCGAATGCGAGCAGGAGTTCTGGCCGACGTGCAGCCGGAGTTCGCGGCGATCCACGAGCTGCGCTCGGATCTGCCCGTCGAGTGCGTGACGCTGACGCTGCCGAGCTTCACGGGCGGCCACTGGGGGATGATCGTCCACCTGCCCAACTGGGTGCCGGACTACCCGGCCACGATGGACTACCACCGCGCGCTGCTCCAGACGCTCCAGTACGGCGGCCCGCCGCGCAACTGGGTGCTGAAGACGCCCCTGTATCTTGTGTTCATCGACCTGCTCTTCGCAACCTATCCCGACGCCTGGGTGGTGCACACGCACCGGGATCCGTTGAAGACGGAGCCCTCGAGCTTGAGCACGCTCGCCACGGTGCGCTGGGAGCGCAGCGACGAAGTGGAGCTCCCGGAGGCCGGCGATACCGGCCTGGGCGAGATGATGATCCACCTGGCGAAGCGGCGCGCAGCCGGGGAGCTTCCGGATCGCATCGTCGATTTGCACTTCACCGAGCTGGTGGCCAACCCCGTGGCGGCGGTGGAGAAGCTGTACGGCCAGATGGATCGGCCGTTTCTCGGTGAGCACGCCGACGCGATCCGGCGCTACATCGAAGCGAAGCCCAAGGGCAAGTTCGGCAAGCACAAGTACTCGCCCGAAGAGTGGGGCTTCGATCCCGTGAAGCTGCGAGAGAAGATGCGGCCGTACACCGACCACTACGGCGTAGCACTCGAGGGCTAGCGCCGACCGGCTGGAAGGTCCGCTACGGCTCGAAGCGCGGGTAGTAGTTCTGGCCGCCCCCGATCGCTTTCACGTCCTGGAGCCAGCTGCCCTCGTACACGTCCGTCTCCCCCTGGTTGGGGTCGGCGATCGACCAGGCCTGGCGTTTGTAGGTCCAGTTCTCGGGCTGGAGCCGGTGCGCCTCACGCCAATAGGGGATTGCGTCGTCCGGGTGCCCGCTCCGGAACAGGTGCTGGCCCATCTCGAAGTTCGCCGCCGCCAGCGCGACCGGGCGCGGCCGCGGCCTGGAGCGCTCGACCACCTGCTCGGGCGAGAGGGCGAAGCGGCTCTCCGCGCCCTTCTTGGCCCAATCGCGCAGAGCGGCGAGGTAGAGGTCGGGGTCCGTCTCGATCTTCTGGGCCTCGCGCAGCGATTCCCGCACCCGCGGCGGCATGCTCTCGTTGATCTCGACGTTCTTGATCGGGCTCTCCCGCGTGGACGCCACGTCGCCCGCACGCACCAGCACGCCCTGCTCGTCGATCCAGACCGACATGGGAACGTTCACGATGCCGAGCTTCTCAGCGAGGGTGTGGGCTGCATCGATCAGCGAGGGGTGCTCGGGCTTGGCGCGCTCGATCCAGCGGCGCGCCGCGTCCGCACCGCCCGTGTCCATCGCGACGGTGACGATCTCGACGCCGTGGGGGTAGAGCTCCTGCCGCAGTGCCTGCCAACCTGGCAGGTCCTGGTTGCAGCCTCACCACGAGGCCCACGCGACCATCACCACCTTGCGGCCGCGCAGCGACGAGATCGCGAATTCGCGCCCGTCGAGGTCGGGGAGCGCGATCTCCGGGCAGACCGCACTGGCGAGGATCCGGTCGCCCGACTCGGGGCCGAGCGCGTAGCAGGCGTGAGCCTCGTCGTGGACGATCGGCATGCCCAACCGTTCGCTCAGCGCGCGCGCGTCGACGAACCCGCTCCGCGTATGCTGCGGGAGCGGAACGCAGCGGTCACCCTTGCAGGCGCCTTCCGGGCGCAGCGCCCAACCCGTACGCCTCTGGAACTCGTCGATCGGAATCTCGAGGGATTGCAGGATCATGCACCCAGCGTACCACGTCAGCGCCTCGTCAAGCGGCGGACGTGCTCACGTTGTTGGTGCCAAGATGAATGAACGAATGGACGCAACGCGTAAAGAAGCACAGCCGCCCGGGCAAGAGGATCGCCGTCGGAGTCATGGGCGGGGCATTCTCTCAGCTGGGGCGGGCGCTTGGGTAGGGGCCGCAAAAGGCATAACATGCCTGCGGCACAGGCCGAAGGGCGGCGCGCTTGTTGGACTATGAAAAGGAACTCCGCGACGCCTTCGACGCGACCCGCGGACGCCTGACCGTCCCCGCCGTCTGGGAGGGATACCCCGGCGCGGCCTTTGGCGGCTTCGTGGCCGGCGCCGTGTTGACGGCGGCTTCGACCCGGACCGTGCACCCTCGGCCGCTGAGCCTGTTCTCCCGTTACCACCGGCCCGTACCTCTCGACCGGGCGGTCGCGCTCACGCTGGCGTCCGAGCGCACGGGGCGAAGTGTCGAGACCATCACGGCGAAGTTGGTCCACGACGACCGCCTGCTAGCCAGCTTCTCGGTCGCCTTCGGCCGGGATGGCGAAGCACCGCTGGGCTCCCAGGCCGTCGCCCCGATGGCCCCGCTCGTTCGACCCCGACCGGTCTGGCAGCTCCTACAGGAGATCGGCGTGGACCCGCCGCCATTGATGCGCCGGGTCGGATTCCGGGGCGAGCCCGACGGGATCCCGGCACACGACGCCGCAGGGGATTGGCATGTTCGCGCGGAGTGGCCGGCGGCCACGTGTAGCGATCCGGCGGTCCAGGCCGCGGTGGCCGTCATGGCCATCGACTGCTTCGTGGCTCCCGCGACCATGCACGCCAACAAGCTGCCCACCGGCGGCGACTGGCCGGTGATGATGCCATCGCTCGACCTGACGAGCTGGTTCTACGCGCCCGAGGCGGGGTGCAAGGCGGGCGATTGGCTCTCCACGCGGACCTCGGTCCCCGTGAGCCGGGCCGGCTACGCCGTGGGGCGCACCCAGGTTTGGGCTCGCGACCTGCTGGTGGCCGAGGGGATGAGCCAGGTGGCGCTGGTACCCGCGCCGACCCCGTCCACGCCCGGGCGCTGACCCGCAGAAGGCTCCGCCGCTACTCGCGCCGGTACTCGACGTGGCCGTCGCGGAGCGCCTGGATCATGCCCCGCGTGCGCTCGCTGTCGGGATTGCGGTCGAGGTATTCCTCGAGGTAGGCGAGGCCTCGCTGCGCCCGGCCCTGCGAGACGTGTACCACGCCGAGCGTGTAGAGGGCGTCCGCGATGCCGAGCTCGGCGGCCGCCTTCAGGTATGGGACGCTCTTCTCCTGCAACCTCGCCGTGCCCGCGAGGAAGGCGCCGTAGCGGTAGTTCCCCAGCGCGTGGTCGGGGTGCTCCCGGAGGAGTGCGTCGAAGGTCTCGATCGCCTTCTTCGCGCTGCCGGGCAGGTCGAGGTTGTGGCCCATCGCGTAGGCGAAGCCCGCGTCGAGCAGCAGGCCGGGGTCTGTGGGTTGCGGCTCGAGCAGGACGTCGAAGATCGCGATCAACCCGCGCGCCTCCCGCTCGACCTCCGGCCGCTGCCTCGGGTTCTCGAAGCGCGGAGGGTAGGAGCCGGCGTGCTTGGCGACATGGGCCAGGAAGTACCGGACTACCCGCACGTCGACCGAGTGGCGCGTACCCTGCGCGGTCTCTCGCACCACGAGGGCGTCCTCGATCTCGTAACGCGGCGCCTCTGCCCCCGCGCGGCCGGCCAGCAGGCAGGCGGCGACGAGCCAGGCGGCGGAGCTCCGGGGACTCACTTCCGTGGGTAGCGGCAGGAAGCGGCCCGCGGTTGAGGAGGCCGCCCGCCCGTTCTTCCCGGCTTCTTCCCGCCGCGACCGCTTGACGCTCACGGGACGGGCGGATAGATTCCCGCGACCCCCGATGAGAGTCAGCAGGATGAAGCCGATCCAATGATGAATTCGCACTGCCAGCCGGCGATGCCCGCACGCGGGCGGGAGCCGCTGCAGCGCCCGCGCCCCGCCGCGGTCCAGCAGGCCTGCGCCCGGGCCGGCGCGTTTGGCGTCGCGCCGCACTCCGCCGTCGGGCGAGGAGGCAGGGCACCCTAGAAGTACCGGAACTTCGGATTCCGAAAACCTTCTGGGTGCCACGGGTACCCGGAAGGTTTTTTTTTGGGCGCGGCCCCTCGGGGCGCGCCGGTCGGAACGCGGAAGATGAGAGCCGAAGTTCGACGCAACGACGAAGAGATCATCGCGCGCTACACGGACCAGCCGGGGCGCCTGCCGCGTGACCTGCGCCGCCGCATCGAGCAGCGGTGGGGCGGGCTGCCGGTCCAGCTCTACGCGCTCGCCGACCTGGACGAGTCCATGCGGCTGGCCCGCAGCTGGGTCGCGCTGGGTCCGCGCCATCTGGCGATCGCCAGCCAGCCGGAGGGGGCCGGGCGCAGCGAGATCCGCAGCATCGAGCGGGTGCGCATCGAGGGCGTACGCGCGGCGCCGGGCCTGTCCTGCAACGTGCTCACGCTGCTGGGCGCGCCCGGACGGCCGGCGCTGGCCGTGCTGCGCTACACGCACCGCCAGCGGCGCGCCATGGAGAACCTCGCCTTCGTGCTGGAGGAGCAGCTCGAAGGCCGCGCCGTGCCGGTGGGCGAGGGCGACGGCGACCGCGAGTACGCCGACGCGCTGGCGGGGCCGATCCGCCGGGCCCAGGCGCTGGTGGCCGGCAACGAGCTGGCCGTGCTGTGGCGGCTGCTGGCCTACCTGGTGCCGTACCGGCGGCAGCTCGCGATCGGGATGTCGGCGGCCGCGCTGATCACGCTGTTCAGCCTGGTGCCGCCCTTCCTGGCCGGGCTCCTGATCGACGACGTGGTCGAGCCGGTCCAGGACGGGCTGCTGCCCCTCGCCGACGCGAAGCGCACGGCGGGGCTGGCGGTGGCCGCGATCGCCGCGGTCTACGTGCTGCGTCAGATCGCGGCCTGGATCCGCCTGCGCCTGATGGCGGTGCTGGGCGAGTACGTGGCCCGCGACCTGCGCACGGACCTCTACGAGCACATGCAGCGGCTGAGCCTGAGCTTCTACTCGCGCAAGAAGACCGGCAGCCTGATCACGCGGGTCAGCTCGGACACCGACCGGCTGTGGGAGTTCCTGGCCTTCGGGGTGGTGGACGTGTCGCTGTCGCTGGTGATGCTGGCCGGGCTGGGCGCCGTGCTGCTCAGCCTCGACTGGCGGCTCGGGCTGCTGATGACCGTGCCGGTGCCGGTCCTGTGCTGGCTGATCTACCGGCACGGCGAGCGGCTGAACCGCGTGTTCCTGCGCGCCTGGCGCAAGTGGTCGAGCGTGACGGACGTGCTGGGCGACACCATCCCCGGCATGCACGTGGTGAAGGCCTTCAGCCAGGAGGCGCGCGAGAAGCGGCGCTTCGACCGCCGCAACCAGGACGTCACCGGCGAGTTCAACCGCATCCACGCCATGTGGACGACGTTCTGGCCGGTGCTGATGATGGCGGTCCACGCCATGACGATCGCGGTGTGGGTGTTCGCGCTGCCGCGGCTGCTGGGAACGGTGCAGCCCCCGCTCTCGTCGGGGACGTTCGTCTCGTTCCTGCTGTACATGACGATGTTCATCGCGCCGATCGAGATCATCGGGCAGGTCGCGCGGATCCTGAACCGCGCCACCACCTCGGCGCACCGGGTCTTCGAGGTGCTCGACACCGAGCCCGAGATCGTCGACGTGCGCGAGCCGGTGCGGCTCGAGCCGGTGCGCGGGCGCGTCAGCTTCGACAACGTGACCTTCGGCTACGACGGCCTGCGGCAGGTGGTGCGCGGCATGAGCTTCGACGTCGCGCCGGGCGAGATGATCGGCCTGGTGGGGCCGTCGGGCGGGGGCAAGTCGACGCTCACCAGCCTGATCGCCCGCTTCTACGACGTCAGCGGCGGCGCCGTCCGCATCGACGGCGTGGACGTGCGCGAGCTCGACACCGGGCACTACCGGCGCCAGGTGGGCATGGTCCTCCAGGATCCGTACCTCTTCCACGGCACGATCCTGGAGAACATCCGCTACGGGCGGCCGGGCGCGAGCGTCGACCAGGCGATCGACGCGGCGCAGGCCGCCAACGCCCACGACTTCGTCTGCCTGCTGGAGCACGGGTACGACACGCTGGTCGGCGAGCGCGGTCACACGCTCTCGGGCGGCGAGCGCCAGCGCGTCTCGATCGCGAGGGCGGTGCTCGGCGACCCGCGCATCCTGATCCTCGATGAGGCCACCAGCAACGTCGACACGGAGACGGAGCGCAAGATCCAGCAGGCGCTGGAGCGGCTCGTCGCGGGCCGCACGGTCTTCGCCATCGCCCACCGCCTGTCCACGCTGCGGCGCGCGGACCGGCTGTTCGTGATCGAGAAGGGCCGCATCAGCGAGCAGGGCACGCACCGGGAGCTGCTCTCGAAAGGGGAGGGCACCTACCGGCGGCTCTACGAGATGCAAAGCGAGCTGGCACACGCGATCTGAGGCGACGCGAGTCGTCGGGGAAGGAAAGGCAGATGGAACCGACCAAACGGCTGGAAGAGGTGACCCCGAGCGTCCGCCGCGCGCTGCGCTCGCAGCGGCTGACGCTCGAGAAGCGCCCCGACGGGCAGCTCTGGGCGGCCCGCGACCGCGAGCCGCGACCCGTCTGGGTGCGGCGCTGCTTCCCGTGGACGGAGCCCGGCCGCTTCGTCTCGCTGCGCGACCGCGACGACGAGGAGTTCGCCCTGGTGCGCGAGCCCGCCGAGCTCGACGCGGCCTCGCGCGAGGCGCTCGAGATCGGACTCGCCGAGGCCGGCTTCGTGCTCCGCGTCGAGGGCGTCGAGCGCTGCGAGGAGGAGGTCGAGATCCGTAGCTGGGTGGTGCGCACCCGGCAGGGCCGGCGCTCGTTCCAGACCCGGCGCGACGAGTGGCCGCGGAACGTTCCGGGCGGCGGCCTGCTGATCCGCGACGTGGCGGGCGACCTGTTCTACGTCCCCGACACGGAGCAGCTCGATGGCCGCAGCCGCGAGCTGCTCTGGGCGTTCGTGGATTGAGGGCGCTCGTGGGTCAGCTCTCGCGCCTCCAGTAGCGGAGCGCCCAGGCCAGCGAGATCAGGAACACGCCCACGGCGATCCCGAACTCCGTGCCTTTGTAGTAATAGCCGTGCTCGTCGACCCGGAAGCCCGCCAGGTAGTAGACGGTGACGGCCGGGCCGAGCGCGAAGCCGACCGTCTCGATCCGCTTCAACAGCTCGACGCGGTCCATGCCCTTGAGGTTCCGGATCGTCCTGGCGGTTGTCGTGGTCCTGGCTGCCATCTCTTCCTCCTCTCGCGGCCTTTCAGCCGCGTTCCTGCGCAGCTTCGAGCAGTGAGTCCAGACGCTGGACCGTCTCGATGAACTCGTCGATGAACTGGTAGATCACCTCGGACGACTTCTTCACTTCGTTCATGCGGCTCACCACCTGGCCCACCGGCATGCCGACCAGCTCGCGGGCCTTGGAGTTCGGGTTGCGCGCGGCCAGGCTGATGCGCTGGCTGGCCTCCGCGCACGCCATGTACTGGAGCGGCATCGGCAGCGTGCCGGGGCAGTCGGGGTGTTCCCAGGCGTCGGTCCAGGCCGTGCGCAGCAGCCGGGCCGGCTTGCCGGAGAGGCTCCGCGAGCGCACGGCGTCCTTGGAGCCCGCGGCCAGCAGCTTCTCCATCACCAGCCCGCTCATCTCGCTCTCCTCGACGGTGAGCCAGATCGAGCCGGTCCAGACGCCCTGGGCGCCCAGCGCCAGGGCGGCGGCCGCCTGGCGCCCGCTGCCGATGCCGCCGGCGCCCAGCACCGGGCTCGGCGCCACCGCGTCCACGATGTCCGGGATCAGCACCATCGAGCCGATCTGGCCGGTGTGTCCGCCGGCCTCGGTGCCCTGGGCGATGACGATGTCGACGCCCTGCTCCTTCTGGCGGACGGCGTGCTCGACGGCGCCGGTCAGGGCGGCCACGGGAATGCCGCGCCCGTGGGCCAGGTCGATCACGTCCTTCGGAGGCGGCCCGAGGGCGTTGACGAGCAGCTTGACCGGGTGCCGCAGGGCGACCTCGAGCTGGTTGCGGGCGCCGCCGTCGGTCCAGCCCAGCAGGCCCGCGCTGTCCGCTCCGCCCACGCCGCCGGCGGCCTGGAAGCCCTCGGGCAGCGGGGGCACGTCGTAGCGCTCGAGGACGCCCTCGATCCAGTCGGTCACCTCGGCCGGGATCCGCTCCGCAAAGGCCTGCGGGTCGACCTCGCCGGTCCGGGCGTCAGCCTGCCCCAGCCCGGCTTCTTTTCCCTCGTACTGCATGGGCATCACGATGTCGACGCCGTAGGGCTTGTCGCCCACGTGCTCGTCGATCCAGGCGAGCTCGATCTCGAGCTGCTCGGGCGAGAAGGCGAGGGCGCCCAGCACGCCCATGCCGCCGGCGTTGCTGACCGCCGCCACCACGTCGCGGCAGTGGCTGAAGGCGAAGATCGGTACGTCGATGCCGAAGTCGTCACACAGCGGGGTCCGCATGCTGCTCTCCTCTGGCCTGCTGGGGGGGTAGGCTGGAGCGAACGGGCCGGTGGTGTCAAGTCTCGCGCAGTCGGTGGGCGACAGACCGCAGCCGAGGGACTGCACCGAGGGCCGCCCGCGGCGCGCGCAGCGGCCTCGCGGTGGGTGCGCTTCTTGCTCTGCCTTGACAGGCCGACGGGGCATCGCTGGAATGGTGCCCGCTGGCTGAGCCGGTGGGTAGGAGAGGCTGGCAGAAGAGTTGGCAGGAGGAATGCATGGACCCTCGTCATTTCAGCACGGATGCGCTGCTACCCTGCGTCTTCCGCGACCACTACGGCCTCGACGCGGCACGCCTCGAGGCGCTCTACAGCAAGTCGAAGCGCCACCAGTGGAACGCGGAGGTCGACGTCGACTGGAAACGCTTCGAGCCCGACGTCCGGATCCTCGCTCGCGAGTCGGACTTCCTGTCGCGGCTGCGCGCCGTGAACGAGCTGCCCGAGAAGCAGCAGGAGGCGCTCTTCCGCACCGCCTCGCTGTTCACGCTGTCGCAGGTCCTGCACGGCGAGCAGGCCGCCCTGATGGTGTGCGGCCAGCTCGTGAACGCGGTGCCGGACATCGACGGCAAGTTCGCGGCCGCCGTCCAGGTGATGGACGAGGCGCGCCACGTGGAGGTGTTCGCGCGCTACCTCGCCCTGCACGGCGTGCGCTTCCCCATCGACCCGGACCTGGAGCTGATCGTGAGCCGCATCCTGGCCGAGACCGACTGGGAGGCGAAGTGCGTGGGCATGCAGGTGATCCTGGAGAGCATCGCGCTCGGCTTCTTCCGGATGGGTGAGAGCATGGCCGTCGAGCCTGTTCTCAAGGAGTTCATCGGCCGCGTGCACGAGGACGAGGCGCGGCACGTGGCCTACGGCGTGCTCACGCTGGCGGAGCGCATCCCCCAGCTCGCGGACGCCGCGCGCCGGCGCCTCGAGGACCTGGCCTACGACGCCATCGCCCGCATCGGGGGGCGCGCCGGAAGGCCGAGCTTCACCAGCCAGTTCCAGGCGCTGGCCGGGACGGGCATCGACCTTGCGGACTTCCTGGCGAAGGTGCTGGCGGAGATCCGCAGCCCCGAGGGGCTCGACCTCGCCGGCGTGCCCGATCCGATCACCGACACGGTGCTGCCGAATCTGCTGCGCGTGGGGCTGGTCCCGAAGCGGCACGTCGAGGGCTACCGGGCCCAGGGTTGGCGCATCGATCTGGAGAACAAACGGGTGACGGATCTCCATTCCTTCCACCCGGAGGCGCGCGCCGCGGCCCAGCAGCTCCGCGAGCGCGGCATCGACTTCGCGAACCCGGCCCAGCTCGCCGGGCCGTAGCCAGGCGGGCCGCCTCACCCGACCCCGGCACCCGGCCGATAAGGAAGGAGCGCCCGCTGCGAAGCCGGCGCTTCAGGTCGGGTCTGCCCAGATGATCGCCCGGACGCTCCCGGTCCTCCTCATCGGCCTCGCGCTCTTCGTCGGCTGGAAGAGCCTGTCGCGGGCGGCCCACGAGACCGTCTTGCTGCACACGCAGGTCGTCGGCAACCAGGAGCGCTTCGCGACCCTCTGGGTGATCGACGACGGGTCCTTCCTCTGGATCCGCGCCGAGAACCGCACGCGGCACTGGCTCGCCAGCGTTCGCGCGGACCCGAACGTCGAGCTGCGCCGGCGCGGTTACACGAACCGTTACCGGGCGACCTTCTTCGACACGGCGGAGGCGCGCGCCTACGTCGACACCCGCTTTCGGGCCAAGTACGGCTTCGCCGATTGGATTCGCGAGCTGAGCGGGCCCCGCGACACCCTTCCCATCCGCCTGGAGC
>JAZFWH010000037.1:0-5946 GCA_036482635.1 Myxococcota bacterium
GTGTCGATCGCGCGGGCCACCACGTCGCGGGGGGCCAGGTCGCGCAGCGGGTGGTAGCGCTCCATGAAGGCGTCGCCCGCCTGGGTGCGCAGCACCCCGCCCTCGCCCCGCACGGCCTCGCTGATCAGGAAGGACTTCGCGTCCGGGTGGTACAGGCAGGTGGGGTGGAACTGGACGAACTCCATGTTCGCAATGGTCGCCCCCGCCCGGTAGGCCATGGCCACGCCGTCCCCGGATGCGATGTCCGGGTTGCTCGTGTAGAGGTAAACCTTTCCGGCCCCGCCGGTGCCCAACAGGGTGATGCGGGCCTGGAAGCGCTCCACTTTGCCGGTGTGGGCGTCGAGCACGTACGCGCCCAGGACGCGATCGTCCCCGCCGTGCCCGAGCCGGCGCGAGGTCAGCAGGTCGACGGCGCAATGGGTCTCGAACAGGAAGATATTGGGATGAGAGCGCGCCCGGGCGAGCAGGGCGCGCTCGATCTCCTGGCCCGTGGTGTCGCGGTGGTGCAGAATGCGCCGGTGGGAATGGCCGCCCTCGCGCCCCAGGTCGAACTGGCCCGCGCCGGGGGCCGCCGCGCCGCGCGTCCGGTCGAAATCCGTCCCGAGCTTGCGCAGGGCGTCGATCATCTTCGGGCCGCGCTCGACCACACGACGCACCACGTCTTCGTGGCACAGGCCCGCTCCGGCGGCCTGGGTGTCCCGGGCGTGGGCTTCGAACGAGTCGTCGCTGGCCGTGACCGCCGCGATGCCGCCCTGGGCCCAGTTGGTGGCGGAGTCCGCGGCGCGCTTCTTGGTGATGAGGGCGACGGAACCGTGCTCAGCGACACGCAGGCTGTAGAAAAGACCCGCAATGCCGCTTCCGATCACGAGAAAGTCAAAGCGGAGGGGGTGCGGCATGCGACCTCCACGGCAGGTGACCGGTAGCCTAAGGGTCACCTTTCGGCGATCCGATGACACCTACCAGGGGGCGATTCTACTGATGCACGGCATCGGCAGGCAACGTCCCCACGGGGAGGAGATGGGCGGGAGCACGCGATCCCTGGGCGGGGTGTTCGGCCGGATCACCGGCGCGGCGGCGCTCGCGCTGGCGCTGGCCGGGCCCGCGGCCGCCGGCCAGATCGTCTACGCCTTCGTCGACTCCCGGGGCGTGGTCCACTTCACCAACGTGCCCAACGACCCCCGCTACGCGAAGATGGTGCTGGCCGAGCGCGGCGGGCTGAGGCCCGCGGGTCCCTCCCACGGCGCCCCCGCCGACTGGCGCTTCGACGGCCTGATCAAGCTCACGGCCCGCGAGAACAGCCTGCCGCCGGCGCTGGTCAAGGCCGTGATCGCCGCCGAGTCGGCGTTCGACCCGGATGCGGTGTCCCACAAGGGCGCCCAGGGTCTCATGCAGCTGATGCCCCGGACGGCGGCCCAGCTCGGCGTCGCGGATCCCTTCGAGCCCCACCAGAACGTGAGCGGGGGCGCGCGGTACCTGCGCGAGATGCTCGACCGCTACGGTGATCTGGCGCGCGCCCTGGCGGCCTACAACGCCGGCCCGACCGCGGTCGACCGCCATCGCGGCGTCCCGCCGTACCGGGAGACGCGGGCTTACGTGAAGCGGGTTCTGGCGTACTATCGCGACTATCATGGGGATTTCGGTCGATGAACCGCCCGTCGGCCCGGCCGTGGCCACCGGCCGGCCGGCCCCTGCGCTGCACGAGCAGTTCTGGAACTGGCCCAACACCATCACGGTCTGGCGCACCGCCGTGGTACCGGTGCTCCTGGTGCTGCCCCTGGCCACCGGCGAGAGCGGCAGCCAGGTCATCGCCTGGTGCTTCATCGTGGCGGCCCTGACGGATATCCTCGACGGCTGGCTCGCCCGCCGGGGCCAGCAGGTCACCCACATCGGCAAGCTCCTCGACCCTCTTGCCGACAAGTTGCTGGTCTCGACGGCGCTGGTCGTGCTGGTGGCGGTGGACCGCATCCCGATGTGGGCCGTGTGGATGGTGGTGGTGATCGTGGGCCGCGAGCTGGCGGTCACCGGCCTGCGCGGGCTCGCCTCGGCCAGCGGCCAGGTGATGGGCGCCTCGTGGCTGGGCAAGGCCAAGACCCTCACCCAGAACATCGCGATCGGGGCGCTGCTGTTCCACTACAAGACGTTCGGCATCCCCGCCCACGAGTTCGGCATGCTGTTCCTGAGCTTGGCGACCGCGCTGACCCTGTGGTCGGGCTACGTCTACTTCCGCGACTACTTCAGTGGCCGCGTCGAGCCCGCGGGGGGGAGCGCGGCGTGAACCGCCTCCACGAGCTCGGCCAGCGCATCGACGCCCGCGCGGCGCGCATCGGCGTGATCGGCCTCGGCTACGTGGGCCTGCCCCTGGCGGTCGAGTTCTCCAAGGCCGGCTTCCGGGTGATCGGCTTCGAGGTCGACGCCAACAAGGTGGACGCGCTGGGCAAGGGCGTCTCCTACATCGACGACGTGCCCGGCGCCGATGTCGAGGCCGCCGTCTCGGGCGAGAAGCTCACGGCCACCACCGACTTCGGCGAGCTCTCGAACTGCGACGTGATCAACGTCTGCGTGCCCACCCCGCTGACCAAGGCGCGCGACCCGGACGTCTCCCACATGGCCAAGGCGCTCGACGAGATCCGCAAGCGCATCCGCACCGGCCAGCTGGTGATCCTGGGCAGCACCACGTACCCGGGCACGACCCACGAGCTCTTCGTGCCCATGCTGGAGGGCACCGGCCTGCGCGTGGGCCAGGACTTCGCCCTGGCCTTCGCCCCCGAGCGCATCGACCCGGCCAACCGTGAGTTCGCGGTGCGCAACGTGCCCAAGGTGGTGGGCGGCGAGACGCCGCTGTGCGCCGAGCTCGCGGCCAAGGTCTTCTCCACGGTCTTCGAGCGGATCGTGACGGTCTCGTCGACCCAGAGCGCGGAGATGGTCAAGCTGCTCGAGAACACCTTCCGCGCCATCAACATCGGCCTGGCCAACGAGGTGGCGCTGATGTGCGACCGCCTGGGCCTCGACGTCTGGGAGGTGATCGAGGCCGCGGCCACCAAGCCCTACGGCTTCATGAAGTTCCTGCCCGGACCGGGCCTGGGCGGCCACTGCGTCCCGATCGACCCGACCTACCTGGCCTGGAAGATGAAGTCGCTCAACTTCCCGGCGCGCTTCATCGAGCTGGCCACCGAGATCAACGGCCACATGCCCGAGCACGTGGCGCAGAAGGTGGCCGACCTGCTCAACGACGACCGCATCGCGCTCAACGGCGCGCGCGTGCTGGTGCTCGGCGTAGCCTACAAGTCCGACGTGTCGGACATCCGCGAGTCGCCAGCCCTCGACGTGATCCGCCTGCTGGGCGCCAAGGGCGCCGAGGTCCGCTACCACGATGCCCACGTGGGCGAGTTCGAGCTCGAGGGCGTCAGCTTCAAGAGCGTCGACCTCACCGACGACGCGCTGGCTTCGTCCGACGCGGTGGTGATCATCACCGAGCACGCCACCGTCGACTACAACCGGGTGGTGGCCCGCGCCCCGCGCGTCTTCGACACGCGCAACGCCACCCGGGACGTCGCCGACGGGCGCGAGAAGATCCGCAAGCTCTAGGGCCGCCCCGTGGCCTTGACGCCTCCGCCCGGGTGCCCATACTCCGGTCTGCTTTCGGGCACGAGTAGCTCAGTTGGTAGAGCGCCACGTTGCCAACGTGGGGGTCGCCGGTTCGAGCCCGGTCTCGTGCTCCAGATTCTTCCAGCGCCCTCGGTCACTTGCACCGGGGGCGTTTTCGTTGGGCTTCACTGGATGTGTGGCGGTGTACAGCCAAAGTGCAGCCAGTTTGGGTCGCTTGGCTTCACAGCTTGCCGTCGAGGGCATGCAGCGCGATCTCGTGACCAGTCTGGACGGCGCGATCGGGTGACCGAGCGCGCTGCCGTGGCTGTACCCCGGCTGTACGACCTCGAATCGTCGGGAAATCGAAGGGGTTGGAGACGATCTCCACATAGGGAGTCTGTGGGTCACCCCGCTAGAAGCGCCAGACGGCGACACCGGACAGCACCGAAGACGGCAGACGGCGCAGAGTCAAAAGGCCGCCCATGCGACCTTCACCCTGCGGCCGCCGAGGATCACCCAGCGCGGCCGGCTGTAGCTCCTTGTCCCATTCTCGTGGCGGAACGCCACGCACTGGCCCGAGAGGTTCCGCTCCGCTGACCGACCGACGCGAGAGACCTCAGGTAGCCGAAACTCGGCGGCCTTGACCTTGTGCGCCCCACGGTGAGAGGATGGCGAGGACTTACCGAAGGGGGTCCGCCCGTGCGAAAGGCTCTCCCCACCCGCGCAATCGTCCTGCCCTTCTTCACCGGGTGGGCCCTCGTGCTGGGCGCGGCCTCGGCCAACCCAATCTGCGGCGACGGGAACCTGGACGTCGGAGAGGAGTGCGACGATGGAAACACCCTGGTAGGCGACTGCTGCTCGCCCATCTGCGAGTACGAGACCGCCGGAAGCGCCTGTGATGACGGCGATCTCTGCACCGAGAGCGATACCTGCGACGGCATCGGCATCTGTGGGGGTTCCGCGATTCCGGACTGCGAGACGGTCGTCGACGTCGTGCCGCCCGGGGGCGGAACCGTGACGACAGACACGGAGATGGACGGCGCTACGCTCTTCGATCCGATCGAGACCACCGTGACTTCCCCCAATGCCGGCTCCGTTACGATCACAGAAACCTCCGCCGACGCCCCTTTTTTCCCGCAGTTCCTTTTCCTGAACCAGGTGGTCAACATCACGGCACCGGCCGCAACGGCGGCGGACCCGCTGGTGATCGAGTTCCGGATCGATTCGTCGCTGCTGGATCTTTTTCCAGAGCAAAGCTCCGGAACGATCCAGATCTTTAAGTCCCTTTTCCCGATCGGCCCATGCACGGGCGCTGGCGCGGACCCCGATCCGTGCGTGGCCAGCCGCTTCGGAATCGGCGACGACGAGGTGATTACGGTGCGGACCTCGTCCGCCAGCGATTGGCGCTTCGCCGTGCCGGCCGTGTCCGTCCCGACGCTGTCGCCGTTCCAGTGGCTGATCCTGGCGGGCTCGCTGACGCTCGCGGTCCTGCTGACACAGAGCTTCGCGAGGCGCCTTTCGCGGAGCCCTTCGCCGCGGTAACCCGGCTCTTCCGCAGTCAATCGGCCAGCTCGCTTCACAACCTCCGTACAGCCAAGATGCAGCCAAAGCCCTGGTCAGCAGTGGTTGTCAGCGGACAACGGCGGAATCTGCGAATCGGCGTAGGCCCTTGAATCTGAACGCGGATGGATTCGGGTGGACGTGAGCAGAATCTTCCCGGACGAAGTTGCCAACGTGGGGGTCGCCGGTTCGAGCCCGGTCTCGTGCTCCAGATTCTTCCAGCCCCTTCGCCGACTTGCGCGAGGGGGCTTTTTCGTTGCAACCGCCGCTCGCCGCTCGGTGCCGCGGGGGTGCCGTCTGGTGCCGCCAAAATCGAGAAAACTGAGATCGGTTTCCTCCTCACGGAGCGCGTGCGTGTAGACGCGCAGGGTCAGCTCCGGGTTGGAGTGCCCGAGCTGCGACGCCACCCAGCGGATGCTCTTGCCCGATGCCAGGGCGAGGCTCGCGTAGGTGTGGCGTGCGTCATGGAGGCGCAGCGGCCGGACGCCGCGGCTCTGGGCCTTTCGGCGGAGGCGGTGCCAGGTGCGGGTCAGGTTTCGCCCGTCGAGCGTCCCGCCCGTCTCGGAGCAGAACACCCATTCCGGCACCTCTCTCCACCCATGCTTCAGACACGCGCGGCGGCGTTCTGACAGGAGATCCTGAAGGATCTCGGCCAGGGCCAAGGGGCAGCGCGACCGACCGCGCCTTGCCGCTCTTGGGCGGCGTCAATCGGCCGCGGGAGAGCGAGCGCCGGATGAGAAGGCGCGAGCCGTGCCAGTCCACGTCTTGCCACTTCAGGGCGCGGGCTTCTCCCTTCAGGCA
>JAZFWH010000038.1:0-3653 GCA_036482635.1 Myxococcota bacterium
CACGGATGCCGGGTGAACGCCGTGGATCCCTACCTCGAGATCGGTAGCTGCCATGCTGAGTGTTCCCTCGTCACCCTTGCCCGCAGCCTCGAGCAACACGTTGGCGAGGATCGGCATCGTGTTGCGCTTCTCCACGATCGACTGGATCCGCGCGAGGCCTTTCTGGAGTTCATTCTTGGCAATGGAGAGTTTCATGATGCTTCCGCTCCTATGCGGAATGATTAGTAGTAGGAGTAGGAATTGCCTTGCATTCCGACAAACGGGGCCGAACTGCCCGCTGGGACGACTGATGCGGGTTTGTCGACGTCCGTCCGGTCATCCCCCGGATCGAACGACGTGGGCTGAGTGGCCCCCCAGCGGCAATCTTACCATGCCTCCTTAGGACCCGTAGGGGCGCGTTTTTGGTGGAGATTGACGGCATGGCTGATTGACACTCTTCGGCGCCCGCGGCTACCTTCACCGTCTTGCCAGGCCGGAGCTGAGCAGCGCTGAGGGATTCCCCTTTCGGCACCTGCCCAGTACCGGTTTCCCGTCGAGGTCGGGCGGGGTGTGGAATTCACTACCTGGAGCCAGGCTATAGTCAGGTACCCGGACTGCCGGGAGGCCATCTTCGATGAAGCGAACCTACCAGCCGAGCCGCATCCGCCGCCGCCGGGTGCATGGGTTCCGGGCGCGAATGAGCGACCGGGCCGGCCGTGCCGTGCTGAAACGGCGTCGAGCCAAGGGCCGCAAGCGGCTGACGGTCTCTGTCCCGTCGAAGTGACGCGTGCTCGAACCGGCCGATTTCGACGGTCGGACCGCCTGCTGCGCTCCGGGGAATTTCAGCGTGTCGCCCGGCGGGGTCACCGGGTGGCCACCCGGCACTTCGTGCTGCTGCTCGCTCGCGACGAGGGGCGGATGGAGGGACAGAGGCGAAGGTTGGGGATCACGACGAGCCGGAAGGTGGGCAACGCCGTGGTGCGCAACCGGGTAAAACGCCGCGTGCGGGAGTGGTTTCGTCGCTCCCGCTCCAGCATCGCAGCGGGCTCGGAGCTGCTGGTGATCGCACGACCCGCTGCCACAGACCTGGCCACGCGTGAGGTGGGGGCGGTCCTGGACGAGATGCTGCACACCACCCGGAGAGGGAACGCGTGAAGGCACAGCTCGCACACTGGCCGCGTCTGGCGCTGGTGGGCGCTCTACGTGGCTATCAGCTCGCAGTCTCGCCGTGGCTGGGTCCTGCCTGCCGGTTCGAACCCAGCTGCTCTCGCTTCGCGGCGGAGGCCGTCGAGCGCCACGGAGCCGCGCGGGGTAGTTGGCTGACCCTCGGTCGGCTCAGCCGTTGCCACCCCTTCGGCGGCAGCGGCTACGACCCGGTTCCCTGAGGGTCGGCGATGGATCGAAACGTACTGCTCGCCGTCGTTCTGTCCTTCGCCGTGCTGGCGGGATGGAGCTACCTGGTCCAGTCGCCCCCGGGCAGCGAACGGATCCCCTCGGGGGAACCCTCTTACGCTGAGAGTCCGGCCGAGCCGGCTTCGCCGCTTGCCGTGCCCGCGCCCGAGCCACTCGTTCCGGCGCCGGCGATTGCGGCGCCGGAAGGAGGCGGTGGCCGGGTGCTCCGCGTGGAGCACCCGCTCTACACCGCGGAGGTCGACACGCTGGGTGCCGCGCTGCGGCGCTGGGAGCTTCACGACTACCACGAAGTGGTGAACGGCGAGAGGCGACCGATCGTACTCACGACAGGCGAGAAGCCCTTCGACGGCGCGGCGGTCACGCCGTTGGAAGGGCTCGGCATCGGCAACCTCGCCCAGGTCGTCTTCGACCTCGAGGGCAGCGATCCCGGGACGCTCGCCTTCCGGTTCTCCAGCCAGGGCGTGACGGTGCGCAAGACCTACGTCTTCGACCCCGACACCTTTGCCTTCCGCCTTCGCCTCACGGTGGAGAACCGCTCCTCGAGCTCGGTGGGATCCGACTTCGGGGTCTACTGGCCGGTCCACGCGGCGCCGGGCGTCGACTTCACCGAGCAGGCGCTGGTGGCCTTCCACGCCGGGGGGGTCGAGCGGCAAGACCTGCGAAGCCTGGGCACCGGAGGCTTCTTCGGCTCGTTCACCGGATCGGCGCCCCAGCGCGTTTTCGACTTCGTGGGAGAGATCGACTGGGCCGGGTCGCAGACGACGTACTTCCTGAGCGTGCTGCTGCCGGACGACCCCGTCCACGCGCGCGCGCGCTTCGTCACCCTCGAGCCCGGGAAGTCGGGGGTGACCCAGATCTTCTTCGACCCGGTGCAGATCCCGCCCGGCCAGGCGGCCACGCGCGAGTTCCGCGCCTACGTGGGCCCCAAAGACACGGAGCGGCTGGCCGCGATCGGCTCGCACGTCGAGCGCTCGATCGACCTCGGCTGGTCCTGGGTCGCGCCGCTGACGCGGCTGTTCGGCTGGTTGCTGCGCGCGCTCTACACGTTCATCCCCAATTACGGCGTCGCGATCATCGTTCTCACGGTCATGGTGAGGCTGGTGACGGCGCCGCTGACCACCAAGCAGATGCGGTCGATGGAGCGCATGCGCGAGATCCAGCCCCGGCTCAAGGAGCTCCAGGCGAAGCACGGCGACGACCGGCAGAAGCAGTCCGAAGAGATGATGCGCCTCTACAAGCAGGAGGGCGTGAATCCGCTCGGTGGCTGCTTGCCGATGGTGCTTCAGCTGCCGGTGTTCATCGGCTTGTTCTACGCGCTGCGCAGCTCGATCGAGCTGCGCCAGGCCCCTTTCTTCGGCTGGATCGACGATCTCTCCGCGCCCGAGTCGCTGTTCATGATTCCGGGCCTGGATCTGCCGGTGCGCGTGCTGCCGCTGGTGATGGGCCTGACGATGATCCTTCAGCAGCGCCTGACCCCCATGCCCGCGATGGACCCGATGCAGGCGCGCATGATGACGACCGTCATGCCGGTCGTGATGACGGCGGTCTTCTATCAGTTCCCGTCGGGTCTGGTGCTCTATTGGATGGTGAGTAACGTTCTGGCCATCGCGCACCAGCGGTGGATCGGCCGGCGGATGCGGCCGAAGCCCAAGGCGCGGGGGCGCGCGGAAGGCGGTGTCGGCGCCGCGCGCGCGGAACGCCGGCGTCTGCAAAAGTCACGCGAGGAAACGGGAGGAGGCCGTGTACGATCCTAGGAATGAGCCTCACGAGTTCGTCGGCGAGGCCCGGCCCGAAGCCGTGGCGAAGGCCTGCCAGTTCTTCGACCTCACGGAGGAGGAGCTCTCGATCTCCGAGGTCGGTCCGGACATCGCGCAAGGCGTCGCCAATCGCTCGGTGATCGTGGCCGTGCCGCGCGAGCGCGCCCACAGCGCGCCGCCGCGGCCCTCGGGTCGTCACTCGGAGCGGCGCGAGGGGGGTGGCGGCAGACCTCCGCGTTCCAACCGTTCGGCGAGGCCGCGCGAGCGGTCCGAGCGGACCGAGCGCGCCGAGGCCGCGGAGCCGGACCGACGCGAGGCACCTGCCCGACGCGAGGCACCCGCACGGCGCGAGGCACCCGCACGGCGCGAGGCACCCGAGGAGCCGTCGGTCGGCACGGCGGTGGGGGAGCTGGGCGAGATCGGCCAGTTCGTGCTGGGCGTGCTGGAGCGGATGGACCGCGGTCCCTTCGAGGTGACGGAGAGCCAGGAGGACGAGCTGCTGGT
>JAZFWH010000039.1:0-14830 GCA_036482635.1 Myxococcota bacterium
GCACCCGAGGCGGTGGAGCGCATCTGCCGCGGGGGCCTGGACTGGGCGCGCCGCCACAAGCGGGTCATCGAGCGCTTCGGCCGCTTCCCGGGGCGGAACGCAGCCCTCGGCCGCGAATCGACCGCCGAGGAGCTCGAGTTCCTCGCGGCCCACCCCGCCGGCTTCTGACGCGAGCGAGCGGAACGGGCCGGAGGAGCGGCAATGCCGAGCTGGCGCCATCGCGACCACACCACGGGGCGGTTGACCTCGTCGCTGCTGGTGCTCGCCCTGCCGCTGCTGGCCAGCGGCCTGTTCGGCACCGTGGTCTTCCAGATCGTCGACCTGACCTTCATCAGCCGGTTGGGCGAGGCGCCCATGGCCGCCGTGGTGATCGTCAACCAGAGCCTGCGCCAGACTTTCATGCTGCTGTTGATGGGCGCCAGCTTCGCCACCCAGGCGCTGATCGCCCGCGCCGTGGGCAGCGGCGACGTGGAGCGGGCGGAGCAGGTGGCGGGCCAGTCCGTCGTGCTGGGGGGCCTGCTGTCGCTGGCGATGGCGCTGCTCGGCGGGCTGTTCCCCGAGTTCCTCTTCTCGCTCCCGGGGCCCGACCCGAGCTTCGCCCCCTACGGCGTGCCGTACCTGCGCCTGGTCTTCCTGCTGAACTTCGGGCTGGTGGGAACGCTGCTGTTCAGCGGCATCCTGGGCGGGGCCGGCGACACCACGACGCCGCTGTTCGTCGCGCTGCTCCAGACGGCCGTCGCGCTGTTCGCGGAGTGGGTGCTGATCTTTGGCAACCTGGGCGCCCCGGCCCTCGGCGTGCGCGGCGTCGCCCTGGGCGTCGCGGCGGGGCACGCGGCGGGAATCGCGATGGGTCTCGCGGTGCTGTTCGGCGGCCGCGCCCGGGTGCACCTGCGCCGCAGCCACTTCGTCCCCGATCCCCGCGTGCTGCGGGAGATCGCCAAGCTCTCCTGGCCTCCCGCGCTTCAGATGGGGGGCACCGTCATCACGACCTTCGCCTTCCTGCGCTTGACCGGCGAGTTCGGCGAACATGTACAGGCGGCCTTCGCCATCGGCCTGCGCCTGGGGATGGTGGCGCCGGCCTTCTGCTTCCCGCTGGCCACCGCCTGCGCCACCCTGGTCGGACAGAGCCTGGGAGCCGGAGACACGGGGCGGGCGTGGCGCGCCGTGGGCGTGGGGCTGCTCGTCCACGGCTCCGCAATGCTGGCCTTCGCGGTCGCCACCGCGCTGTTTCGCCGCGAGATCATGGCCTTCTTCAGCGATGACCCCGAGGTGATCCGCGTCGGCGCCGAGTACCTGCTCTACGCCGCGGGCTCCTTCACGGCCTGGGCGTTCTACTTCGTCTTCCTGCGCGCGCTCCAGGGTGCCGGCGACTTCCTGGTCCCGATGGCGATCTCGCTGGGCAACATCTTCCTGGTGACCCTTCCCCTTGCGTACGGCCTCGTCCGCTTCACGGACCTGGGGCCCACCGGCATCTGGATCGCCTTCTTGACGAGCAACGTGGTGGTGACCGTGGGCACCGGCATCCGCCTGGCGACGGGCCGCTGGACGCGCGCTGCGGCACACTCGCGGTGAACGGCATGCGCTACCGCTTGCTCGCGCTCGATCTCGACGGAACCATCCTGGGGCCCGACGGCGCCCCCACGCCCGGTGTGCGCGAGGCGGTGGACGAGGCCCGCCGGCGGGGCGTGGAGGTGGTGGTGTGCACGGGGCGGCGGCTGCGCACGGCCCTGCCGCTGGCCCGCGGGCTCGGGCTGACGGGTGCGATCGTCGTGAACAACGGCGTCCTGGTGAAGGACCTCGAGTCCGCCGAGACCCTCCACCACCGCTACCTCTCCTCGGAGCTCTACGCGGAGATTCTGGCGTTGCTGCGCGACACCGGACCGCCGCTCGTCTACGTGGACGCCTACCACCAGCAGACCGACATCCTCACCGAGCGCCACGACGAGCAGCATCCCTTCCAGCGCGAATACCTGGCGGACAACAGCGACTGGGCCCGGGTGATCGACGACCTGGGCGGCGCCCGCCGCGACGACGTCATCATGTTGACCATGATCGGCGACGCGCAGACGCTCTCGGCGCTGCGCGAGCGGGCCAGGCGGGCGTTCGGCGAGCGCATCGGCATGAACTGGCTGGCCAGCCAGCAGTACCGCGGCCAGATCCTCGAGTTCCTCGCGCCCGGGTCCGGCAAGTGGCCGGCCCTGCGGCGCGTCGCGGACACCGCCGGCATCGCTCCCGAGCAGATCGCGGCCGTGGGCGACGACAACAACGACGTGGGCATGATCCGCGGCGCCGGCTTCGGCATCGCCATGGGCAACGCCGTGGCGGCGGCCAAGGCCGCCGCAGACACCGTCGTGGGTAGCAACGCCGAGGCGGGTGTCGTAGAGGCGATCGAGCTGGTTCTGGCGGAGCGCTGAGCGCTCGAGTCGCGCTCAGGAGAAATGGATCGGGTAGATCGCGTTCAGCAGCAGGCCGATCACGAGCAGGCCGCCAGCCCGTCGGGTGAGCACGAAGGCCCAGGCGACGTACCAGAGCGGCCAGATCGCGAAGTCCGGGGGCGCGGACTCCGGCCGCGGCCGCCCGTAGACCTTGAGCACCTGCCACAGGCGCGGCGCCGCCAGGAAGACCAGCAGCGTCCAGGCGCCGAGTGTCCCCACCAGCACCAGGCACAGCACGAACAGGAAGAACGAGACCATCAGCTCCTGGGTCAGGAAGAGAGCGCGCTCCCGACCCAGGATCACGGGGAGGGTCCGGATGCCCCGGCCGCCGTCGGCGTCGTATTTGTCGATGTGCTTGCCCATCAGCACGGTCATCACGAGGATGGCGTAGGGAAGGCTCGCGACCAGCACCCAGGGCGCCAGTGAACCGGTCGTCACGTAGTAGGTGCCCCCGATCATCAGCGGCCCCCACACCAGGAAGACGCCCGGCTCGCCCAACCCCCGGGCCTTGAGCTGTAGCGGGGGCGCCACGTAGAACACGCTGACGAACAGGCCCAGCAGGGCGAAGGCGGCCACCGGCCAGCCGCGCACGTCGACCAGGTAGAGAAGGATCCCAAGGTCGAGCAGGTTGACGACGGCGATGGCGATGATCAGGTTCGCCTTCGAGATCAGCCCCGAGAGCACCGGATGCGGTGCGTACTGGGCGCGGACGTACTCGTCGCTGTCGACCCCGGTCTCCAGGTCGAAAAAGTCGTTGATCATGTTGTTGGCCGCGTGGGCGAGGACCAGGCCCAGCAGCGCGGCCGCGAAGTAGACCCATTCGGCGCGCGGTGCAGACAGCGCGAGCAGGCCCCCGATCACCGCCGAGGTGATCGTCATCGGGAATACGCTCGCGCGCGTGATCAGCAGCCAGCGGGACACGGTGTCCATGGCCCGCTCGGGCGAGAGATTCTGCGTGCGGAGGATCTCGCCCCAGTTGTGTAGCGAGGACGCCATCGATCTCCCCCTCGGGCGCCCAGAGGCGTGCACGGTGCAACGTAGCGGAAAGGCGCTTCCACCCCCAATTCGGATCGGCGTCGCCGGCGCTTGAACCGTCCGGGGGGCGCGTCATGGGGCGCCGCGGCGGCGCCCCGCGCTCAGACGTCGAACAGCGTTTCGAGCTCGCGCTTGACCACCTTCGCCATCGCGTTGCGCGGCAGCGCCTTCACGAAGGCGATCTGCTCCGGGACCTTGTAGCGCGCGAGCTGCGCCAGGCAGTGCCGGCTCAGCTCCTCGGCCGAAACGCTGGCGCCGGGCCCCAGCTCCACGGCGGCCACGACGCGCTGGCCCAGGCGCGGATCCGGCCGGCCGAACACGGCGCAGCCGGCCACGCGCGGGTCCTGCTGGAGGACGCGCTCCACCTCCGCCGGGTACACGTTGGCGCCGCCGCGGATGATCAGCTCGTTGCGCCGCCCCCGGATGAACAGGTTGCCCTCTTCGTCGAGGCTGCCCAGATCGCCGCTGTGGTAGAGCCCAGCGCGCAGCGCCTCGGCCGTGGCCTCGGGCCGCTCCCAGTAGCCGAGCATAGGCGTGTAGATCCCCGCCCACGGGCCGCTTCGCGCCGGCCCCACGCAGATCTCGCCCACCTCGCCAGCGGGCAGCTCGCGGTCCCCCTCCCCCAGGATGTGGATCTCGACCTGGGGCAGCGCCGTCCCACAAAGACCGGGGCGGGGCGCGCTGCGGCCGTCGGACCAGGTGACGGCCGTGGGCGCCTCGGTCATGCCGTAGCCGATGCGGACCTCAGCGCCGAAGCGCTCGCGGTAGAGGTTGCGGAACTCTTCGGGGCATTCGGCGCCGCCGACCTCGGGGCGGACCAGCGAGACCAGGTCCTCCTGCTTCACGTCCGGGTGGGTGAGCAAGTCGTGGAAGATGGCGGGCACGCCGGCGAACTGGCCGACGCGCTCGCGCCGCACCCAATCGGCCAGGCCCTCGGGGTCGACGCGGTCGATCGCCACGCAGCAGCTGCCGACCTGGAACGCCACCAACGGGGAGAGCACGATCAGGTTCAGGATCGTGAGCGGCAGCACCACCCCCAGGCGGATCTCGGGCGTGTAGCGCCCGGTCTCCCGGGACACCGCGCCCGGCAGCAGCAGGTTGTGCTGGCTGTGCACGGCGCCCTTCGGAAAGCCGGTGGTGCCGCTGGTGTAGGCGATCGCCGCCGGGCCGAAGGGATCGATCGGCGGAGCCGGCGCCGCGCCGTCGGGGGCCGCCGCCAGCCGCGACGCCCACTCGCTGGCGGGATCGGCCGGGTCGACCAGGGCCACGTGCCGCAGGTCGGGAAGCCGCGCCCGCTCGCCTTCGAGCTGTTCCGCCGTCGCGCGGTCGGCGAGCAGCAGCTCGGCGCCGCAGTCCGAGAGCACGTAGGCCTTCTCCGGCAGCGCGAGTGGGCGGTTCAAGCCCACCCAGATCGCTCCCAGGCGCATCGCCCCGAGGAAGGCGACCACGATGTCCGCGTCGTTGGGCAGGCAGGCTGCGACGCGGTCTCCCGGCCCCACGCCGAGGCCGGCCAGCGCGTGGGCCGCCCGGTGGGCGGCGCGGTCCAGCGCGGCGTAGCTGAAGCGGCCGTGGCGCCCCACCAGGGCTTCGCGCTCGGGTCCCTCGGCGAGCGGCCGGTCCAGCACGTCGGCCACTGTCTGCGGTCCGCCCGGAATCTCCGGGCGCGTCGCCGGTCGTCCCAGGCCGTGCGCGGCGTAGTCGAAGCTCATGCCGGCTGGGCGCGCGCCTCAGCAGCGCGCGATGACCTCGCTGCCATACTGTTCAAGCGCCCGGCGCTTCGCCTCGACGGACGACGCGGGGCCCAGCGCGTAGGTGAGTGGCCAGCTCACGATCGAGGTCACGCCCTGGTCCTCCAGGCGCCGGAAGAGCGCCACGTCCGGCGGCGCGGTGAGCGCGACGATCGTCTCGAAGGGCGCTCGCTCCCTGCCCTCTTCCTTGCGCAGCACCCGCAGGCGCTCGAGGATCGCGGGGACGCGCGCCGGGTCGTCGCCCGTCCCGATCCAGCCGTCGTTGCGCGCCGCGCGGCGCAGGGCAGGCTCGCTCCCGCCACCCACGTAGATGGGTACCTGGCCGACCGGGGGTGGACTCATCTGCAAGCGCTCGAACGCGTAGAAGCGGCCGCGGTGCTCGGCCATGCCACCGGCCCACAGCTTGCGCATCACCTCGATCATCTCGTCGAGCCGCACGCCCCGGGTGGCGAAGTCCTGGCCGAGCTGATCGAACTCTTCGCGGATCCAACCCACGCCCACGCCAAGCGCGGTGCGGCCGCCGGACAGGACCGACGCGGTGGCGACGGACTTGGCCAGCGCGATCGGGTGCCGAAGGGGCGCGATGCAGATGCCCGTGGCGAAGTGCAGGCGCTGGGTCGCGGCCGCCATGGCGCTGATGGCGGCAAAGGGCTCCGGAAACTCGGCATCGCCCGCGAAGGGCGGCGCCCCGTCCTCCGAGTACGGGTACTTCGACGCGAGCTTCTCGGGAAGGAAATAGTGGTCGGCGACCAGCGCGCCGTGGAATCCGACCTCCTCGCAGGCCCGCGCGACCTCGACCAGCTGATCCGTCTCCGTGAACGAAAGCGCCTGCCAGAACTTCATCGACCGCTCCTGTCCGCCGGGCTCACCTCGCGCGCGATTGCAGTCGACCTCGTTTTCGAACCCGTGGGTCGAGGCTCTCAGCGAGAGTTCAACGAACGCGGCCGAGGGCTTCCTGTCCGTCTGGCCTCATGAGGTACGCTAAGGGAACGTTGGCCGGAGCGCTAATGAGAGCCAGATCCATCTTCCTGTTCAGTATCGACCTCGAGGACATCCGCTCTCTCGTTCCCGAAGGACACCGCTATGCGGACCGCCTCGTCGCGAACGTCGAGCGCTACCTTGAGTTCCTCCATCGCTACGGGATGCGTTGCACCTTCTTCACAGTCGGAGACGTCGCGCGCCGCTATCCCGAACTGATCCGTGAGATCGCGGCGGCGGGCCACGAGGTGGGGTCGCACAGCAGCGACCACGTCCCGCTGAACCGGCACGACCGGCAGAGCTTCCGTGAAGACATCGACCGCAACCTGGAACAACTCGCGCGAGCCGGTGCGCACGAGGTCCGGGGGTTTCGGGCTCCGATCCTCTCCTTGACGGAGAAGACAGCCTGGGCCCACGATGTGCTGGCGGAGTTCGGATTCCGTTACTCGAGCTCCGTGCTTCCAGCGCGGCATCCCCTCTACGGGTGGGCCGGCTTCTCCACCGAGTGCATCCGGACCGAGTCGGGTCTCTGGGAGATTCCGGCTACGGTCTCCCGGATCCCCGGCTTTCGCATCCCGTTCGCGGGCGGCTCCTACTTCCGGGTGCTCCCGTTCGCCGTCGTCCGCCGCCTGTTCGCATCCGAATCGGCGTCGGGACGCCCCATCGTTGGTTACGCCCATCCCTACGACATCGACACGCAGCAGGAACGCTTCATGTTTCCGGAGATCAACCGAAGCCCGATCTTGAACTGGATGATGTACTACAACCGGGCCAAGGTCTTCCCGAGGCTCGAAAGGCTCCTGACGAACGGCGCGAAGATCATCCCCTACTTGGAGTACGTGGATCGCCACCTGGAGGCCGGTGAGCGCCGCGCATGACCGAGATCCGACCCTTCGATCGATCTGCCGCCGGTCTCGAGGAGATCGCGAGCTTGTTGAGATCGAGGTTTCCGGGCGCGGGGCACCTCAGCCCCGCGTACCTCGGATGGGACTACGATCACAACCCAGCGGGCGCGGCGATTGGCTACAACGCCTACGCCGACGGCCAGCTCGTCGCGCACTTCGCGTCGCGGCCGATGCGCGCCCGCATCGGGAACCGTGACGAGCTGGGGCTCCTCACACAACACGCGGCCACTCGCGCCGACTACGCTGGCAAGGGTCTGTTCACGCAGCTCGTCGAGCGGACCATGGAGACGGGAGCGGATGCGGGGTTCGGGTTCGCCGTGGCCGTCGCGAACGCCAACACCACCCATCCGTTCGTGAACAAGCTCGACTTCCAGTACGTCCGGCCCCTCGAGGTCAAGATTGGGATCGCACCAGCCCCTCGAAGCCGCGCCGATGACGACCTGCAGTTTGCGACGACGTGGGACGAGCGCTCGATCGCCTGGCGACTGGCCCGACCCGATCGACCCTACCGAGCGACGAGCAGGGGGGATCGCTGCGTCGTGTTCGCACCGAGCGAGATGCTCGGGATCTTCGTCGAGGTCGCCGAGTTTCCCCGTGAGCTCGTTCCCGACTCGATTCCGGAGCTCTCGACGCGAAATCCGCTCCGCGCCTGGGTCGGTCTCGATCCCAGCCGCGACTGGTCGCGCACCGCCTATCTCGAAGTTCCCGTGAAGCTACGCCCCGCTCCACTGAACCTCACCTTCCGCGACCTTACCGGACGTGGGCGCACTCTCGACGGCGATCGCGTGCGGATCCAGGCGGTCGACTTCGACGCCTTCTGATGATGGGCGCTCGCCTCGACTCGATGGACCGAGTGCGCCACCAGGCCCTGCGCGAAGGCTGTCTGCTTGTCGCGATCCTTGCGGCCTTCGCGGGCTTCAAGCTCGTCACGAATCCGACGCCGTTCGGCCGGATGGCCGGCGACGCGTCTCACTACTTCGAAGTGGCCCGCCACGTCGCGGAAGGCGACGGGCTGGTCACCAGCGTGTCCGTCTGGCACCAGGGACTACGACCCCTCCCCCACAGGAGCACGATCTACCCAGTGTGGCCTCTCCTCCTGGGTGGGATCGGAAGGCACGTGGGTCTCGAGTTCGCCGTGACCGCCGTTCCAGAGTTCCTGTACCTGCTGAGTCTCGTGCTCCTCTACAGCCTGGCCAATCGGATCGCAGCCACCTGGGGCAGCCGTACCGTCGAGATCTGGCGGGTTCCCGCGACACTCACCGTCGGGCACCTCGCGGTGCTGCTCTTTGGGATCTCCCCCATCTACTTCCGCTTCACGTCCCTTGCCCACACAGAGGCACTCGCGTTCACCCTCTCCTTTGCTGCCCTGCTGGCGCTAGACCGCACCCGCGAGCGAAGTCCGGTTCCCTGGAGCGCACTCGCTGGCGCGCTGGCGGGCCTCGCGTACCTGACGCGGTCCCAGATGATCGGGGTACCCCTCGCAATCACCGCCGGCCTCGCGCTGGTAGGAGCCTCCGACCGCCTTTGGCTGCGCGCTGCTCTCGCCAGCGCCGCCGGGGCGATCGCTGTGTGCATTCCCTGGGCACTCTTTCTGGCCTCCTTCGTCGAGTATTTCTCTCTCCGCATGCTTGTGGACTTCAGCGCCTACCGCGAGACCCCGGAGCTCGACCCCTACGGTGGGTTTGTCGCGGTCGAGACGTTCGCGAAGTTCCTCGTCGATCGAGGTCGGGGCTTCCTCGTCGCGTTCCGCCCGCTGGGCGCCCATTCGTACAGCGCCTCCTTTGGGCCGATCGTGTACCTGATTCCGCTCGTCGCGCTTTCGCTGCTTCTGTCAACGCGAGACCGGCGGCGTCTCATTCTCGGACTCCGCGCGCGCGCGGCCATTACACCGCTGACGACGGTTCTCGCCGGTCTCGCCGGCCTGGCGTTCCCTCATCTCGCTCACTCGATCTGGTTTGGAGGTTGGCAGTTCCACTCGCGACAGGGCCTGCCGATGATCTTCCTGATCGTACCGGCACTCGGCTATCTGCTGCCGACGCGGCGCGAGCGGCCTCCCGCCGCGTGGCGCACCGTTGCGTTGCTGTTGATGGGCGGCTCCCTGGTGTACCTTGGGATTCAGCTGCCCTCGCATATCGGCTGGCGGAACTCTCCACCCACGCTGGCGGAGCTGGAGTTGAGCAGTTGGCTCAGCGCTCAAGATCCCCCTCCCCTGTCTTTGAGCACCATGGCGCGCCGGCTGAGCCTCCTCAGCCGGGAGAGGTTCCACTGGATCCACTGCGAGGACAGCGCCGAACAGACGAAGCGGTACTTTCGCTACCTCGGCATCGACTACCTGATCGTCTCCCAGCGTGGGCTACGCTGCCCATCCTTCGTCGGAATGGACACCGAGCTGGAGCGGGCGGCCGTCTTCGGAGAAGGCGCGTCGCGCATCACCGTCTTCCGACCGGTCCGACCCCGCGGCTGACGCCCCGCCCCCCCGAGCGTGGGCGCCGGGAGCCTCGGTCACTCGGCTCGGCTCGAAGGCGCTCGCAGCGTCTCTAGCTCCGCGCTCAGCAGTGCGACTTCCTGAGACAGGTTCTTGACCTGCAAGCTGAGGCGCGTCAGTCGCACCGCGTAATGAAGGCAGGTGGCAATCAAGAAGAACTGCGCAAAGAAGAACACCGTCGATCTCGGCGTCCAAGCGCCGAGCAGGCGCGTCACCAACCCCAGGAGATCCGTTGAGATGCTGAGCGCCATGGCGCCTACCGCCACGGCGATCCAGACGGCCGTGAACTCCACCCCGAGTGCGCGACGGCGGACCAACCACAGCACCGCAGCCAGGAGGGCAAGGCTGGCTCCGACGGCCAGAAGCTGCGTCTGCCACGGCACCGGCGCACTCTGAATCAGCCGTTCGAGGTCGGCGAGACGCCCTGCATCATTCACGGGTCCGCGCCTCCTGTGGCCCCGATGGGCGTCGCTTCCGGGCGGAAACCGCCCAGATCGCCAGCAGCATCCTGTACGTGTAGTAGATCGGAGTAAGGCGCCGGTGTATCGAGGAAGGGCGAGTGCCTGCGTTCATGGCGACGGGGCGCTCGCCGATCCGCAGACCGTAACGATGTGCGAAGAGTAGGACGTCCACGTCGGGAAAGTCCGACGGGAACGCATCGCTCGTGTACAGATCCACGACCGAGCGGTTCATCGCCTGAAAACCCGAGGTGGGATCGGTGATCCGGACCCCGTACAACCTCGCCATTGCCCGGAAGACCATTCCGCCGACGCGCTTCGCAAGGCTCATCCCGTACACCTCGGCCCCGCCAAAGCGCGACCCCACCACGAGGTCGCACTCACCTCGCTCGATCGGCCGCACGAGCCCCGGAATGTCCCGAGGGTTGTGCTGACCATCCGCGTCCATCTGGACGAGGAGTGAGGCACCCCTGCGTCGCGCGTACTTGTAGCCCGTCTGCAGGGCAGCTCCGTACCCGAGGTTGAAGGGGTGACGCAGCACCCGAGCGCCTCCCTCGGCCGCCCTGTCCGCGGTGCCGTCCGAAGAACCGTCGTCGACGACGACCACCTCGAAGCCGGATACGGCCCCCGCGACCTCGGCCAAGACACGGGGGAGACGTTCCGCTTCGTTGAAGGCGGGAATGATCAGGAGCCTGTCCCTGTCGGAAGCCGGATTCTCCACGTTCAGCCGCTGGCCCCCGGGAGCTCAAAGGCGATGGTGAGATAGCGGTTGGAGAAGCCGTACCTCATCGTCGACCACAAACGACGGCCGAGGGCGTCCGGATGACGTAGGTAGTATTGGAAGAGTTCCCGCCGCAGATCTTGCGTCCGGACCTCTCTTCGGGTGAGAAGGCGCCCAAGTCGGACGCTCTGAACCTGGCGCAGGCAGTCGATCTCGCGCAACGGATGGCGACCCACCAGGCGGCGAAGGGAACTTTCGCTGAAGTCACGATGGTGGTGGGGGTTCAGGTCGACCGAAGGTGTCGTGGGAACCGACACGACGAGCACCCCACCGGGGCGCAGAAGGCCCACGAGACGCGCGATGAGCCCCTCGGCATCCTCTACATGCTCGACGGTTTCGATCGAGACGATGGTGTCGAATCCATCCGGATCGTGGAACTGCAGCGCGTTCGCCCCTCGAAACTCGACGTCGCACCCTCCGTATCGCTTCCTTGCATAGGCGATCGCCTCTTCCGAGATGTCCACACCCATGGCCGACACCGGGGGCCGAACCCGATCGACCAGCAGCCGGGTCCCGTAGCCGACCCCGCATGCCATGTCGAGCAGCCGCCCGGGACGCGCGTGTCGGGCGGCGAACTCGTAGCGCTCAAGGTGGAGCCTCAACGTTTCGGAACCGGTGACGTGGCCCGGCTCCAGCTCATCCGGGACCAGTCGCTCGAGGCTTCCCGAGTCGAGCTCCATGCCCGCCAGTTTACTACGCCGCCACCACCACCGTCGCCTGCTGGAAGACTTGAGGGCACGTTGGCATCCGTTAGATTCGCTCCGGCAGATCGATTCCCGCGAAACGCAACAAGGAGCCGCCGATGAGTCCCCCTTCCGCTTCCGAACGCGTCCTGGACGGAGCCGTCTGGGCCGACTTCTGCGCGGCGCTCAAGAGCGCCGGCGAGGTCGTGCTTCGCGAAGGCTCGCCGCGCGATCCCTTCGACCGGGCCGAGGGTTTCCGCTACCTGAGCCGCCTCACGCGGGCCGCCCTGGAGGCCTTCGTCGAGTTCGCCGACCCGCGCGCCCCGGTGCTGCGCCGCCCCGCCCACGAGACGATCAAGATCGGGGCCGACAACCCGGACAACCACTACCAGGCGGCGGCGATCAGCGGCGAGTTCGAATACCGCATCCGCGGCCAACGCGGCACGATCCACTACCTCGGCTTCGGAACCTATGCGGGCAACTACGGGTCCTCGAAGCGCTCCGGGCAGACCGGCTACCTGGAGGGCAGCGACCTGGAGCTCGCTCCCGACGGCTCGTTCGAGATCGCGCTGAGCTGCGACGAGCGCCCCGGCAACTGGCTGCGCATGGAGCCGGACACGGCATCGCTGATCGTGCGCCAGACCTTTCTGGACCGCGCCCACGAGACGCTCGCCGAGCTCGAGATCGAGCGCGTCGACGCGGCGGCGGCGGCGGCGCCGCTCACGCCCGAGGCCCTCGACCAGGGGCTGGCCGCGGCCGGCGCGTACGTGGCCGGCTGCTCGCGGCTCTTCGCGGATTGGGCCGAGATGTTCGCCAAGCGCCCCAACCAGCTGCCGCTCTTCGACCCGGCCGTGGCGAGCGCCGCCCACGGCGATCCGCACATCCGCTACTACCACGGCTACTGGGAGCTCGAGCCCGACGAAGCCCTGGTCGTGGAGGTCACGCCCCCGGTCTGCGACTACTGGAACTTCCAGCTCAACAACCACTGGATGGAGTCGCTCGACTACCGCTACCAGCGAATCGCGCTCAACAAGCACGAGGCGCGCACCCGGCCGGACGGCTCGGTGCGCATCGTCGTGGCGCACCGCAACCCCGGTACGGAGAACTGGCTCGAGACCGCCGGCCACCGCCGCGGCACCATGTGCCTGCGCTGGGTGCGCGCCGAATCCCATCCCGATCCGGCTGCGCGCGTTGTGAAGCTGGGGGACCTCGCGAGCTCTTCTTGACCGCGGGAGACCGCGCTAACGGTTCGGGGCGAGCTCGCGCTCTACGGCGAAGTGGTCCGTGTAGGGGGCGAAGCGCTCCGCGATCTCCCCCTCGGAGATTCCGTAGGGCTCGGCGCTGTAGCGGTGCTCTCCGTGTCGGCCCTGGGGGTTCTCGCGCTGCCAGTCGCGCATGCGGCGCTCCGCGTCGGGCGTGAGCTCGAGGTCGAAGCGCGCGTACAGCCGTCTCACCGCCGCGATGGGGTCCGCGACCAGCTCGCGGAAGTGCAGGTCGAAGAAGCGCTGCGACGCCTCGCTCGCGCGCACCCGCATCGCGCCCAGCATCAGTGTCGACCACATCTCGAGCTGCCAGCGTCCGATCGCGCGGCGGTCGAGCCCGTCCTCGTAGAGGCTGCGCCAGCCGCTCACCAGGCTGCACAGGGAAGGCAGCAGCCGGGCGGGGTCGCGGTGGGTCTGCACGATGCACGCGTCGGGGTAGGTCTCGAGCAGCACGTCCAGGTGGCGCAGGTGGGCCGGGTACTTGAGCACCCAGCGCCGCTCGGGTGCAGGCGCCTGGATCAGCCGCAGCACGTCGCGGTGGCGGGCGTAGGCGGGCCGCATGTCCTGCTGGGCGAACCACTTGGTGTAGCTCGGGATGGTGGCGTTGGAATCGAAGGTGTCGTCGAGAAACGACTGGAGGAAGAGATGGCGGCACTCCTCGGGGCCGTCGGCCGTCAACAGGTGGATCGCCTTGAGGCCCGGGTCCAAGTAGTAGATCGTGCGCAGGTCGCGAACAGCCTTCCGGTAGCGGGGATCGCCCGGCCAGTCGGCGACGGGAGGCCGCGGCCCCGGCGCGGCGGCCAACCAGTACTCGAGCACCTGGTTGGCGGGGTCGCAGGCGAGCAGGTGGTGAAGCGCCGTCGTGCCGGTGCGCGGCAGCCCGAGGATGAAGACGGGGCGACGGATCGGCGCGGAGAGGGCTTTGGGGTTCTCCCGCCAGCCCCGCTGGACGAGCAGGCGGCTGTTCAGGATGTCGACCAGCCCCTGGCGCGCCAGCATCCGCCCGAAGGGACTGAGGCGCGCCTCCTCGTCGTAGGCCCGCAGCAGCACGCGCAGTGGCTCGCGAAACGCGGCGTCGCCGAAGTCGTCGAGGCCGCTGGCCCGCCTGGCCGCCTCCAGCAGCGCCGCCTCGGAGTCGGCGAAAGGCAGCGGTCGCCGGCCCAGCCGCTGCGCGAGGCGCTGCGCTGCGTTGAAGAGCCGCACGGCCAGCCGCTGCTGCATCGCGCCGGACCGATCCCCGCGCTAGGCGCCGGGCGCCTGCTTGATGATCCTGCCGGCGGTGTTGCCGCCCTCGATCGGGAAGTCCGACCCGGTGCAGGAGGCGCTGGCATCGGATGCCAGGAAGGCCACCAGCCGCGCGATGTCGAGCATCTTGTCCGCCGAGGAGCGGCGGCGCTGGGGCGCCAGGTACGGCTGACCGAAGCCGGCGGCCAGCTCCGGGTCGACCCCGGCCGGCAAGTAGGGCGCGATCATCTGCGGGTTGCCCGCCTCGGGACACACAGCGTTGACACGAATACCGAACTTGCCCAGCTCGAGCGCGGCCACGCGCGTCATCCCGCGCACGGCCCACTTGCTGGCGGCGTAGGCCACCAGGCCGTTCTTCGCCGAGAGCCCGTCGACCGACGAGATGTTGACGATCGAGCCGCCCGCGGCCCGCTTCATCGGCTCGATCACCGACTTGATGCCCAGAAAGGTCCCGGTCTGGTTGATCCGCACCACCCGTTCGAAGTCCGCCAGCTCGGTCTCCTCGATGGCGGCCATGTGCAGCACGCCGGCGTTGTTCACGAGGGCGTCGAGGGAGCCGAAGCGCCCCACGCTCTCCTTCACCGCCTGGCGCCAGTTCTCCTCCGAGGTCACGTCGAGGTGGACGTAGTGGGCACGGTCGCCCAGCTCCGCCGCCACGCGCTCGCCCGGCTCGTCGAGGATGTCGGCGAGCACCACGCTCGCCCCCTCCTCGACGAATAGCCGCGCCGTCGCCTCGCCGGTCCCGCGGGCGGCTCCGGTCACGAGGGTCGCCTTGCCTTCCAGCATTCCCATGTCGCGCTCCTCCGGCGCCGCCG
>JAZFWH010000040.1:0-2563 GCA_036482635.1 Myxococcota bacterium
GCGATCGAGCGCCTGCGTCAGCTGGTGGAGGCGCGCGCCCGCGGCGGCTGAGCCGCCTCAGGCCTGGCGCGAGGCCTCGTCGTGACGTCGCGCGAGGTCGATCAGCAGCGCGGAGGTGGTCTTTCCGATCGAGTCGGCCCGTTTCACGGCCTGGAACTGAAACTCGAAGGCCCCGTCGCGCCACTCGAGCAGGCCACCCAGCGCTTCGGTCGTCGAAGCATCGTCCGCTTCGCACTCCACGTCCACGATTCGACCCTCGCGGACGAAGATTCTCGCCGTGTGCGCCCCTCGCTCGAGGCACAGGATGCCGGAGGTGCGCTCCAGCTCGAAGAAGCCCAGCAGGCTCGGCAGGCCCACCTCCGACAGCGTGCCGGAGAGGTGGGCTCCCTCTCTTTGATGGCTGCCCGGCCTGCGCTGGGTCGCCTCCGCGAGCAGGGTGGTCACCGCGTCGGCGACCCGCGAATCGTCGCGGTCGTTCGCCGCCTCCCAGTCGCCGAAGCCCACCTCGATCCGGTAGAGGGCGCCACCCTCGCCGTCGCTGATGTGCTTTGCCTCGAGGGCCCGGCCGGAGAGGCGAACGACCCGCTGCGAGGCGGGCATCTGGATCTCCACGCGGACCGTCTCCCCCACCGCGACGGCCCAGTTGGTCTCGATGACCATGTCCGACACGCTGAGCGCGCTGACCGTGGCTTCGGGGTCCGCGTCGCCGACCTCGGTGAGCTGGGCCGGGAAGCGGCGATTCACGGGGGAGTCGCCAGCCGTGCCCAGCTCCGCCTCGGCCGCCTCGCGGACGAAATCCTCGAGCGTACGGCGCTGGTCGTCGCCGGCCGGCAGGAACTCGAAGGCCGCTCCCTCGATCACCCGGCCCTTCACAATGTCCTCGTAGGCGACCAGGCGCACCACCTGGGCCATCACGTCGATCGACGCGCTCTGATCGGCCGTGGAGATGCGCAGCACCCGCACCGTCCCAGGCGGCCCTACTTCGCAATGGGTCGCCAGCAGCACGCCGGAGGCGCTGATGTTGCACTTGGCGAGCCCGGGGTCTTCGGCCACCTCGGGGATGCCGACCCACAGGCTCGCCTGGAAGCGGGCCGCGCGTCTGCGTTCCGACTGCATCGGGCGATCCATCGGCCGCGCTGGCGGCGGACTGAAGGCGGCCCCGGACGCGGGCTGGACCGCGACCTGGGCCGGCGTCATTCTCGGCAGGATGGCTGGCCCCCCGTCCCAACGCTGGGACCCCGCGCGCTACGCGCGCAATGCCCGGTTCGTCTCGGAGCTGGGCGCGCCGGTGGTCGATCTGCTGGACCCCCAGCCGGGCGAGCGGCTGCTCGATCTGGGCTGCGGGGACGGCGCGCTGACCCGGGAGCTGATGGCGCGGGGCTGCCGCGTGCTCGGGATCGACAGCAGCCCCGAGCAGGTGGCGGCGGCGCGCCGGCAGGGCCTGGACGCGCGGGTGGGCGACGCGGCGGAGCTGGCGTTCGACGGCGAGTTCGACGCGGTCTTCAGCAACGCGGCGCTGCACTGGGTGCGCCGCGCCGACGAGGCGATCGCCGGGGTGCACGCGGCGCTGGTGCCGGGCGGCCGTTTCGTCGGCGAGTTCGGCGGGGCGGGCAACGTCAGCGCGATCCGCGAGGCGCTGACCGTCGCCCTCGCCGAGCGGGGGGTCGACGCCGCACCGCTCGACCCGTGGTTCTTCCCCACGGACGACGAGTACCGCGCGCGGCTCCAGGCGGGTGGCTTCCAGGTGCGCGAGGTGCGGCTCTTCGCCCGCCCGACGCCGCTGCCCGGGGACGTCGCCGAGTGGCTCGAGATCTTCGCGCAGCCCTTTCTGGGCGGCGTGGCCGATGCGCAGCGCGGCGCGCTGATCGACCGGCTGCGCGAGCTGCTGCGGCCGCGTCTGTGCGACGCCGGGGGCCGCTGGGCCGTGGACTACGTACGGCTGCGCTTCGCGGCCGACAAGCCGTGAGGGGCCGCCCTCCACGGCCCCCCGTACGGCCCCGATCGGTGCGGGTCCGGCCCGCGCGCGATCAGTCGCGCCCGAACTCGCGCCACCAGGAGAGGCCCGGCGACTTCGCCGGCTGCGAGGCCGCGTCCTCCGGCCAGATCCGCTGCCACCAGGGGGCTTCCGCTCCCGCCGGTCGCGACCCGTCCAGCCCGATGCGGCCGCGGATGTCGGCGATGTCCCAGCCGGTCAGGGATGCGAGCTGCTGCGCCTCGCGCTCCTGTCGCTCGCGCACGCGACGCCGGTAGGCCTCCGCTCCCGGGCAGCTCAGCTCGCCCTGGAACGGGTGCCGCACCACGTAGCGGCCCTGGAAGTGGGTGCGGTCGGAGGTCTCCTGGAAGATCAGGTCCGCCGGAAAATGCTCCGCGTCGTAGCGTAGGTGCAGGCGCGTGACGAAGACGTCGCGGGCGAGGCCCTTGGGGCCGCGCGCGTTCCCCGCTCCCGCCAGCCAGAAGACGCCCAGGCTGCTGAGCTCGGCGTGGGAGAGCGGGTCGGCGGCGCAAGGGTCGCACCAGTTCATGTCCCAGGCGTACTCGGTGAAGACGGTGCGCATGTTCTCCA
>JAZFWH010000041.1:0-3694 GCA_036482635.1 Myxococcota bacterium
GCAGGTCCTGGTGCAGCGGGTGGCGACCGTCCACGCCCGGCGGCTTGTTGATCAGCATGTTGTGGATGGACTTGATGTCGGGGCCGATCAGCGCCTCCACCCGGTCGAGCAGCTCCCGGTGCTTCACGTAGCCCTCGAAGAGCACGGGATCGCGGTGGAAGTCCTGGATCTTGGCGATGGCCTCGCGGCGCGAGCCGGGCTGGACCGCGCCCTTGGCCACCATCACGTCGCGCATCACCAGCATGCCCGGCGCGGGCTCGACCTCGCCCTCGACGATCGCCAGGAAGCGCTTCTTCCAGACCTCGAGCTCGGCGGCGTCGAAGAGTCCGCGCTCGACGAAGTAGCCCCGCTCTTGGTACTCGCGGAGCTGCGCGTCGGAGACCAGCGACGGGGACATCGGAACACCTCCCGCCCGGGTGAATTTAGGGCTTGGCCCCGGCCCGCTCCATATATACAATAGGAAAATCGAAACGTCTATTGGAAAATCCGATGGCGCCCCGCAAGACCCTCGCCATGGTGCTGACCGCCCCGCGCAAGCTCGAGGCCCGCGAGCTCCCCGTACCCGAGATCGGCGACGACGCGGCGCTGCTGCGCGTGGAGGCCTGCGGAATCTGCGGGAGCGACTACGAGCAGTTCGAGGGCGTGCTGCGCACGCCGACTCCGGTGATCCCCGGCCACGAGCCCCTGGGCGTAATCGAGCAGATCGGTGACGGTGCCGCGCGCCGCTGGGGCGTCGACGTGGGCGACCGCGTCGCCGTCGAGACCATGCTCTCCTGCCGCTTCTGCCCGCCCTGCCTGGCGGGCAAGTACCACCTGTGCCGGGCGCGCCGCATCTACTCCTACATCCCGCTCTCCGACGCGCCGGGCCTGTGGGGCGCCTACGCCGAGTACATGTACCTGGACGCGAACTCGATCGTGCACAAGGTCGACGCGACGCTCGCTGCGGAGATCGCCGTGATGTTCAACCCGCTCGGTGCGGGCTTCCGCTGGGCGGTCGAGATCCCCGAGACGAGCCCGGGCGACACGGTGGTGATCCTGGGCCCGGGCCAGCGCGGACTCGCCAGCGTGCTGGCCTGCCGCGAGGTCGGGGCGGGCAAGATCATCGTGACGGGCCTCGAGGCCGACGCCCGCAAGCTCGCCCTGGCCCGGGAGTTCGGCGCGGATCACACCATCGACGTCCAGAACGAGAACGCGAAGCAGCGCATCCGCGAGCTCACCGACGGCCTCGGCGCCGAGGTGGTGGTCGACGTGTCCTCGTACGCGACGGAGCCCGTGTCCGAGGCCCTCGACTACGTGGCGCCCGGCGGCACCGTGGTGCTGGCCGGCGTGAAGGGCTTCAAGCCGATCCCCGACTTCGTCTCCGACAAGATCGTGCTCAAGGAGATCTCGCTGCGCGGCGCGATCGGCGTGACGTCGAAGGGCTACGTCCGCGCCATCCGGTTGATCGAGGCGCGGCGCCACCCGCTGGAGAAGATGCACACCCACGACTTCGGCCTGCGCGAGGCCGAGCTGGCGATCCGCACCCTCGCCCGGCAGGTGCCGGGACAGGAATCGATCCACTCCTGCCTCGTGCCGGGCTCGGACTAGGGGCGCGCGTGGAGTTCGTGCGCAGCTGGATCGAGAAGGCCCCCTACGGCGCGGCGCTGGGCATCGAGCTCGACGCGCTCGAGCCGGACGCGGCGCGCCTGCGCCTGCCGTTCCGCGAGGAGAACAGCAATCCGGGCAGGGCGCTGCACGGGGGCTGCGCGGCGTCCCTCGCCGTGGTGGGCGGTCAGGCCCTGGCGCGGGCTTCGCTGGGCGAGGACTCGGGGCCGTGGCACACCTGCGCGCTCCAGGTGAACTACCTCTCGGCCGCCATCGCCGAGGAGGTCGTCGCCCACGCCCGGCTGCTGCGTCGGGGCAAGCAGGTCTGCTTCGTCGAGGTGGATGTCGCCACCGCGCAGGACAAGCCCATCGCCCACGCCACGGCGGTGGTGCGCGGGCGCTTCGGCGTCGAAGCAGCCGCAGCGGCCCGTGCGCGGGGCGACGCGGGCGAGGCGGACCCCGGGCCGATGGGCCCATTCATCGGACGGGTGCCGTTCATCGCCAGCCGCGGCATCCGCGTCGAGCACATGAGCGGCGGGCACTCTCGCCTGGTCATGCCGCGCGCGGACGCCAACGCCGACCTGGGCGGCGAGGTCCACGAAGGCGCGCTGCTGGCCCTGCTCGACACCACCGGCGCCATGGCGTCCTGGGCCGAGACCGGCCCCGGCAAGTACAAGGCGTCGACGCCGTCGATGCAGGCCCAGATCCTGGCGCCCCCGCCGCGCGGCGACCTGGTCGGCTACGGCCGCTGCGTGCAGCGCGATCGCGAGATCTTCTGGAGCGACGTCGAGATCGCGGCGGCCGCCGACGGACAGCTCGTCGCCCGCGGCACCGTGATCTACCGGATCGTGACCTGAGCCGCCCGTGGCGCCCCGCATCGACAGCGAGCTCGCGCAGATCAGCCGGCGCGTCCGGAGCTTCCGGGAGGAGGCGAACCTGACCCTCCAGCAGCTGGCCGAGCGCAGCGGGGTCGCCACCAGCACGATCCAGAAGGTCGAGACCGAGCAGATGATCCCGAGCGTCGCCGTGATCCTGAAGATCGCGCGCGGCCTGGGCCGGCGCGCCGCGGAGCTCGTGCACGACGCCGGTGACGACCTCGAGATCCTGCACCTGCGCGCAGCGGAGCGCCACCCGATCGGCCAACGCGACAAGCTGCTGGTGGAACGGCTGTCGGGCGACCTGTTCGAGCCGTCCCTGGAGACCTGGCGCGTGACCCTGCACCCGGGCGTCTCGAGCGGGAGCGACGCGATCCAGTACGAAGGCGAGGAGCTCGTCGTGTGCGAGCGGGGCACCGTGACCTTCCGGGTCGCGGAGCGCGACTACGTGCTGCGCGCCGGCGACACCCTGCACTTCAAGGCGTCGCTCCCGCATCGCTGGCGCAACGACGGCGACGCACCCGCGCGCTTCACGGTCACGGGCACCCTGCCGCGCAAGTTCCGCGCGGTCATGCACGGCCGCGTCGCCCGCGCCGCGGCATCCGGCCGCGGGCGGCGCTAAGTTCCGGCCGCGCCGGCCCGAGCCGGCGCGGGGCGTGGGACTGAGCGGGGTGCCAGATGAAGAACGCGAGCCTGCGCAGCGCGTGGCTCGTCCCGGCCCTGCTCGCCGGCCTGAGCGGGACGCCGGACGAGGCCGCCGCCCAGCTGCCCGGCATGACCCGGACCTACCAGGTCGAGCACGTCGTGCGGCGCGGCCCCTACCTGGACGCCATGCTAGTCGGCGCGAAGCCCGAGCTGCGCTTCTTCTTCCCGGCGGACGAGACCTGCACCGCGCTGGTCCGCGCCGAGGCCAGCGTGGAGTACGTGTCGGAGGGACCCTTCGGCAAGCTGCGCGGCGGCGAAGCAGTCTGCGAGCCGGTCGGCATCGGCTCGCTGCGCACCTGGCGCGACCGGGGACCGCGCGGCCAGCGAGGCGAGATGATCCCGCGCTCCCGCGCAACGTTCTCGGTGGTCTACGAGGACGAGCAGGTCGCCTTCGCCCGCGGCCGCTTCCTGCTCGCCTCCCGGGTCGGCTGGACTTCGGGCGCCGACACGCTGGCGGTGATCCCGGTGACGGCCGTCTGCAGCCCGATCCTCAAGCGCGGCCAGGCGTCGGTCGAGTTCCGCCCCGCCGG
>JAZFWH010000042.1:0-3792 GCA_036482635.1 Myxococcota bacterium
CCATCTATGCCCACGCCCTGGTGGGGATGGTGACCTTCGTGGGTCAGTGGTGGACTGAGGTCCGCAGGCCGCCGGTGGACAAGGTTGCGAGTCACCTGGCCGGCCTGGCGTGGATGGGCTTGCGGCATCTGCCCAAGCAACCCGCGCCCATTGCCAAGCGCCCAACTTCGTAGCAGACGCTCGTAACGCTGGTGGAGTCCCCCGACCTCGGGAACCTCCCCGAGTCCCGGTCGCAGCCAACGCCGCACCTGCCTTCACCGCTGGATCGCGCTCCTTCCCGCTCCAGGGCCGACACTGGGGAGCGTCGGCAGAGCGCCGGCAGAAAGGGACGGACGCTATCGACGCAACCCCGCGACCGGTGTACGTTTCTGAAGACGCCGGCACGCCGGTGGAAACGCGGGTTCGGGAGGTTGCTGCCGTGAACGTGTCGCTCGGCATCGCCGTGAGCGAAGAGCCGACGCTTCGGGATCTGCTGTCGGGGATGATCAACATCGCGGCGAAGATCGACGTCTTCGACGCCCTGCTCGACGTTCCGCTCAAGTACTTCGGCTGGCTCGCGCTGGCCGTGGTGGCCTACCTGGTCCTGTTGGGGATCGTGACGCGCCGGCTCCGCTCTCGGCGAGCGCGAAGCCAGCCGAGCGAAGCGCCGCCCGGCGAGCAGGCGCCAGAATAAGCAACGCAGTAGCCAAGCCGCGGGGGGGAGAGGCGGAACGCGCGGCCTACCCCGCCGCGCCTTCCGGCGAGGCGCAGTGCAGCGCCACGCCCACCTTCTCGAGATAGCCGGCTTCTTCTTCCAGGTCCGCTCGGGTCAACGGCCGCGCCTCGAGCCAACCCGGCGGAAATTCCAGCACGAGGGCCGAATCCTGGGCGCGCAGCCCGATCTCGGGCAGCGCCTCATCACTGCGGCTGTGGTGCAGCCGGACGGCGACGCGCAGCAGCAGCGCGAGCTGGAGCGCGAGCCGGCCGCGCTCTCCCGGGATGGCGCTGAATTGTCGCTTCGACAGCTTGCGACGCTGCCCCCCCACAATGGCCGCCAGCATCGACTGCTCGTCGATGGAAAAGCCCGGCATCTCGCCGTTGCCCAGGATGTAGGCACCGTGCTTGTGGTAGCCGGCGTAGTTGATCGAGAGCCCGATCTCGTGCACACGCGCCGCCCAGGCCAGCAGCCGCCGCGCCACCTCGGCGTCCAGCTCCCAGGTCCGGCTGGCCTGGTCCAACAGCGCCAGCGCCGTGCGCTCGACGCGTTCGGCCTGGGCGCGATCCACCTTGTAGCGGGCCACGAACGTCTCGACGGTGCGGTCGCGCAGGTCCCCGGCGTCTACGCGTCCGACGAGCTCGTGGACGAGTCCCTCGCGCAGGGCTCCCGCCGAGGGCGCCATCTCCTCGATTCCGAACTGGTCGAAGACCGCGGCGAGGATGGCGACCCCACCCGCGAAGACCGCAGCCCGGTCGCCCTCGAGCCCGCGCAGCGAGAGCTTCTCGATCCGCTTCTGGTCGATCATCGCCTGCACGAGCTTCTCGAGCGCACGACGGGTGATGAACTCCTTCGCCCAGTCGTTCGCCCGCAGCACGTCGCTCACTGCGAGGATCGTCCCCGAGCCCCCGCTCACGTGCTGCCAGCCCGCCCGGCGGTAGCGGCCCGCGATCGAGGTGAGCTCGAGCTCCGCGGCGACCTCGGCACGCCGGAAGTTCTCGCGGGCCAGGCGCCCGTTTCCGAAGAACCGCTGGGTGTAGCTCACGCAACCCATGTAAAAGCTGTCGAGGACGAGCGGTTCGAAGCCCGTGCCGATCACGCACTCCGTGCTGCCGCCACCGATGTCGAGCACCAGGTGGTTGCCGGTGAGCCCCGGCATGCTGTGAGCGACCCCCAGATAGATGAGGCGAGCCTCTTCGTGCCCCGAGATGATCTCGATCGGGTGGCCGAGAGCGGCGCCGGCCCGCTCCTCGAAGTCGCCCCCGTTGCGCGCCCGTCGCAACGTGTTGGTGCCGACCGCCCGCACGGCCGAGTCGGGCAGCTCGCGCAGGCGCTCCCCGAACCGCTCCAGCGCGGCGAGAGCGCGCTCGATGGCCTCGTCCGTCAGCTCCTGCCGCTCGTTCAGCCCCGCCGCCAGCCGCACGGGATCGCGGAGGCGATCCAGCACGTGCACGCGCCCGTCCTCCTCCACGCGGGCCACCACCATGTGGAAGCTGTTCGAGCCGAGATCGACCCCGGCCACGACGCGCTCCGACGCGACAGATCTCGAGCGCCCGATGCGCATGCCGAGAGCATAATCTGGCCACGGGGCCGAATCGATGCGGTCTGGTCGGTCGTCTCGATTCGGGCCACACTGCCCCGGGAATGGCGTCGCCTTGGAAATCGAAACGGGTTCTCGCCGCTGGCGCGCTGGTCCTGGCAATGGCCGCGGGGGGCTGCTCGCGGGACTCCAGTTCCGAAGCGACCGGGGACATCCCGATCTTCTACCGCACGCCCCAGGTCCCCAGCGGAGAGGGCTTCCTACGCCGGGCGGGGCCCGCGCGCTGGGAGGGGCGGGTGATCACGCCCATGCTCGCGCGCCTCGACGTGCCCGAGGAGCTTCGCCCCGCCGAGCCCGAGCTCTCGATCTTCTACGACGAACAGGGCTTCCGGAACCCACCCGACCTCACGGACTGGGAGGTCGTCGTGGCCGGCGGCTCGATGACGGAGCTCGGACACCTCGCTTACGAAGATCTCTTCACGACGCGAGCCGGGGCACTGCTCGGCGTACGCGTCAAGAACCTCGGGGTGAGGGGCGCCGGCCCCTTGGCGGCGGCGCACTTCCTGCGCGAGTACGGCAGCGCTCCCGGCACCCGGCACGCGGTGCTGGCCCTGTTCGAGGGTGACGACCTCGACGCGCTGCTGAGGGAGGGCCGCGCGCGGGAACCCCTCCCCTCCCCCGCGGAAGGCGAGCGCGAGGCGGTGGGGGCGGCCGATCCGGAGCCCGCGTTCGCGGTCAACGCCCACTGGCTGCACGGCGAGACGCGCGTGCCGATCAGCCTGAGGATCGTCCCCCGCACCCGCGGCTTCCTCACGGGCGAGGTCCGCGAGCAGCTCGACCAGGCCCTGGGCGAGTGGGCGGAGGCGGCGCGCGCCGCCGACATGCATCCCTGGCTGCTCTTCCTCCCGTCCAAACGCCGCGTGTTGCGCAGTCGCCTCGAGTTCGAGCCCGGCGCCGACCCGGCTCTGGTCGAATGGCAGCTGAGCCGGTTCCCGGACGTGCTCCGCAGGATGGCGAAGCTCCAGGGGATCGACTTCGTCACCCCGATCGGGAGGCTGCGGCGCGCCATGAAGGCGGGGCGGCTGTCCTACAATGCGATCTGGGACGAGCACCTGAACCAATACGGCGCCGAGGTCGTGGCGGACGTCCTTGCCCATCGGCTGAGCAAACCGCCTCGCGCGAGCCGCCGCTCGGCGCGCCACCCCTAGCAGGAGGGACCCGTGGAGGACCCGAACCGCGCAGCGCTCGACCGCGCGCGCTACGTCAGCCTCGAGACCTTCCGCCGCGACGGCCGAGGCGTGCGGACGCCGGTCTGGGCCGCGCCCCGCGGCGGCAAGCTCTACGTGTTCAGCGAAGCCAAGGCCTGGAAGGTGAAGCGCCTGCGCAACGACCCGCACATCCGGGTAGCGCCCTGCGGCGCCCGGGGCACGCTGAAGGGCGAGTGGGTCGAGGGCACCGGTCGCCGCGTGGAAGACCCTGCCGTGATCGAAGGCGCCAACCAGGCGCTGCTGGCCAAGTACGGCTGGCAGATGCTCCTCACCAACCTGTTGTCGCGGCT
>JAZFWH010000043.1:0-23176 GCA_036482635.1 Myxococcota bacterium
GAAACGCCGCCGCGATCTTCTTCGTCGTCGGGCTGGCGGCGTCCGCCGGCGCGGGCGATCTCGCCGCCCAGCGGGCCTTCGTCTGGCATCGGGGTCGAACCGAGGCGCCCCGGCCGCCCGCCCCGACGGTGGTCTACGAGCAGGTCCCCAACCCCTGCCTGGCGGATCCCGGCCCCCTGGACCCCTGTGGAGGCGACGGCAATCCGTACCCGCCCGAGCCGGAGTTTGACGAGCTGTTCCCCGACGAGGTGTTTCAGGTCCTCGAGACCGACCCCGCCGGCTTCGAGCAGAGCTTCTCCATCACGGGCCCCGACTTCCTGGTCCGCAGCGCCGACGACCCGGCCCCGTACGCCTTCGGGCCGGTCCCGAGCGCCGTGGCCAACCCCTTCCGCGGCCGCTTCACGCCGCTGGGCGGCGAGCGTCCCTTCGAGGAGACCCTCGACTTCGCCGGCGATCCGATCGGCGGTGGCGTCGCGAATCCGCAGGGCGATCCCTTCGTCGATCCGTTCCCCGAAGCGTTGCTGCCGTGGGTGGGTCTGAGGACGCCGTCCAGCGTGTTCTTCCCGGACGGCGCGCCGTTCATCCCCGACGGCACCGACCTGCGACCGTTCTTCGGCGGCGACTTCAGCGCCGTCGTGCCCTGCCTGCAGCCGAGCTGGAGGTCCAGCGTCGACACCTCGCGGCTGTTCGATGGGAGCGTGAGGCGCACGGGCTGCCAGTCCGTCTTCCCCGCTGACGCACAGCCGGGCCAGGCGTTCCTTCCGCTCGACTTTCCCATCGACGAGCTGCCCCGCCCGCCCGGCACGAACGTCGCGATCATCGGGGGCCGAGGCGAGCATCCGCTGCGCCCTGCCCCGGACCTCTCCCACCTCCAGTCGGCGGCCCAGAATCCGGACGGGCTCCTGGCCCAGGGTCTTCACTTCCCTCCGCCCCCCGGCGCGTCCCACTTCGAGCGCAACGTGGACCCGCTCACCGGCCGGCCGCGCGTCGCCGGTGCCAGTGGAGGCTGCGGCGACGCCGGGGTTCCGCTCTTCGGCCTCAACCCGAAGAGCTACCAGTCCATGACCGTCGCCGGCATCGGGCGGGAGCCAGACTGCCTCGCGCCGGGCGGAGGGGAGGCGCTGCCGGGCCCCGACCGCGTGCTGGGGACCGACGACGACCTGGGGGGAGGCAATGCCAACGAGCGGGACGGGCCGGGCACGTCTCCCGCGAACGCGCTTCGCTTCCACCACGCCGACCAGGGCCTGTTTGCGACGCTGTGCGCCGCGACGATCGGCCTGCTCGCCGCCGTGGACTCCCGCGCCTGCGCCTGGAACCTGCTCGGCAGTCCGGAGGCGGTCGCCGCGGCGCCGATCTCCCCGAACTCCCCGAGGCTGGTCGAGGTGTTCGCCTACGCCTTCGCCGGCGACCCGGACGGCGGCGCGCAGAACTTCGTGCGTACACTTCTCAGGAACACGAAGCGGGGCTTCGACACCGGCAACGCCGCGGTCGTGAACATTCCCATCGCGCCTCTCAACCGCGACGTGAACGACGGCATCATCACGGCCACGAACTCGGAGTTCAACAAGCCGAACTTCGGGAACGACTTCCTGCCGGGCCTCGACGACATCCTCACGCTCGACAGCACATTGACGTCGCCGCAGCGCGGCATCATCGGCTGCGGGCCCTTGTACGGCACACGCTGCGACACTTCGCTCCCCTTCTCCGAGGTCGTGGTGGGCTTCCCGCTGACGTACCCCGAGGGCGGCGGGCTCGACCCCCTGAATACCGAGGGCAACGCGCTCAGCGAGTCGTGGCCGGCCGTCGCGGGGACTGCGACGCCGGGGCTCAACGGCTTCAGCGAGGAGAGCTTCACCGGCACCGACGGGACGGTGTTTCCGATGACGTGGGTGACCACGCTCCGGGGTCTCGTCCAGCCAGGGACCCTGGTCTGGGATCCCGAGCGCGGCGAGTCGGTGTCGTTCGAGGGCGCGCCGATCTGCACGCGCGAGCTCGCGAGCGGAGAGACCGTCGTGCTGCCGGGCTGTCGGGGCCTCGCCAGGATCGTGAACATCACCGATTCGCCGGACCTGCTCGAGGGGATGCGCGAGGAGAACTCGTCGGGCGAGATCCAGGCGGTCTTCGATCCGGGCTACCGGCCGAGCGTGGACGGCTGCGTGCTGGGAGGCGCCAACTTCGGCGGGCGCAGCGTCGTGGCGGTGGAGGTCGCGCCCGACGGAACGGTCTCGCTCACCGGTGACACCGAGCTGGCCCGCCAGGTCTCCGCGTGCGACGCGGGCTCCGAAACCAAGGTCGTCGTGGTGGTCGGCGGGATACCCGAGCTCCCCTACCTGCAGGGCAGCCGAACGGTCTCCAGCACCTTCTTCGAAGGCGCGAACCTGTACGCGAACGTGCAGTGGGCGGACGGCGACGGCGATGGAGTTCCTGACCGCTTCGGCGGTGCGGGGACGCTCTGGCACCCGTTGGCGGGCTGTCTGCCGGTCGAGGAGGCACTCGATCCCAGGTCGGGCGTGGTCGGTCGCCAGGCCAGGCGCTGCGTCTTCTTCACCCGCGACTTCGCCGCTGAATTCCTCCAGGGCGGGGCGGCGATCTTCCGCAACGAGCTCGCCGCCCTGTCCTGGAACTTCCAGATGACGCAGCTGATCACGTCCTGCGACTCGAGGCTCGAGGGTGCCGACGCGATCGAGAACGACCCGGATTGCATGAACCCGGAGCGGCCGTGGCGCTTCGACAAGTGCTCGTACGCGGCCCCCCACCTGTGTCGCAACGTGCAGATGTACCTCGCCCTCACGGTGCCACCCGCCCCGATCGAAGTGGAGATCGACGTCGTGCCCAACAAAGCCTTCAACTCGATCAACGTCGGCAGCAGCGGGCTGGTGTCGGTCGCCATCCTGGGCTCGGACACCGTAGACGTCGAGCAGATCGACCACGCCGGACTCGCCTTCGGAGCGGCGGGCGCCCCGCCGGTGCACGGGTCACGGGGGCACCTGAAGGACGTGAACAAGGACGGCCTGACGGACCTCGTCTCACACCACCGCATCCCGGAGACGGGCATCGCCGCCGGCGATGCCCGGGCCTGTCTCAGCGGCGAGCTGGACGGCGCGGCGTTCGAGGCCTGCGACGCCGTCCGCGCCCGGTAGCACCCCCCGGCGGCGGGCGGGGGTTCGCTACCCTCGCGCGCCCGTGGCGAGGCTGCTGGCTCTCGACTTCGACGGTGTCATCTCGGACAGCGCCCCCGAGGCGCTGGTGGTGGCGCTGCGCACCTATGCCGAGCTGAAGCCCGACACGACGCTGCGCGAGCGGACCGAGCTGATCCGCGACGCGGGCGTTCCGTCCCTGGAGCAGGTCGTGCGCGACGCGACCTACCCGGGCTTCCTCGAGCTGATGCCGCTCGGCAATCGGGCAGAGGACTACGCGGTCGCACTGTCGGCGCTCGACGTGGGCCGCGAGCTGCCCGACCAGGCCGCCTACGACGTCTTTCGCGATGGCCACGAGACAACCTGGCTGCGCGCCTATCACAAGCGCTTCTACCAGCTGCGGGCCGGGCTGGAGAAAGCCGACCCGAAGGGCTGGCGCCGTCTGATGGGTCCCTACCGCCCGTTCCTCGAGCTGCTACAGCGGCGGGCCGGCGAGACCCTGCTGGCGATCGCCACCTCGAAGGATCGGCGCTCGGTGCGGGCCCTGTTGCGCGCCTACGGCGTGGACGGCCTCTTCTCGGAGGACCGCGTGCTCGACAAGGAGACCGGCGCCTCCAAGGTCGCCCACCTCGAGCATCTGCACCGCCAACTGGGCCTACCCTACGCGGAGATGACCTTCGTCGACGACAAGGTGAACCACCTGGACGCGGTGGCCCCGTTGGGTACGCGTTGCGCCCTGGCGGCCTGGGGGTACAACGGTTCCCGCGAGGTCGCCCACGCCCTCGAGCGCGGCTACCTGGTCTGCACGCTGGCCGACGTCGAGTCGCAGCTCTTCGGGTGAGGGTCGCCTCGCGCCCGCGCGGTCACCTGGCGTCGGGCGTCGGCTCGTAGAGGTGGGACACGGCGACCTTCACCAGCTGCCCCGCTGCCAGGGGTTGGTTGGCGAACAGGTCGTTCATCACGGCGGTTCGCTGGACGTCCCACTCGTTTTGCATTCGCTCGCCCAGCTGGCCGAGGCTCTCGCCCTCGCGCGCGGTCGTGATGTGCAGGCGCGTCTCGTGGATCGAACGGCGCAGTAGCTCGGTGAGCGGACGGAAGCTGCGCGCGACGTTGATGAAGGTGCCGAGGTGGCGCTTCGAGGTCCGCCCGGTTCCGGAGCCCGTCAGGCGATAGATCGAGTCGTTGTAGGCGATCCAGGTGAGGACGACCGAAATCGGCCCCGCCGGCGAGCCGGCTCCTCCGCTGGCTCGGTAGGCCGCCAGGTCGCCGATCTTGATCGGCTGTACCTCGTCCGGTCGGAAACCCCGGGCGCGGATCTCCTCCAGATACTCGGCGGCGGCCACCTCGGGATCGCTGCCCGGACCCTGGTGCATGAGGAAGACCTGGGCGTCGCGTTGGGGCGAGATGGCTCCTACCGCGAGCCGGGTGTTGTGCAGCTCCCACCCGTCCGGAAAACGCAGGCTGAAGTCCAGGTCCGGGTGCAGGAAGCGGTCGCCCTGGAACACGCCTTCGGAGGCGCTCATCCCGACGGTCAGGCCCTCCAAGCGGCGCAGGTAGCCGATCCTCTCGCTCGTCGCCCCGGGCTGGCGCTGCCAGGTAATGGAGCGCGCGCGGGCGGCCGCCGCCGCCGCGCGTTCGGCGGTGGGCGGGTGCGTGTCGAAGAAGGTGGGCAGGCGCGAGGCGCCGAACTCCAGGCGTTCCGTGAACTCCAGGTCTCGCAGGAACTCCGCCATGCCCTGCGGATCGTATCCCGCGGCCGCGGCCAGGCTCTGCCCGGCGCTGTCGGCCTCCCGCTCCTGGTCCCGGCTGTAGCGGGCGAAGAACCCCCCGGCGAGCATCTGGAACGGGCCCGGCACGTTCTGCTCCACGGTCTGGCGGCCGGCCGCGTGCCTCGCATACACGTGGACGATCTCGTGGGCCAATACGTTCGCCAGCTCGTCCTCGGAATTGGAGAGCGTGAGCAGCCCGCGCGACACGTAGATGAAGCCGCCGGGCAGCGCGAAGGCGTTGGGCGGGTCTTCGTCGACGATCTGGAACTCGTAGTCGAAGTCGTGGCCCGGAGCGTGGACGGCCAGGCGTCGCCCCAGTCCGCTGACGTAGGCGCTGAGCTCCGGCTCGTCGACCAGTCCGAACTGGGAGGCGATGTCCTCGGAGGCCTCCTCACCGACCTTCCGGTCGACCGCAGGCGTGGAGAGGACGACCTCGGGCTTGTCCGGCTCCCGGGGCGCGGGGGCGGCGCAGGCCACCGCCAGGGCCAGCAGCCACGCGAGCGGCCTCGCATGGCAGCTCCCGGCCCCGCTCTGGATCCGCGGCGGGCCCGGCCCCCCCGTCGAGCTCGTCTGCATCGCGCTCCCCGCACCGTTGACGCCGCCAGCGCCGGGGGAGAAGATTAGCCGCATGTCTGCGGTGGCGGCGAACGCGCCCCTCCCTCAGGGGCGCAGCGGCGGCTGGATCAGCTCTCCCGGCTGGGACCTGTTCTGGATGTTCTCGACGCTGTGGGGCGCGGCGCTCCTGCTGGGCGGGAGCGCGTTCCTCGGGATCGCCAGCGTGGCGCTCGCGATCTTCTTCTTCGACCGGATCATCTCGGTGGTCCACGCCTGGTCCACGACCTACATGGTGCTGTTCTCACCCCTGTGGAGCGCGGAACGGCGGCAGAACCCGCGGAAGTACGTCTACGTCCCGCTCGCCATCGCCACCGCCTGCGTCCTGCTGGGCCTGTACGTCGCCGCCTATCAGCGCTTCCCGGCGGACGGCCGGCTGACCGCGGCGCTCTGGGGCTGGGCGCTCTACGTCGGCGTCTTCTGGGTGGGCCACTTCTGGCACTTCGGGAATCAGGACTTCGGTGTGCTCTCGATCTACCGGACGCGGGCGGGGCAGACCGGCCCGCTCGATCGCCGCGTCGACAAGCTCTACACCGCCGTGATGATGTTCGCGATCCAGCCGGTCGTCTACCTCACGATCGTCAAGACGACCGGTTTCGCTGAGGTGGCGCACAGCTGGCTCCCACTGGACCAGGCCGCGATGAGCGTGGCGGCGGCGGTCTGCATCGCGGCGGCCTGTCTCTGCTCCCTCGCGGTGATCGGATTCGAACTCTCGAAGCCGAATCGGTCCCTTCCCAAGCTCCTTTACTACGGAGTGATCTTCCTCCACCCGGTCCTTTTCTACGCCACCGCGAAGACACGGGAGATCACCTACGGCCACCTCTTCGTGCTCGCGTACTTCTGGAGCCACTGGTTCATCGCGATCGGCCTGGTCTCGCGGATCAACACGCGTTTCTACCAGCGCCGCGGGGACTCCCACGGCAGGGCGCTCGCCCGGCACGCCGGGCTGTTGGCGCTCATCCTCGCGGTCGTCTGGCTCATCACCCACAACTTCGGCGAGTACCTGCTCTTCAACACCGACCGCTTCCGCTACAAGGAGATCCTGGCCGGCATCACGCCGGGCCAGACGACCGTGATCGGTCTGCTGTTGGGCTTCTTCCTCGCCGAGCAGCTGATCCACTACTACTGCGATCGCTGTCTCTTCCGCTTCCGCGAACCGGCGGTGCGGCGGACGGTGGCCCCGCTGCTCTTGGCAAGCCCGCCGGGCAAAGCCCGCGCAGCGGGCGCGCAGTGAGCCGCAGGCGAACGGAGTCCGGGGAGAGCCCGCTGAAGGCGGGCGCGCAGTGAGCCGCAGGCGAACGGAGTCCGGGTCAGGCGCCGTGGCTAGCGGCGCGAAGGCGCTCTACCCTGTGCCCGTAGAGGAGGCCGGCATGGACGACCTCGGCTTTCGCATGCACGCGGAGCGCACGCCCAATCCCAACAGCATCAAGTGGGTGCTGGGTCGGCCACTCGTCGAGGGCGCGAGCAGCGTCCACTTCGACGCGCCGCCCGGCGAGGATGTCTCCCCCCTCGCCGCCGGCCTCTTCGAGGTCGACGGAGTGGTGGGTGTCTTCTTCGCCTCCAACTTCGTCACGGTGACCAAGCGCGAGGAGGTCGAGTGGACCGACATCGCCCAGCCCATCGTCGACACCATCAAGGCGTGTCTGGGCAGCGGGGGGTCGCCGCTCGGTCCCGCCTTCGTCGCCCAGGAGCGGGGCGCGGAGAGCGAGGTGGTCGCGCGCATCCAGCGCATCCTCGATGAGGAGGTCCGCCCGGCCGTGGCCATGGACGGCGGCGAGATCGTCTTCGCCGCCTTCCGCGATGGAATCGTCGAGCTCTATCTGCACGGGGCCTGCAGCGGCTGCCCCAGTTCGACGGCGACGCTCAAGCAGGGAATCGAAGCGCGGCTGCGAGAGGCGATTCCCGAGGTTCAGGGCGTGGTCGCCCTGTGAGCTGAGCTCGCTCGCGGCTTCCCCCCATTCCCCCCGTTCGAGGACGCGGACCAGAACCGCCGAAGGGGCGCGTAGCGCGTGCACGGGGAGAACCGGGTCGACCCGGACCGGCCGTCCTGGCCTGCCGCGGTCGCCGAGCAGAGCCAATGGCGCAGGACACAGCGCCGTCGGCGGCGCATGACGCGGCGGGGCCGCGCGACGCTCGCGGCGCTCGCCGGGGCGTGTGGGGCCGCGCTGCTGTGGCTCGTCTCGCTGCCCGCGCCTCCAGCGACCGTCGCCGCCGGCGGTCCGCCGGTGGAGATCGCCTCCGTGTCCGCTCCCGGCGCGGCGACCCGCGTGCCCGAGCCGCCGAGAGAGATCTTCGAGCGGCTCCCGGTGGCCGAAGGCGAGCTCGCACAGTTCGAGGAGGCGGCCGATCGGGAAGCCCTGCGGGTCGAGTACACGCTGAATCCAGAGCTCACCCGCCGCGTGTTTCGGGTGTTGCGCCGCGGGCGCGTGGAGCTCGGCCACGTGATCGTGCTGGATCCGAACCGGGGGCGCCTGCTCGTCTACGCCTCGACGGACGTCGCGCGCTTTCCCCCCACCAGGGCCTATCCCGCGGCCTCGCTGGTCAAGGTGATCACCGCCGCGGCCGCCCTCACCCGGGACCCGCGCCTGGCGGCCCGCCCGTGTCGCTACCGGGGCAACCCCTACCGCCTGACGCCCGCCTCGATCGATCCTCCGAAGCGGGGGCCGACGATCTCACTGAGACGCGCGCTCGCCACCTCGAACAACCAGTGCTTCGCCCAGCTCGCCGTGCACGCCGTCGGCCGGGATGCCCTGCTGGAGGCGATCACTCGCTTCGGATGGCTGTCCGCGCCGGCGCCCGCCCACGCCGCGGGCGTGGTCGACGCACTCTCCGACCGCTACCAGGTCGGGCGGCTCGGCAGCGGCCTTGCCGGCGGCTGGATCACCCCGCTGCACGCAGCCCAGCTCGCGGCGACACTCGCGCGCGGCGAGCTGATCGCACCCCGCTGGATCGAGCGGGTCGTGGACGGCCGCGGCCGCGAGCTCCCGCTTCCCCCCGTTCCGGCCCGGCGCCAGGTGCTCTCGCCGGAGGTGGCGGCGCAGCTGCGCGGCATGCTCGTCGACACCACGGTGAGCGGCACGGCCCGCAGCGCCTTCCGCGCGAGCGACGGCCGACCTCTGCTCGGGCCCGTCACGGTGGCCGGGAAGACGGGGAGCCTCTCCGGCGTGGAGCCGGACGGCCGGTACGAGTGGTTCGTCGGCATCGCCCCCGCCGAACGCCCGCGCATCGCAGTCGCGGTGCTGCTCGTCCAGGGCGATCTATGGTGGAAGAACGCGGCGCAGATCGGCGCCGAGGTGCTGCAGGCGGCGTTCTGTTCCGAGGGGGAGTGCAGCGCCGCGGCCGCCGCGCGCTGGAAGCGACCCGAAGGGGCGCGACTCGCCTCGGCGGCGGGCGCGTCCCTCCGCTAGCCCCGCTGAAACTCCGCTCGCCTGTCTTGCAGGGGCCCGCCTCGGCTCGGCTTCGCCTCGCCGCGCGCCCTTCGGGCTTGCGGGCTCGCGGCGCGGAGGCCGACTCTCGAGTCGGCCTCCTAGCTCTGCCAGGCCGAGAGTGCGGGCGAGCGGGCTTCGCGCCGCCCGCGCTCCCTCCCAGCGTCGACGGCCGTCGCCCGCGCCGCCGGATCCATCAGGTTCGGCCCGAACGCGCGGAATTCCGCGGCCGACGGCGTGATCACGGACACCGCGTTTCCTCTGGCGCGCAGCAACGCCACCTCCTCGGCGAGTAGCCGCGCCATCAGCCGCGCGAGTCTCGGCGCCCCCCTGGGTAGCGGTGCGATTACGAGGACGGCCTCCGGTCCGTCCGCGCGGGCGAGATCCGCGTTCGTGAGCGAGCGGACGCCGCCGTCCATGTACCAGCTGCCGTCCACCGCGACCGGCGCGAAGATGCCGGGCACCGCGCAGGACGCGGCCACCGCCCGCTCCAGCGGCGCGTCGCTCGAGGCGTCGAACACGCGCGAGTGCCCGCTCTCCACTTCCACCGCCGTCACGCTCAGGGATCCGGGCCAGCGGTTCGTGCGGATCTCGCGGGCGATCCAACCGACGAATCGCTCCTCCTCGGGCGCCGGCGCCTCGAGGGCCAGGGCGCCCAGGACGCGCGCCTCCTTTGCACCCAGGTGTTGGAACGCCGACCAGGTGCGGAGAATCCGCCCCAGCGGCTCCGCGTCGGGCTTCGCGCCCGACGGGCCTTGCTCTCGCGGGCCCCCGTCGCCGAAGAGCTCCGCGGCCGCCGCCTCCACCGGGTCGCGCCCGGCGGCCACCCACGCACCGACGATTGCCCCCGCCGACGTCCCGATCACCCGGTCCGCCCCGCGCAGGTCGACGCCGCCGCGCGCGAGCCCGGCGACGACGCCCGCCTCCCAGGCGATCCCGACGACCCCACCTCCCCCGAGGACGAGTGCCCTTCCCGCCATGTCGCAGTTTCTACCACAAGAGCTGCCGCTCCACGCGGACGCAGGCTGCGCGAATCGCGTCACGCCGCGGCAACTCGACGGCAACTCCGCCTCCGAGACCTCAATCACACAGGGGCGTTATGCCGATGAAACGTAGAGCGCGGAGGCCAGGCATGGCTAGGGCTTCGGGACCTTCATCCCGGGATGCGAACTCGATCCACGTCCTGCTCGTCGAGGATCAGGACGATCAGGCGTTGCGGATTCGGCAGATGCTGGAATCGTCGCGCGGCGCCTTGTTCGAGGTCAGCCACGCCCATGATCTGAAGGACGCCCTGCAGATGTTGCAGCAGGGCGGGGCCGACGTCCTGATGCTCGACCTGACGCTTCCGGAGGGAAAGGGCACCGACGCGTTGCTTCGCGCGAGGGTCGCCTCGGCGAACGTACCGGTCGTGGTCATGGCCGACGAGGACGACGAGTCCATGTCCCAGCGTTCCATTCGCCTGGGGGCGCAGGACTACCTGATCAAGGCCGAGCTCAGCCCGCAGGTGCTGGCGCGCACGCTGCGGCACGCCGTCGGGCGCCACCGGATCCTGCGCGATCTGACGGCCGCGCGGGAGCGCGAGCACTACGTGGCCACCCACGACAAGGTGACCGGTCTTCCCAACCGCTACGCCTTCCAGGAGCACCTGCGCCGGACGATCGATTACGCCGCGCGCAACGACAGGCAGGTCGCCGTCCTGTTTCTCGGCCTCGACGGCTTCAAGGTCATCAACGACAGCCTGGGCCACAGCGCCGGAGACGCGCTGCTGAAGAGCGTCGCCAAGCGTCTGGGCGACGCCACGCGCCGCAGCGACCTGGTTGCGCGCATCGGCGGGGACGAGTTCGTGGTGACGATCCAGGACGTGAACGAGCTCCACGCACCCGGGGCGGTTGTCGAGCACATCCGACAGGCCTTCGCCCGGCCGCACGTCATCGCGGGGCGTGAGTGCTGGGTTACCGCCTGCATCGGGGTCGCCGTGTATCCGCGCGACGGCGCCGACTCGGACGTGCTGATTCGCAGCGCGGACATGGCGATGCACCACGCCAAGACGCAGGGCCCCAACCACTACCACTTCTACCAGGAGGGCATGAACACCGAAGTCGCGCGGCGCTTCCAGCTGGTCCACAGCCTGCGCAACGCACTGTCCGGCGATCAGCTGATCCTCTACTACCAGCCACAGGTCGACGTGGGCGAGCGAAGGATCGTCTCCGCCGAGGCGCTGATCCGCTGGCAGCACCCGGAACGCGGCCTGGTTCCCCCCAACGACTTCATTCCCACGGCGGAGGAGACGGGCCTGATCCTGCCGATCGGCGAGTGGGTGCTGAGGACGGCCTGCATGGACGCGGCCCGCTGGGAGGCCGAGCGCCGGCTGCGCCTGCCGATCGGTGTGAACGTCTCCAGCCGCCAGCTGGCCCAGACGGGCTTCGCCGACCTGGTGGGCGACGTCCTCACGGAGAGTGGGCTCCCTCCCCAGCTTCTCGAGCTCGAGATCACCGAGACCAGCGTGCTGCACGCCGACGCGGCGACCCGGACGACGCTCGCGGACCTGCGCAAGCTGGGAGTGAGGATCGCGATGGACGACTTCGGAACCGGCTACTCCTCGCTGACGCTGCTCAAGCAGCTGCCCGTCGACTGCCTGAAGATCGATCGCTCGTTCGTGCAAGGGGCCGTGATCGGCAGCGCGGACGAGGTGATCGTGAGCGGAGTGGTGCAGATCGCGAAGGGCCTCGGGATCGTGACGACCGGCGAGGGTGTGGAGACGGGCGAGGAGCTGCGCTTCCTCCACGCCGTGGGCTGCAACCGCATGCAGGGGTACCTGTTCGGGCGGCCCGCTCCCCTCGAGCAGTTCGAGGGCATGCTGGAGACGCGCGACATGCCCTGGGCCGCCGAGATCGCCCCCGCCCGCGGCTGAAGCCCGGCGGCTCTCCCTTCGCCCTCAGCGGCGCCTGGTCAGACCGCTCACCGAGAGCATCCGCTTGAGCTCCCGGTCCGGGGGCGGGATCGAGACCAGGTCCCACGACTCCCTGCGCCAGCTCCCCTGGGCGTTCAGGTTCGCGAAGGCGGCGGCGGCCGAGTCGATCACGCGGACCGGACGCTCGGGATCGTCCGGCCAGCGCGGATACTCGGGCCGGTCCTCGCTCCAGCGCCCCACGAACATCCCCACGTCGATTGTGTTCCCGTTCGGGTCGTAGGACATGTAGTAGAGGGGGTGGAGTGTCTGGAGGTCGACGTAGAGGGTCATGCGGTAGAAGCGGTCGTCGCTCGCGGGGCTGCGGCGGGTCGCTTCGAGCACCAGGGCCCGGCGCAGGTCCCAGCGGTCGGTCGCGAAGGAGAGCCCCCACGGCCCGAACTCCTGGTCGGGGTTCTCGGGGTAGAGGGGCCTCGCGCCGTTGATCGGCGCCAGCACGTCGTGAAGTCCGAGGATTTTCACGTTGTACAGGAGCGGGCGCATCTCGAGGCCCTCGAAGCCGCTGCGCCGGGTGACGATCGTGCCGGCGCTGCCGGCCCCCCCGACCTCCGCCGGACCGCCTCCCACCGCCGCAAGCGCCCCCGAGCTGGCGCCCTTCACGCCGATGGCGAACGAGGGCATGTGCAGGCCCTCCAGCTGGCTCGAGTTGAGCCGCCGCACGCGGCGCATCTCCGGGATGTAGGCGTGGAGATCGTCGCTGCGGCGCGCGCTGCGCTCGTGCTCCACGTCGCGGTACTGGCGCCACGCGTAGTGGCGCGCGGCGAACGGCTCGAACATCAGGCCACCCGCGACCCAGTGGTTCGTGCCGCCGGCGGGCACGCGGTAGTCGTCGCCCGGCCGGTCCGCGCGGTGCGCCGTGTGGATCTTGAAGATCTCCCCCAGCCAGGGCTCCGCCCGCCCGACGCGCCCGAGCAGGTCGCTGATCCGGAAGACGCCCCGCAGGCCGCCGCCTTGGTAGCGGTTCTCGAAGTTCCAGGCCCACTTCATTCCCGCGTCCGGGTCGCCGGCTGGGACCGCGTCGGGGGCGAACGGCAGCCCGGCCACGTAGCCCTCGATTCCCCCGCCCTCGAGCAGGCGAGTGCGATCGCCGAAGCTCGCGGTCGCCTCCCGGAAGAACTCCGGCGGGCCGTAATCGCGGAAGCAGGGCCCGATCTCCAGGAGCATGCCCTCGTAGAAGAAGCGCTCGCGGTAGGTCCAGATCTCCGCCGGCAGGAAGTCCTTCAGGACGGGCAGCCGTTGGATGTCCAACTCGTCGCCCGTCTCGAAGGGCAGGGGTGCCGCGTCTTCGCCGGGAGGCCAGCCGCGCAACCCCCCGGCGGGCTGACACGTCCCCTCGGGCGGGAGCGCCCAGGGCGAGACGGGCGTCTCTGCGGCGGCGGGGTAGAGCGGCGCCGCCAGCAGCAGCGCCAGGGCGGGCGCCGGAAGCCAGCTGCGAAGCGCCATGGCGTCCTCCGGACCATACACCCCGGTGGGGTGCCCGCGCGTGTCAATCCCGGCGCGCGAGCTCGGCCATCCGGGTGAAGAGCTCGATCACGCTGGTGCGCTCGTCGCCGCCGCGGAACTCGCGGTAGAGCGTGTCCACGTTGATGACGATGCGTTCGGCGTCGGTCCACGAGGCGTAGGCGTCGAGCGCGATGTCGCGGGCGGCCTCGGCGGCCGACAGGCCGGCTTCGAAGCGGGCGCGCGCCTGGTCGCGGACGTAGGCCAGGTACTCGCGCACGGCGCGGGCGCCGGCCTTGTCCGTGATCGGACCGTGGCCCGGCACCACCACCTCCACGTCCAGTGCCTCGATCCACTCGCAGGCGCGGATCCAGTTGTCGACCGGTCCTTCCCATACGATGGGCGTGCCGCCGATGAACAGGATGTCCCCGGTGTAGATCACGCGGTCCGCCGGGACGAAGGCCAGCACGTCACCCCGGGTGTGCGCGGGCCCCACCTGGACCAGCCGGACCTCCTTGTCGCCCACCTGCCAGGTGAGCTCGCCCTCGAAGGTTCGCGTCGGCGCGACGCTCTCGATCCCGTCGAAGCAGAAGCTGCCGAAGATGCGCTGCAAATAGGCGCCGGCCGCGCCGAGCTGGGGCGCGCTGCGCAGCAGGTTCGCCAGCATCGCCGGCGGGAGCTCCTCCATCTCCAGGGCCGCGGCCTTGGAGGCCAGGATCTCGGCGCCCTTCACCAGCGCGTTCCCGAAGCAGTGGTCGCCGTTGGCATGGGTGTTGACCAGTGCGTCGATCCGCTTCGCCGCCGGCGTCGCTGCGCGCATCGCGTCCAGCATCTCGCCGGTGAGCTTCAGGTCGAAGAGCGTGTCGACGAGCAGCGACGCCTCGCCATCGGTTACCAGGCCCGCGTTGCTCCAGCCCCAGGAGCCGTCGGGCTGGAGGTAGGCATAGCAGCCGTTTCCGAGCTCGCAGAGTCCCTTCGCGTACTCCCAGCGCGCCATGGGGGTGTCTCCTCTGGCTCTTCACCTGTGCATCGCGCGCGCCAGGGCGATTCCGCAGCCGAAGTGCAGGGGCGCGCCCGCGGTGTGGCCGCGGATTGATGCGTCGCCTGGCGTCCATTCTAACCGAAGCGGGCCGGCGTGCGGCGCTGCGCCGGTGTCAGAGCGGGACCCAGTACTGGCGCAGGCGCAGCCGCAGGAGCGCACGTCCCCCCGCCTCCGACTGGAGCGGGAGCTCCAGGTGCTGCCAGTCGGTGTCAGCTCCGGAGACGACGGGGAAACGCTCGGCGGGAAGCGATGCGCCAGCGGGCGCCGCGATGCGGCCGCGCTCGCTGACGAGGCCCGAGGTCGCGCCGACCGGTACCGAGCCCGGTGCGAACTCGGCGGCGAGCGCTGCAAGGGACTGCGTCGCCTTGGCGACGTCGCCGATCGAGCGCGGGCCCCCGGCGCGGTCCTCGTCCGTTCCGCGCAGCTCGCGGATCGCGCTGGCGAGGTCGCCCGCCCGGTCCACGAGATCATCGATGCCGCGCAGTTGATCGGGCTCCAGCGCGACCAGCCCGAACGAGTACGGAAGCGCGCCGATCCACGGCCCCTGGTAGAGGATCTGACCGTGAAAGCCGAGGACGTCGTCGATGACGGCCGGCTCGTTCCAGGCCGCGAGCTGGAAGCCGAACTCCCTTCGATCGCGGCCGCTCGCGACCGTGCTCTCGAAGCAGAGGGTGCGACGGCCCACGGCCTTGCGGTCGAGTCCCGACAGGTCGATCCCGTCGAGCAGGAGGGTCGCGTGCCGGGCGTGTCTCGCGCCGTCCCGCTCGACCGTTGCCGGGAGCGGCTCGAAACCGAACAGCGCGAGCTCCAGCGCGATGTCCGCGTCGTCGTCCTGGCGCCGCCCGGGGGATCTCCGCCTGCGCACCAGGCGATAGCGCCCCGACTCGATCGGCCAGTCAGGACCGCTGGCGGCGCCGTCGTAGCGACCGAGCGATCCCCGGAAGGCCAGCTCGACGTCGTCGTCCACGCGCGACGCGAAGATCTTCACGAGGGCGCGCAGCAGTGCGGCCCCGGCGGCGATGGCGGGAGCGTAGGGGGGCGCGAAGGCGGCGGCGTTCGCGGCGAAGGTGAGGGCCGCGTCCACCGCTGCGGTTCGCTTGGCGAGGGGCTCGCGATCGGTCTCGATCACGTCGGCGCGCAGCTCCATCCCGCCGCGTGGGGCGCCGAAGTAGAGGAGCTGGCCGCGAAACCCGGCCGCGTCGCGCAGCACGGCCTTCCCGTCGGTCTGCCAGCCGAAGCTCTGGGCCTGGCCGCCGACCTCGAAGGCGAGCGCGCCTTCCCGATTGCGCAGCCGCGCGAGGAAGTCCTTCGAGAGGAGCTCGCCGATGCGAAAGCCCTCGAGGACGACCAGCACCAGATCGCCGGGCCGCGCAGTCGCGCCTCGCGGCCCGACGGCCTCCAACACCACCTCGTGGCTCGGGGCGGCGGGGGGCCTGGGCTTCGGTCGCTTCTTTCGCCGCGTGGCCACGCGCCTCGCTCCTTCGGGTCGGACGCTAGGGTACTCCTTGCCCGGTGGCCGAGGCACGCGCGGCGCGCGCAGCGCCGGCGCCGATCACCGACTGGACGCTCCGCCCCTTCGAGGCGCTGGCGGTGGCGCCGGCCTGGCTGGGCCTGGTCATCGGCCTCGCGTCGGTGGTGCAGTGCGCCGGCTTCTACGCGCTCTCGGGTCCGGCGCGGGTGGCCGCTCGACGTCGCGCTGGGCTGACGCGATGCGCGCCTAGCGCCGCTTGCAGCGGCGGAGGGGGAGGTCGTCGTTGACCGCGAGGCTCGCCAGGCGCGCGCCGCCGGCCAGGGCATCGTGCACCCAGGCGGGAGGCGTTCCTCGCCCGGACCAGGTCTGCGAGGGGTTCACGGGATTCCGGTAGCGCGGACGATCGCCCTCGACCAGGCCGCCGGCCTCGTGGACCAGGCGCTGCTCCTCCTGCCGCCGCCGCGCGATCTCCCGATTGACCTGGCGCGCCAGGTCGAAGAGTTGCCGGTCCGTGAACAGCGAGAAGTCGAGGTCTTTGGAGTCGGGCAACTGGGCCTCCGGCCGCCGAGCACGCCCCCCGTCCCGCTTCTTCGGCGAAGGGTGCGCGAGCTGTGTGAGGGCGGTCACCCGAGGCGGGCGCGCGCTGGCTTCAGCTCGGATGGAGGACGAGCTGGGTGCAGCGGAAGAGCGCCATCGTCCGGCCCGTCGCCTCGCTGGTCACGACGGCGTCCCAGACCTGGGTGGTGCGGCCCCCGTGCTGAAGAGTGGCCTCGCACACAACCCCGCCCTGGGTGGCCGTGCTGATCAGGTTCGTCTTGAGCTCGATCGTCGTGAAGCCGGCGCCGGCCGGGATGGTCTCCACCGTGCCCTTGGCGCAGCACATGTCGGCGAGAGCGATCACCACGGAAGCCTGAAGGAAGCCGTTGGGAGCCACGTGCTCCGGCCGCACCTCCATGCGGGCGCGGAACACGCCGTTTCCGCCGTCTACGAACTCCCAGCCGACGTAGTCCGCCAGGCTTTCGGGCCAGCGCCGCAGCCGTTCTTCGCGGTCGCCCACGTCGGTCAGACGAGCTGCCCGCCGCCCCTGGGCTCGGCTGACAGGGGAAGATCGATGGTCACCGCGGTGCCCGCGCCCGGCTCGCTGTCCACGCGAATCCGACCGCCGTGATCGACGACCACGCCGTGGACCACGCTCAGACCCAGGCCGCTACCCCCTTCGCTCTCGCGCGTCCCAAAGAACGGATCGAAGATCCGATCCACGACGCCGGGCTCGATGCCCTCTCCGTCGTCCGACACGCTCAGTCGCACCCCTTCGGGCGTCGCCTCGGTGTGAAGCGTGACGCGGACTGCGTCGCCGGCGTCCATGGCGTTGTGGATCAGGTGGACCACGGCTTGCTCGACGTCGCTGGGGTTCATGCGCACGCGCGGCAGCGCCTCGCTCAGGTCCAGCGAGAGCGTCGCCCCGCGCTTGCGGGCTTCGGCGCGGGTGCGATCGCCGGCCCGTCTCACCGCGCAGTTGAGGTCGGCCGGCCACTTCTCGGCGGGCAGGTCGCTGGCGAAGCTCAGCACGTTGGAGACGATCTCCCCACAGCGCCGGGCCTGGCTCGCGATGCCCTCGAGCAGCGCCGTGAGCTCGCCGTCGGCGCCCGCCGCCTGCCTGATCTTGAGGGCGTAGTCTGCCGCGGCGCGGATCGAGCCGAGCGGATCGTCGACCTGGTGGGCGAGGCCCGCCGCGAGCGTGCCCAACGCCTCCAGACGGTCGACGCGCCGTCGCGTCTCCTCCGCCTGCTTGCGATCGGTGATGTCCTCGGCGACGCCCGAGATCCGGTAGACCTCCCCCGCCGCGTCGCGGATCGGGAAGCCGCGGTCGTGAATCCAGCGCAGCGAGCCGTCGGGGCGCGCGATCCGGTACTCGACGTCGAATCCCCCGGCGGCCGCCTTCTGCCGCCATACCTCCTCCACGCGCCCCCGGTCGTCCGGATGGATGGATTCCATCCACGCGTCCGGATCTTCGTACAGCTCCTGGACGGCGCGCCCCCAGATCGTCTCGTAGGCGGGGCTCGCGTAGAGGATTTCGGAAAGGTCGGCCTTGCTCAGCCACGACACGGAACGGGTGTTCTCGGCGAGCTGGCGAAAGCGCTCCTCGCTCTCGCGCAGCGCGCTCTCTGCCCGCTTGAGCTCCGTGATGTCCTGGCTGGCTCCGTACCAGCAGACGCGACCCTCCTCGTCCGTGGTCACCCGCGAGCGTTCGCGGAGCCAGCGCACCTCGCCGTCGCGGGTAAAGAGCCGCCACTCCGCGGTACCGGCCTCGCCGGCGAAGACCCGCTTGGCGTGCTCGCGGACGGTCGCGTGGTCGTCTGGGTGCGTGTAGAGCTCCCACTCGTGGGCAGCGACCTGACTCGGGTCGTAGCTCGTGATGCGACGGTACGCCTCGGTGACCCACTGGAAGACCGGAGAGCCATCGGGTTCGAGGCGGATGCAGTAGCTGAAATCCGAGCTGAGCTCGGAGACCGTGCGGTAGCGCTCCTCGCTCTCGCGCAGGGCCTTGAGGGCGTGCATGCGCTCGGTCACGTCCATGACGAAGCCGACGATCTCGAGGGGCCTCCCGCTCGCATCGCGGACCAGCCGCATCTGGTCCTGGAACCAGCGGTAGCTCCCGTCCTTGTGCAGGAAGCGATACTCGTGGGCGTAGTGTCCCTGCTCGAAGAGCCGCGGGCTCTCTGCCCGGATCCTCTTCCAGTCCTCCGGGTGGATGCGACTCGTCCAGAGGCCGTGGTCTTCCATGAGCTCGGAGGCGGCGAAGCCCGCGTGCGCGACGACGTTCTCGCTGACGTAGGTGGACGCAAACGACCCGCCGGGCTCGCAGGTGTAGATCACCGCCGGAGAGGCCGTGACCAGATGCTCGAGGCGCGCCTCGCTGGCAATCAGCGCGTCCTCGGCGCGCACGCGATCCGTCATGTTGCGCGCGACGAAGACGATGCGTAACTCGCCGTCCCGGTTCCGGTACGGGCGGGCCACCGTCTCGAACCACCCCCAGCTGTCGTCCTTCAGGCGGTAGCGGACCGTCACGGAGGCCGACCCGCTCCTGGCGCGTTCGATGCCGCGCGCGGCGCGCTCGAGATCGTCGGGATGGACGAGCACCAGGGCGTTTCCGCCCACGAACTCATCGGGCTCCGCGCCCGTGATCTCGCGGACGTTCGGGCTGAGGTAGAGGAGCCTGCCCTCTCCGTCGAGCTCGCCGAAGATGTCGGCCGAGTGGGCGACGATGACGCGGAACCATTCCGGGGAGGTGTCTTCGCCGGCCTCGCTGCGCGCCGCCCCCGCCTCGTCCGACGGTGCGGAGGCCTGCTCGAGGGCGGAAACGCGGCCTCGGAGCCTCTTCAGCTCCGCCAGGAGGACCCCCCGCGCTGCCCGCGCCTCGCTCTTCCAGGGCTGCTTCCAGCGCATGCCGGATCGATTATCTGTCAGTGGGTGCCCCGTTGGGAAGGGGAACCTTTCTGACCATGGGAACACGCGTGCGCGTCGGCGGACGGGGGGGAAGGGGCCCGCCGGGGGGGTGCGCAGCGCGATTGTGCACCCCCGGCCCCGTGTGCGATCCGAGGGCCTCAGACCCGAGATGATGGCCTGCCTCGACGGTCCCCCCCGCATCGCGATGTTCGAGGAGGTCGAGTCGCCAGGTCGGCCTCTAGCTGTCGAGGATCTCCGCCACGACGGAGCCCATGCCCGCGAGCTCGCCCCCGCCCAGCGGCTCGACGGCCGGCAGGCTCGCGACGATCGACTCCAGCTGATCGGCGGTGGCCGGGTCCACCTCGTCGAACACGACGGCCATGCCCCGGCTGCGATCGTCGCGCGCCACGGTGCCCCACACGAGAAAGGGCTCCTCCTCGGCGGCTCCGTACACCGCGAGGTGGAGGCGGTCGCCGATCTCGAGGCCCGGGTGCTTCTCGATGCGCATTCCGCCCCGCGAGAGGTCGCGGCCCATCAAGACCCGCAGCGAGCGGCTGGCGAAGGCCGGCACCTTGCGCGAGTAGTTCGCCCGTCGCGTCCGGCGGCGTTCGGGGCGCTCGGCGTCGACTTCCCCCGCGTCGCCGATCTCGGGCACGGTGTCGACGCCGAGGTCGCGAGACACCGGCTGCGGGGCCTCCGCATCCAGGTCGAACTCCACCGGCTCCTCGTCGAGCGGCCCCGCCTCGAGCTCGAGATCCTCGTCGCTGGCGCCGGCGATCCGGACGTCCACTTCGAGATCGTCGAGTTTCGGCTGGGGCGCTGCCCGCACGGCGCGGACCCGGGCGGCCTCGGGTTCGGGCTCGGCCAGCGGCTGCGGCGGCGCTTCCTCCGCGCGCGGGTCGGGCTGGAGCTTCGGCAGCGGCTTGAGCGAGGCCGGTCCCTTCGCGCGCTCCGCCAGGATCGCTTTGAGCTCCTCGCGCTGGGCGGGCGTGAGCCGCTCGAAGAGGACCACGGTGGAGAAGTGGTCGCCGTCGCCGAGGTGCTCGTCGATACGGCTGCTCTTCACGCGGCCGTGGAGTGTGAGCGGCGCGGAAGCCCCGACGGCCTCGGGAAGCGTCAGCCGGATGCGCTTGCCCTGGTCGAGTTCGTAGCGCGAGAGCAGGCGACAGCTGCGGCTGGTCAGATCGGCCAGGGTGGCTCGCCGCGCCAGCAGACCCGACTTGAACGAGACTTCGAAGCCCACCGGCACGCGGGGCTCGGCGCGGCGCTCGTCACCCTCGTAGAGGCTTCGCATCACCAGCAGCCGCAGCGCCTCCGGATGCACCGGCCGGCGAACCAGGTAGTCGAAGCCGGTCTTGCGCAGCCTGGCGCGCAGCGTGTACGAGTCTTCCTTGACGACCACGATGCGAATCGGCTCCGGGCCTTCCCCCGGACCGCGGCGGCCGCGGACGGCCTCGATCCGGCGCGGGGTCGCCACCAGGAGCTTCGCCGGCGGGGGCGTATTGGGCGCGATGGCGCCCCCCCGCACCCGGCCGTAGGACTGCCCCAGCCCTTTCAGGATCTGCTCGACGTCGTCGAGCTCGCCGTCGTCGAGCAGCAGGATCTCGGGGGATTCGGGCATTCCGCGCTCCTCGTGGCGGCTTCGGGCTGGCGCGGCAGCTTTCCCTACGGGTCGTCCAATCCGGCCCCTAGCTGTAGCCTCGGGCCGCTGCTTCCGTGCAACGACGCGCGAAAACTCCAGTGGCGTCAAGGGACCGGTGCCGGTCGCGGAGCGGGGAGTGGCGCGGTGCGCCGCCGCACCCACCACAGGCACCCCGCGGCGACCGCGCCCCCCGCCGCCGCCGTCACGACCGGGTAGGGCATCGCCCCCAGGCCCCACGCGGTCGTCGTCACCGCGACCAGGTTGTTCACCACGTGGCAGGCGATCGAGGCCCGGGTGCTCCCGGCCAGATAGGCCGCTGCGCCCAGGTAGAGACCGAGCAGCGTGGCGGAGGCGGCGTGCACCGGGTCGACGTGAAGCGCCCCGAACGCCAGAGCCGCGACCGCGATCGCGAGGGGAGCGCCCAGGCGCCGTTGGAGGCCCCTCTGAAGCAGGCCCCGGCACAAGAGCTCCTCGGCGCCGCCCGGCACCAGGGCCAGGCCGACGAGCGCGAGCGCCAGGGTCCGGCCGCGCACCCCGTAGAGGCGCGTTTCGAGCTCGAGCAGGACGGCGCTCTGCTCGCGCAGATGCGTCAGGTCGAGCAGGCCGTCGAGGGCGAGGCTCAATCCGAGCGTGCCGACCACGAGTGCGACGAGCTGCGCACCCGGCAGGCGGCTCGGGCCGAGACCGAGGCGCTCGCCCAGCGGGGCGGACGAGAGCGTCGCCCCCGCGAACGCGACCAGCGCCAGGAAGACCTCGAAGCCGATGCCGGCGAGCACCAGCTGCTCGGCGGGGTTCGCGGCGAAGCGCCGGGCGAGCTGCCAGCTCGCCCCGACGGCGACCACGGCCGCAAGGCCGAAGGCGATGGCGAGCAATCCACGCCGCAGCTTCATCGGGCGGGAACGTAACGGGAACGGGCTTCCGGCTCACCCGTCGCGCCGCGCCGCTTCTCGGCGGCTGCTACCCTGGCGTCGTGGTCGGCCCCGCCCTCGCTCCCACCCTGCTGATCGCAATGCCCCAGATGCTGGATCCGAACTTTCGCAGAACGGTCGTGCTCCTCGTGCACCACGACGAGAGCGGAACCTTCGGTGTGGTGTTGAATCGGCCCACGGAGATCACCGCCCCGAACCTGTGCGAAACCCTCGAGATCGATTGGCAGGGCGATCCCGACGAGGGGATCGACTGGGGAGGGCCCGTCCAGCCGCAGACGGGCTGGGTCCTCTACCACAGCCAGGCCGAAGCCGAGGCCGAAGACGAGAGCGGTGTGAAGGACCTGGGTGACGGCGTGTGCTTCGCCGGCTCGCTGGACGTCCTGCGCCAGGTGGCGAACGAACCCCCCGACCGCTTGCGCCTGCTGCTGGGCTACGCCGGCTGGGGCCCCGGGCAGCTCGAGTCCGAGCTGAGCGAGGGCGCGTGGCTGACCGCGCCCCTGACCCGCGAGGTGGTCTTCGACGTGGAGGGAGCGGACATGTGGGAGCACGTGGTTCGCAGCCTCGGCATCGAACCGGCCACGCTCGTCGCCACGCGCGGAGTCCACTGATCCCGCCATTCCCGCCCCGCGCCCGGCGGGCGCTCGATGGGCATCTCAACGAATCCGTTCCGGATGCCGATGCGAAGGGTATGTCCGAGGCGCAGAGGCTACCCCCGGCGGGCACACCGGTGTCTCCGCCCGCGCTCAGCCCTCTGGGAGAGGTCCTGGCGCGGCTGGGGGCCGAATTCACGGCCGACGTGGCCCTCGGGCTGGTCGCCGTGGACGCCGTCGCGCTCGAGGAGATCGAGCACAACTACGGAGGCGAAGCGCAACAGCGGGCTCTCGACGACCTCGGTGTCCTGGTGCAGGAGCTGGTCACCCCGAGTCTCGGCGTCGCCGACGCGATCGTCACCGGTGAGACCGGCCGCAGCGAGATCCTGATCTTCCTGTTCCGAGACGCCAGCGAGGTCGACTTCTACCAGCGCGAACTACCCGAGCTGCACCGAGTGCTGGGCGACGCGTTCGAGCGCCGCGGCCATCGCATCGGCTACCCCTACCTCCGCGCGTCGCCCGACCTGCCCGTCGGAACCGCGGCGGCGCTGCGAAACCCCACCATCCGGGCGGAGACCCAGATCCGCGCGGCCATCGAAGAGGCTCGCCGCGAGGCGCGGCTGGAGGCGACGCTGGCGACTCGCCGGCGTCGGCGCCGGCTGTTCGAGCTGGTCCTCCAGGGTAGGGTGCGCTCGGTGTACGAG
>JAZFWH010000044.1:0-3371 GCA_036482635.1 Myxococcota bacterium
TCGCAGTACGGCATGTACACGATCGAGTAGTCCGCGAACGGGTTGTCGGGCGAGTCGAAGTCCCAGATTCCGAACGGCGCGGGGGGCGGCTCCTGAGCCTCGGCAAAGATGTTGCACTGGTAGAGGCCCTGCCAACAGGCTCCCCCGCCTTGCAGCATAACGAGGAGCTTGGCCGGATTCCCCGCCCGAGTGAACGCCGAGAACTGCGTACCCGAGATGCAGATCGGGCCGTCGCCCCCGTCGGTGTCGAAGGTGTGCTTCACCCAGCCGTCACCCACATCGGCCGAGCTGACGGGTGTGAACTCGCCGACGTACTTGTTGACGCCGGCCATCTGGAGTTCGACGAACGCCAGGAGATTGAGGCCGCGCCGCGGTCCACAGTCGCTGCCCAGCAGCATGACCCCGACCAGCAAGATCGCGACAGTCAAAAGCCTCTTCGCCTCGAGAGCTCGTACCGACATGGTTCCCTCCAATGCAGCAGGTATGTGGTCGCGTAGGAAGCCGAATTTCTCACGCGGCGACGGGTCGGGTCAATCGCGGATTGCCTTCCTGATGTGGGGAAATCGTCACACGGCTGGCGCGGCGCTAGCCCAGCTGCTTCTAAAGGTCGGCGAGCAGGGGAGCGACGTCGTCGGGGGTGAGGGCGACGCCGAACACCAGGTGGTCCGGACGAACCAGGTAGCCGTGGAGGCCGCGCTCGTCGAAGGAGGCGGCCGCGGCGCCGCGCCGCGCGCTCTGGAGCCAGAGGCCGCATCCCTTGCAGCCTGGATTAGTCAATCGTATAATCCGATTAGTCGAGGGACTAAATCTCTGCCAAACCGGGCCCGGCCGACGGGCGCGAAGGACAGGGGGCAGCGAGGCACGCGATGGGATCCGCCACAGCGGCGCGGACCAGGCCGGCGCAGGCCCAGGGGACGCGGGAGCGGATCCTGGAGGCCGCCCTCGAGACCTTCTCGGAGCGCGGCTTCGACGGCGCCACCACCCGGGAGATCGCCGCCCGCGCCGGGGTCAACGTGGGCCTCCTCCAGTACTACTTTGGCGACAAGCCGAAGCTCTGGCGCGCCGCGGTGGACCGCGCCTTCGGGGCGCTGCGCGCGGGTCTGCGCGATGTGCTCGGCGACGCGGGCGCTCTCGACGATCGCGAGCGGTACCGCCTGCTGATTCGGAGCTACGTGCGCTTCGTCGGACGCCACCCCGAGTTCATACGGCTGATGCACGACGAGGGGAAGCGGCCCGGGCCGCGCATGCGCTGGCTCGTCGACCGCCACGTGAAGCCGATCTACGAGACGACGGTCGAGTGGGTGCGCCGCGCACAGCGGGACGGCCATCTGCCGGCCACGATCGACGCGCTTCACTTCTACTACATCCTGGTGGGTGCAGTGGCCCTGATCTTTCACCAGGCCGCCGAGTGCAGGCGGCTGACCGGCCGCGACCCGGCGGACGAGGCCATGATCGAGGCGCACGCCGACGCCCTCGAGCACCTCTTCCTCGGTCGGCCGGCAGGGGAGGGCGCAGCGTGAAGATCGCAACCTTCAGCCACGACGGAGCGACCCGGGTGGGAATCGTGCAGAAAGAGGGTGTCGTCGACCTGGCGCGCGTCGCGCCCGGACTGCCGCCGACGGCGCTCGGTCTGCTCGAGGCGGGCCCCGGCGCGCTGCGCGAGGCCGCGGTCGCAGCGGAGGGCGCCGAGGTGCTGCCCCTGGAGAAGGTCACCCTCGACGCACCCATCCTGCGGCCGCCGAAGTTCTTCGGGGTCGGCTTGAACTACGCCGACCACATCGCCGAATCGGGCCTGGAGCCGCCCGCACACCCGACGATCTTCAACAAGCAGTCGACCTGCGTCACCGGGCCCAACGCCCCGATCCACCTGCCGCGCGCCTCGTCGGCGCTCGATTACGAGGGCGAGCTCGGCTTCGTCATCGGGCGGCGCTGCCGCCACGTGAGCCGCGACGACGCCCGCGACGTGATCGCCGGCTACCTGGTGGTGAACGACGTCTCCGTCCGCGACTGGCAGCTCAGGGTGCCGACCTGGACGATGGGAAAGTCGTTCGACACCCACGGGCCGATCGGGCCCTGGCTGGTGAGCGCCGACGAGATCCCCGACCCGCACGCGCTGCGGCTGCGCACCTGGGTGAACGGCGAGCTGCGCCAGGAGTCGAGCACCAAGGAGCTGATCTTCGACTGCTTCGCCCTGGTGGAGCACCTGTCCACGGCCTTCACACTCGAGCCAGGCGACATCGTCGCCACCGGTACGCCGGGTGGCGTGGGCATCGCCCAGAAGCCACCCGTGCTGCTGAAGGTGGGCGACGTGGTGCGGATCGAGATCGAGGGCATCGGCCAGCTCGAGAACCCCGTGGTCGCCGAGCCGGAAGACAGCGCGTTCGTCGCCTGACCGCGCGGGAGATAGCGGCATGATCGATCGCTACCCCGGCTGTGAGCCGTACCCCGGCTCCACCAACCACCACGGCGAGGTCGAGAAGCTCGGCGACGTCGAGGTCACCCACGGGTTCGTGGAGGTGGTGCGGAGCCGTTACCACTTCGTCACGGCCGGCGACCCCGCCGCCCCGGCCGTGGTGATGCTGCACGGCCTGCCCGAGAGCTGGTACGCCTGGCACCACCAGATCGCCGACCTGGCCCGCGACCGCTTCGTCGTGGCCCTCGACCTCAAGGGCTACGGACAGTCCGAGAAGCGGCTCGACTTGGAGTACAGCTTCCCGCACTGCGCCTTCGAGCTGGCGCTGCTGCTCGAAAAGATCGGCGTGGAGCGCTTCGACCTGGTGGGTCACGACCGCGGCTCGGTGCTGGGCGACCATCTCTTCAACGTACCCGGCGGCTGGGGTGAACGGATCCGCCGCTACGCGCGCCTGCAGCAGAGCTTCCCGAACGCCCACGCCGAGCCGCGACCGCCGCACGCGCTGATGGCCACGCCGGCGGGCACCGAGCTGTTCCTCTCGCCCGTCTTCCCGCGCCTTCTCTATGCACAGGCAGCGCCCCCCGGCCTCTACCAGCTCGTATTCAACGAGATCCCCGAAGCGGACCTCGCCCGCATCGAGGCGGAGTGGCGGCACCCGGGCGTCGCCCAGGCGGTTCCGCTGTGCTTCGTGCACACGAACTTCGACATCGAGATGGAGGACCGGCGCAGGGACCTGATCCCCAAGATGAACTGCCCGGTCCACCTGATCCAGGGCGAGCTCGACCCCGGCCAGCCGCCCGCGAACTACGCGGGGCTCGAGGAGCTGGGCAGCCACTTCAGCATCGAATGGATCGAGGGCGCCGGCCACTTCAGCCACCTCGAGAAGCCGGCGGAGGTGACCCGCGCCATCCGCCGCTTCCTGACGACGGGACTCGATCCGAAGTGATGCGCCACACGG
>JAZFWH010000045.1:0-2143 GCA_036482635.1 Myxococcota bacterium
CTCGGTTCGCCGGATCGTGGCGCGCTTCTCCGACGCAACCCCCGAGCGCATGAACGGAGGCGTCGGCGTCGTGCTGGGGTTCCGGCTCCAGACCGCCCGCCTCGGCACCGACCGCATCGACGACTACGCCGACCTGGGCCCCGCGCTCACCGTCCCGGCGGTGGGCGGCCTGGGCAAGGTGCTGCGGGTCCTGCGCGCCGCCCGCGTCGCCCTGCCCCAAGACCCCCTCCAGCTCGTCGGACACGCGCACGAAGCCGCCGAGCTGCTCGAGCGGGCGGTGGGGGCGAGCGTGCGGCTGTCGCTCAAGCCGCGCTTCCGGCAGGACTTCGTGGCGTGGACGGAGCGCGGTGTCGAGACGATCCGCGACGTGATCGAGGTGCGGGAGGACGAGGACGCGTACGTTCTCTTCCGGCGCAACGGCCGGTTCCCCGTCCGGCTGGAGCGTTCGTCGGTGATCCGCCAACGGACGAACCGCGAACGCTGGCACGAGGTGCTGGACATCGAACGCCCGTGACGAGGCGAGGGGCGATCCAGCTCTCCGTGGAGCGCCGCATCCGCGCTCCCAGCCAGCGGCTCTGGGAGATCGTCTCCGACCACGAGGGCATGCCGAGCTGGTTCCCCAGCCGCGAGGTGGTGCGGCGGCGGCCGGGGGCGCCGGATGCGAACGGCGTCGGCGCGATCCGGGTCGTGCGATCGCTCGGCCTCGCCGTCGAGGAACGGGTGACCGCCTTCAAGCCCCGGGAGCGGCTCGAGTACGCGTTGACCGAGGGCGCGCCGTTCTCGGAGTACCGGGGCGAGCTGACGCTCGCCCCCTGCGACGACGGCACCCTCGTGCGCTGGTCGGTCCGGCTGCGCCCCCTGATCCCCGGCAGCGGATGGATCCTCGCGCGAGTCGTCGCTCGCCAGCTGCGCCGGGGGCTCGAGGGCCTCGCGCAGCGGGTGGAGCCGAGTTGAGCGAGGGAGGCGCAGAGCCGTCCATGGCGACACAGACGCTCATCCCCAGCCCCGCCGCCCTCGCGGATCACGCGGGAGCGCAGCTCGGCCCCAGCGACTGGGTCGCGGTCACCCAGGAGCGGATCGACGCCTTCGCCGGCGCCACCGGCGACCACCAGTGGATCCACTGCGACGTGCAGCGGGCGCAGCGAGAGTCCCCCTGGAAGGGCACCATCGCCCACGGGTACCTCACGCTCTCGCTGACGCCGGTGTTGCTGGCGCAGCTCATCGCGGTCGGCGGTTGCAAGGCGGTGATCAACTCCGGCGTCGAGAAGCTGAGACTCGCGGCGCCGGTGCCCAGCGGTGCGCGGGTGCGCCTGCACGCCGTCATCCGCAACGTGCGCGGCATGCCGGGCGGCGGCGTGCGCGTCACCTTCGGCCTGCGCATGGAAGTGGAGGGCAGCGCGAAGCCCGCCTGCACGGGTGACGTGGTCTACGTGTACCTCCCCTGACCCTGCACACCGCCTGGGCGCGGCGCGTGGACGCCGGCGGCGCGAGGATCTGCCATCCTCGGGCCGTGCGTTCGCAGGGGCTCCCGCTCGTCGCCCTGGCCCTGCTGGCCTGGCTGCCCGTCTTCCTGCAGGACCTGCTGGGCGAGTTCCCGCCCTCGCTGGTGGCGAGCAGCCCGGTGCTCTTGCGCGCGGCGCTGCTGGCGGCGCTGGTGTGCGCCGCGATCGCCGCGGCGATCGCGGGCGTGGCCACCCTGTTCACCCGCCTCGCTCGGCGGCGCCTGGCCGCACACGCCTTTGGCGGCGGAGCCGCCGCGGTGCTGCTGGCTTCCGCGGGTGTGCTTCAGCTCCGGGTGCCCTATCAGAGGAGTGCGTTCGCGAGCGCCCTGCCGGCGGAGTCGAGCCTCGCGGCGCTGGTGCTGATCGCCAGCCTGCTCGCCGCGGCGCTGCTGCTTCCGCTCCTGCTCGCACCCGCGCTCGTACGCACCGCGCTGCTGCCGGCGGCCGCGCTGGCGGGACTCGCCTGCTGGGCCGGCAGCCTGCTGACCCGCTTCCCGACGGGCGGCTGGACCCTCTTCGTCTTCGGCAGCAACCTGGCGGGCATCGCGCTGCTGCTGGGCTGGCGCCTGTTCGCCCCGGGCGCACAGCGCGCCCGCGCACCGCTGTGGTTGGGCGTCGCCGCCCTCGGCCTGGTCGCGCCC
>JAZFWH010000046.1:0-9361 GCA_036482635.1 Myxococcota bacterium
GCATGGGCAAAGAGCGTCGCAAATACTCGCGAATCGCGACCGACCAGGTCGTTTCCTTCGCCCACGTGGACACCCGGGACCTGCTCGGCGTGAGCCGGAACCTCTCGCGGGGCGGCATCCGCTTCGAGGCGGTGGGCTGCGAGGTCCAGCTGGGCGACGTGCTCCGCGTGACCTTCAACGTGGGCGAGCGCACGGTGGTGGCCGTGGGCTCGGTCGTCTGGGCCACCGAGACCGACCCGATCACCATCGACATCGGCATCGAGTTCATCGAGATCGACGCCGAGGCGCTGAACCTGCTGGACGAGCTCGACGTCGACGCCGTCGCCTGACCCCGGCGCCCGCGCCCGGGAGCCCGGGCAGGCGCGCCCTCCAGATCCCGGTTTCACCTGGTCGCTTGACACGCCCGCGCGCGAGGTGTCAGCCTCCCGCGCCATGGCCGACTTTCACCAGGGGGGTGTGATCACCACACTCCACCGGCTCGGGCGGGTCGACCCCAGCCGCCTCGAGAGCGAGCTGCTCTTTCACAGCCGCGTGCGCCCGATCGCGCTCGTGCTCCCCTGCCTGCACTCGGAGGTCCACGACACCGCGCTGAAGGGCATCGTCGACGTCCTGCGCGGCGTGCGGTACCTGCGCCAGATCGTCGTCAGCATCTCCGGCAGCGAGGAGCGCGTCGATTACGAGGAGATGCGCGATGTCTTCGACGGCGTCTCGACCTTGAACGGGGAGCCGCCGGTGCTGCTGTGGAACAGCGGACCGCGCGTACAGTCTCTCTACGACAGCCTGCGCGAAGAGGGGCTCGACCCGGGGGACAACGGCAAGGGACGCAGCACCTGGCTGGCCTACGGCTACGTGCTGGCCACCAACGTCGCCCGGGTCATCGCCGTCCACGACTGTGACATTCGCGAGTACCGCCGCGAGCTGCTGGCGCGCCTGTGCTACCCGACGGCCAACCCCAATCTCCACTACGAGTTCGCCAAGGGCTACTACGGCCGCGTCACCGACCGCCTGTACGGTCGCGTGACGCGCCTGTTCGTGACGCCCCTGCTGCGCGCATTGAAAGCCGTGCTAGGCGCGCTGCCGCTGCTCGACTACCTCGACTCGTTCCGCTACCCGCTGGCCGGCGAGTGCTCGATGACCACGGATCTCGCCCGCATCACCCGGATCCCCAGCGACTGGGGCCTCGAGGTGGGGATGCTGGTCGAGGTGTATCGCAACTGCTCGCTCAAGCGGGTGAGCCAGGTCGAGCTGGTCGAGAACTACGAGCACAAGCACCGCCCCCTGTCGGAGGCCGACGCGCAGCGCGGACTCCACCGCATGGTGGTGGACATCGCGTCGTCGCTGATCCGCAACCTGGCCAGCTACGGCGTCGAGTTCGACGCGGGCTTCCTCAATACGCTGACGGCGGCCTATCGCCGCACCGCGCAGGACGCCATCGCGTCCTACAGCGATGACGCCGCCCTGAACGGGTTGATCTTCGATCGGCACGAGGAGGAGCTGGCGGTGGAGACCTTCTCGCGGGCCCTGCGCGCGGCGGGGCTCGGCTTCGTCCGCGACCCGATGGAAATTCCCCAGATCCCGAACTGGAACCGCGTCACCTCGGCGCTACCGGACTTCCTGGATCAGCTGCGCGATGCGGTGGAGGCCGACGCGCGCGACTCGGCCTAGCCCCCGCCGCCTCGCACTACGCCGGCTCGAGCGCCAGCTCCAGCACCTGCTCGGTGGTGTCGACAAGGCTCAGCTCGAGCTTCTCGCGGATCTCCGCTGGGATCTCCACCAGATCCTTCTCGTTGCGCCGCGGCAGGATGACGGTGGTCACGCCGGCGCGCACGGCGGCGAGCACCTTGTCCTTGATCCCGCCCACCGCCAGCACGCGTCCGCGCAGGGAGATCTCCCCGGTCATCGCCAGGTTCCCGCGCACGCGGCGCCCCGACAGGGCGGAGACCAGCGCGGTCACCAGGGCGATTCCGGCCGAGGGGCCGTCCTTGGGCACGGCGCCGGCGGGCACGTGGAGGTGGATCTCGCAGGCGTTCAGCGCACCGCCGGCCACCCCGAGGCTCTCGGCATTGGCTCGCACCCAGGACAGGGCCGCCTCGGCGGACTCGCGCATCACGTCGCCGAGCTGCCCCGTGAGCCGCAGCCGCACGCCCTCGCCGCCGGGCATGACGCTTGCCTCGATAAACAGGATGTCTCCGCCGTGGCTGGTGTAGGCGAGTCCCACCGAGACCCCGGGCTGGTTGGTCCGCTCCGCGGTCTCCGACAGGTGGGGGGGCGCCCCCAGCGACTCGTCCACGAAGGCCGCGTCGACGGAGATCGCGGAGGCCTCGCCAGGTTGCGGGGCGCTCGGCTCGCCTCCGGCTCTCCGCTTGGCGGCACTCACCGCCCCGGCGATCTGGCGGGCGACCTTGCGCATCAGGGTGGCGATGTGCCGGTCCAGATTGCGCACGCCGGCCTCGCGGGTGTACTCCCGCACGACCTTCTCGATCGCCGCGTCGCTGACGTTCACCCGCTCCGGCGTGAGCCCGTGGGCGTCGAGCTGCTTGGGGACCAGGTACCGCCGCGCGATCACCTTCTTGTCGTTCTCGGTGTAGCCGGGCAGCTCGATCACCTCCATGCGGTCCAGCAGCGCCGGCGGGATCGTGGACAGGGTGTTGGCGGTCGCGATGAACAGCACGTGTGAGAGGTCGAAGCTCACCTCGAGGTAGTGGTCGCTGAACGCGTGGTTCTGCTCCGGATCGAGCACCTCGAGCAGCGCCGAGGACGGGTCGCCGCGGAAGTCGGCGCCGATCTTGTCGATCTCGTCGAGCAGGAACACCGGGTTGCGCGACGCGGCGCGCCGCAGACTCTGCAGGATGCGGCCGGGCATGGCGCCCACGTAGGTGCGCCGGTGGCCCCGGATCTCGGCTTCGTCGCGCACGCCTCCGAGGGACGCCCGAGCGAAGTTGCGGCCCATCGCGCGCGCGATCGAGCGGCCCAGCGAGGTCTTGCCGACGCCGGGGGGGCCGACGAAGCAGAGGATGGGGCTCTTGGCTTTGGGCGCGAGCTTGCGCACGGCGAGGAACTCGAGAATGCGGTCCTTCACCTTCTCCAGGTCGTGGTGGTCCGCGTCCAGCACTACCCGTGCCGCCGGCAGCTCCAGCTTGTCTTCGGTCTCCACGGACCAGGGGAGATCCACGATCCACTCGACGTACGTGCGGATCAGGTGGCGGTCGGGGGCGTGTTGCGGGAGCGCGGCGAGGCGCTGCAGCTCCCGCTCGGCCTGCGCGCGGGCGGCCTCGGGCAGATCCGCCGCCTCGATCCGCTCGCGCAGCTCCGCGGCTTCGCGGATGCCGGGGTCGGCTTCCCCGATCTCCTCCTGGATTTCGCCCATGCGGCGGCGCAGCAGGCGCTCGCGTCGCACGGGGTCCATCTCCTCCGACTCCGCCCGGCTGGTCAGGCTGCGCTGGGTCTCCGCGATCGTGACCTCCCGCTCCAGGTAACGCGCCACGCGCTCGAGCCGCACGGTCGGATCGGCCTCGGCCAGCAGCCCCACCTTCTCCTCCGGTGCGAGCGGCAGGGTCGAAGCGATCACGTCCGCCACCAGGCCCGGGGTGGGGACGGCCGACAAGAAGCTCTTCCACTCGTCCGGGTAGTCGTCGTGGAGGTCGATCACGCGCTGGGCCAGCGCGATGACGCGCTTCCACAGCGCCTCCTGCTCCGGCCCGTCCGACTCGAGGTCGGGGATCGGCTCGAGCCGCATCAGCAGCGCCGGCTGTGCCTCGATCGGCGCCGACAGCCGCGTACGCGCCACGCCCACGATGATGGCCTGCTTGCCGTCGCCGCGGGCATCGATGATCCGCAGCACCCGCGCCACGCAGCCGATCGGGAAGAGCTCGTCCACGGGCGGGTCGTCGGAGGCGGGGTCGCGCTGGGTGGCGACGATCAGGAAGCCCCCCTCGCCCGCGCGCTCCAGGGCGGCCAGGGACTTGCTCCGGCCGATCGCGAGGGGGACGGTGACCCCCGGGAACACGACCACGTCGCGCACCGGCAGCACCGGCAGCAGCGTCGGAACGGCCACCCGCTCTTGCCCGATGGACAGCGAGGTCTGGCCCTCGCGCTCTTCGTCGTGCTGAGACACCGATCCCCCGCGGGTGGATTCACCTGGAGCCTAACCTATGCACCGCGAGAGGGAGGTCAAGGCGTTGGGCGGTGGCGACTGGTGCCCGGGACTGGAGTCGAACCAGCACGGCCTTGCGGCCACTAGGTCCTGAACCTAGCGCGTCTACCAATTTCGCCACCCGGGCGACCGGGGCGGAGACTACGGCCGGGCCTGGCACGCGTCAATCGCCGCTCGCGCCGCGGCCGGGCCTCACAGCGCTGCGAGCAGGCGGTCGATCTCGTCCTCGTCGTTGTAGAAATGCGGCGAGGCGCGCACGCCGCCGCGGCGCGCCACCACGAACACCCGCTTCGCGCGCAGTCGCTGCACGGTGCGCGCCGGCGGCTCGTCGGCGAGCGTGAACGAGACGATGCCCGAGGCGTCGCCGGGGCCGCGCGGGCTGCGCAGTAGGGCGCCCCGCGCGCGCAGGCCCTCCACCAGGCGGTCGGTCAGCTCGAGCACGCGCCGGCCGATGGCGTCGATGCCGAGCTCCAGCAGCAGGTCGATCGCCGCCCCGAGAGCGAAGATCCCCGCGGTGTTGGGGGTGCCCTCCTCGAAGCGGCCGGCCCCGGCCTGCAACTCCGTCCGGTAGCTGTCGAAGTCGCGGTTGTCGACGACGCTGCGCCAGCCGACCACGCGCGGCGTGACCAGGTCGAGCACGCGCGCGGAGCAGTAGAACAGGCCGCAGCCCTCGACCGAGAGCAACCACTTGTGCCCGTCGGCGGCCAGGAAGTCCACGCCGGCGCTCCTCACGTCGATCGGAAAGCAGCCGAGGCTCTGGATCGCGTCGACGCAGAAGAGCACCCCGTGTGTGCGGCACAGCTTGCCGAGCGCCGTGAGATCGTTGCGCGCCCCACTCCCGAACTCGACCGACGAAAGCGCCAGTAGCCGCGCGCGCGGGCTGCGCAGCGCCTCCTCCACCCGCTCGAGGGGCAGCTGGCCATCGCGGCCGCGCAGCATGACGGTCTCGACTCCGCGCGGCCGCAGGCTCCACCACGGGTACACGTTGGATGGGTACTCGAGGTCGCAGGTCACCACCTGGTCGCCGCGCTGCCAGTCGAGGCCGTTGGCGACGATGCCCAGGCCCTCCGTGGTGTTCTTCGCGAAGGCGATCTCTTCGGGGGAGGCGCCGACCAGACGCGCCGCGCGCTCGCGCACTCGCTCCAGCTCGGCGTCGTAGGCGCGGTCGTAGTGGAACGCGCCGTGGCGGGTGGCCTCGGCCGCGTAGCGGGCGAGGGCTTCCTGGACGCGGGTGGAGATGGGGGCCACGCCGGCGTGATTGAAGTAGGCGAGCTCCCGCGTCACCGGGAAGAAGCTGCGAGTGCGGGCCCAGCGGGTCACCTGTGGGCTCGCTCGGGATCGGCTGCGGGAGGGGATGCGGTCAACGCGCGGCGGGCTCCGGCGGCTGCGTGCTCCCCGAAGCGTAGCCCCGGGCGGTGCGCTCGGCCCGGGCACGCTCCCGCTCCACCAGCTCCGGAAGCGACCAGGCGGCGGGGATGCGCAGGCGCTCGCCGTTGCGGCTGCGGAAGCAGAGGTAGCCTCGCTGCTCGGCGTGGCGCAGCAGGTCGCGCAGCAGCGCGACATCGCCACGGCAGTAGGCCTCCACCTCGGCGGTGCGCCCTTCCCGCCACCAGGCCAGCGATTGCAGGCCGTCTCCGCTCTTGGTGACGCCCAGGGTCTCCTGGGCGAGGTGGCCCAGGGGCAGGCGGAAGCCGAGGCGCTCGCGGATCGCGTCGAGCATGTCGAAGGTGGGCAGCGTGCCGAGATCCCGGTCGGTGTAGCCGCGCAGCACCGCGTAGTCGAAGCGCCGCACGTTGAAGCCGACCACCAGGTCCGCCTCGCCGAGCCGTTGCAGCAGGGCCGAGACGTCGGCCTCGTGGAAGGTTTCGAAGGCATCGCGGGCAGTGTCGTAGACGACGGCCAGGGCCACGCGCATCAGGTGCGCGTTGTGCCAGCCGCCCACCTCGTCGGCGCCGCGCTGCGTCTCCAGATCGAGGAACATCACGCGCGGGGGCGCTGCCGCGAGCGGGAGCGGCGCCGGCTCGGCTGCCACGAGCGGTTCGCCGGCGGCGTCCGGCGCGGCGTTCGCGGGCAGCGGGTCGCGCCCCAGCATCAGGCGCAGCGCCTGCAGCGCCGCGGGCTTGTCGATCGGGCGGTTGCCGCTGCCGCATTTCGGCGAGTGCACGCAGGCCGGGCATCCCTCCTCGCAGCCGCAGTCCGCGATCAGGTCGCAGGTCACTTCGAGCAGGGACTCGACGCGTTCGAACAAGCTCGCCGCCAGTCCCACGCCGCCCGGGTGGCCGTCGTAGAAGAAGACGGCGGCGCGGCCGATCTGGGCGTGGCGCAGCTGCGAGATGCCGCCGACGTCGTGGCGGTCGCACAGGGCGAAGAGTGGGAACAACGAGAGTGCCGCGTGCTCGAGCGCGTGGATCCCGCCCATGGGGTGGCGGCCCGCCTCCCGCAGCGCGCGGGGAATCTCGTCGGGCAGCTCGAGCCAGATGCCGACGGTCTCGAACGACGTGGGCGGGAGCTCCAGGGGTTCGGTCCCCAGCAGCTCCTGCCCGTGCACCCGCCGGCGTTCGAAGCCGGTGATGCGCGTGGTCACCTTCAGGCGGCCCTGGACCACGCGGAAGCTTCCCGCCGGCCGCGCGCGCTGGCGCGAGAGGATCTCGGTCTCCTTCTCGGAGAGGGCGCGGGTGTAGTAGACCGCGTCCACCGGGCGAACGCCGACGCGGCGCTCGTCGAGGTCGAGCTGCGTGACGAGGTATTGGCGCCCCCGGTGCAGGTAGATAGCGCCCTCGTGGCATTCGGCGAACACGCGCGCGGAGCCGATCGAGCCCACCAGGGCGGGGCGTTCGCCCGCGGTCGCCTCCCGCGTGATCGAGTAGCTCGCGCCGATCTGGCGCAGGCTCACGTCGCGGTGCGGACGCCGCGCCGCCGCGAACCACTCGGCTCCGCTGTCGCTGCGCAGCAGCCTGCCCTCGGCTTCGAGGGCGGCCAGGTTCCGCCGCGCCTCGCCCGCCTCGAGCCACGGCTCGCCGGCGCGCAGTGGGACCTCGGCCGCCGCGCAGGGGAGGTGGGCGGCCGCGACGTCGGCGTTGTGCGGATCGAGCACGGCGTGCTCGGGCCCGCGCTCGAAGAACACGCGCGGGTGGGTCACCAGGTACTGGTCGAGCGCGTCCGGCTGGGCGATCAGCGCGATGGCGGCCTCGCCGCGGCGCCCCACGCGCCCGGCGCGCTGCCAGGTCGCGATCTGGCTGCCCGGGTAACCGACCAGCAGGCACACGTCCAGGCCGCCCACGTCGATTCCCAGCTCGAGCGCCGAGGTGGAGATCACGCCGAGCAGCTCTCCCGAGAAGAGCCGTTGCTCGATCTCCCGGCGCTCCTCGGGCAGGAAGCCGGCCCGGTAGGAGCTCACGCGCCCGGCGAGTCCGGGCTCGGCCTCCGTCACCCAGGTGTGCATGAGCTCGGTGATCACCCGCGCCTTCGTGAACGCGATGGTGCGCAGCCCCAGGCCCACCGAGAGCCGGAACAGGCGCGAGGCCAGGGCGTAGGGGGAGCCCTGGGGCTGGAAGAGCAGGAACTGGCGGCGAGCGCGCGGCGCGCCGTCGGCCTGGACGACCTCGAAGGCGCGCCCGGTGAGGCTGGAGGCGAGCTCTCCGGGGTTCGCCACCGTGGCGGATGCGGCCACCAGCTGGGGACGCGCGCCGTGGAAGCGGGCCACCCGGTCGAGGCGACGCAGCACCTGGGCCACGTGCGAGCCGAAGATGCCGCGGTAGCTGTGGAGCTCGTCGATCACCACGGTGCGCAGGCCGCGGAAGAAGGCCGCCCACGACGCGTGGTGGGGCAGGATGCCGGCGTGCAGCATGTCCGGCGTGGTGATCAGCACGGCAGGCGGGTCCCGGCGAATCCGGCGCCGCGCCGCCGTCGGGGTGTCGCCGTCGTAGATCGCCACCCGGGTCCCGCGCCCGCCCGGGCCGAGGGCGGCGACGTCGGCCTCGAGCCGCTGGCGCTGGTCCTGCCCGAGCGCCTTGAGCGGAAACAGGTAGAGCGCGTGGGCTCCGGCGTCCTCGCGGGCGCGGTGCAGGACCGGCAGGTTGTAGACCAGGCTCTTCCCGCTGGCGGTGGGCGTCGCCAGCACCACGTCGCGTCCGGCCTCGAGCAGCTCGAGCGCCCGGGTCTGGTGCGCGTAGAGCGTGGCGATGCCGCGACGGGCCAGCACCGGGGCCAGGGCCTCGAAGCGGGGCGGCAGCCCGGCGCCGGGGGCGGGGGCCCGGGCCGGCAGGATCTCGCGGTGCCGGAGCGCGGCGTGCAGGTCCGGGTCCGCCCGGATCGCGCGCTCGAAGGCCGGGACGTCCGACACGGGCTCCTCGCACCGGTACGGGGAGGTGCCGCGCGCGGCGGGCCGTCCGGGATGCAGCTCTGGAGCTCGGTCTGGGGGGACCCCCAGCGTATCGCCCTCGGATGCCCGGCTTCAAGGGCCTCGCTTGTGGCCCCGGCGGCCTTCCCGCATGTTCCACGCGCCGATGCGCTTCTCGCTCCAGGTTCAGTACGCGATCTGCGGCACGTTCGACCTGGCCTACAACGGACAGGGCGAGCCGGTGCAGATCCGCGTGATCAGCGAGCGCCAGGGCATCCCAGCGCGCTACCTGGAGCAGATCTTCCAGCGCCTGCGTCGCCATCAGCTGGTGACGAGCAAGCGCGGTCCCGGAGGTGGCTACACGCTGGCCCGGCCCCCCGGCGAGATCACGCTGCGCGCGGTGGTGGAGGCGGTGGAGGGACCGCTCGCCGACGCGCTCGACATGCGCGCGGCGCCGCCCGCGCGCGGCCGCAAGACCCGGCCCGACTTCCTGTGGAAGGACCTCGCCGACCGCTTCGCCGACGCGCTCGACGCCACCACCCTGGAGGCGCTGTGCCGGGCCGCCGTGCGCGCGCAGGTCGAGCGCGCCCACGACGCCCCGATGTACTTCATCTGAGGGGCGATCGCGTAGGGCGGCGTCATTGCTCGGCTTTCCTCCGAGTGGTGGCAAGAGTTGGCAAAGTGGTGGCAAGACTGTCCAGCAGATCCGCCGGCACCTCGCCCTCGCCCTGCTGCCGGGGCGTCCGGTAGCCCTCACTGGGAATCCAACGCGCATAGTGCTTCTCGGTCACGCTGATGGATGCGTGGCCGAGCTGGGCCGCCACGTAGGAGATCGCCACCGCGTTCATCACCAAGAGGCTGCCAAAGCT
>JAZFWH010000047.1:0-3446 GCA_036482635.1 Myxococcota bacterium
ATCAAACGCGCGGAGTTCGAGGCGAGGTCTGGGCGTCGTCGTTCGTGGGGGCCCCGCTCGCCGGTCGAGAAGGCTGGCGGGGTAACCGGTTCACCGAGGCGGCGATGTGGGCTTCGCCGAAGGCGCACGGGGCGGCCAACGCCCCAACCCGCTGCTTCGCAGAGCCTCAGGGGTTCGCCCCGTCGGAGGCCCGGGAAGGCCCCGCCGCCTCGGCAGGTTTCCAGTCGAGCGCGCGCTGCGCCCGCGAGCGCAGGTCGGGATCCGGATCGCCGTCTGCCAACCGCAGGAGCTCCGAGCGCAGAGCCGGATCGCGCCAGGTCGCCCCGCCGAACCCGAACGCGACCCGGCGGATCGCCGGATCCGGGTGGCGCAGGGTTCGCACCAGCGCCGGCCGGAACTCCGGCACCTCGGCCACTCTGCCCACGCGCAATGCGTGGTTCAGCAGCACGAGGTCGCCGCTCGTGTCGGGCAGTCGCGCGAGCAGGGCGCGCCGCCCCGCGTCGCTGCCCAGCGCGATCCCGGCCGCGTTGCGCCGCAGCGCCTCGTCGCTGTCGGCAGCGACGGCCAGCTCGACCACGGGTGCGAGAGCGCTGGCGGGCAGCGGCTGGAACGGCGCGTCCGGGTCACCCAGCCCCGCCAGTGCGACCTCGCGCAGGTCGTCCGCGGGCCCCGCCAGCCAGACCAGGTAGAGCGCCAGCAGCGGCTCGGGGCGGCCCTGCACCGCGAGCACGTCCGAGACCGCGCGTTGCCAGCGCGTCTCCGCTGCCGCGTCGGCGAGCGCGATCGTCTCGTGCGCCGCGTCGACCAGAAGATAGGGCGGGCGCGCACCGCGCAGCAGCAGCAGTGCGCGGTCGCCCGCAGTCAGCGGGGGAGGTCGCGATGGCGCCCGCTTCAGCTCGAAGCTCTCAGCGGGCCTCCCTTTCAGGGGCGCGGCGTCTCGCACGCGGATCCGGCCGACCTCGACCTGGTCGATGGTGGCGATCGCCACGGCGTCTGCGAGGGCCAGGCGCGTGTGCAGCGCTCGCGGCGACCGCACGCCCTGGCCGTGGACCCCGAGGCCGGACGCCCCCGCGAGCTGCGCCTGCAAGGCGAGGGAGAAAAGCAGCAGGATTCGGGCGCGGGGACCGGCGAGCGGGCTCACGTTCGTGCGATTATAGAGGGGGTGCCTGCAGCCGGGGCGTCGCCGCCCACACCTGGCGGGTGCCGTGATCTCGAGGGGAGCCGAGATGTTCACACGCCGCCGTCTGTTGGGCTTCGGCCTCGCTCTCGTCTGCCTGGCGGTCGGTTGCGCGTTGAACCCGGTCACCCGCCGGCCCGAGCTGATCTTGGTCTCCAAGGAGCAGGAACAGGAGATGGGTCGGCAGGCCGCCGTGCAGGTGGCCGCAGAGATGGGCATCGTCGAGGAGCGCAAGGTCGCCGGCTACGTCGAAGCCGTCGGCAAGCGACTGGCCCCCCACTCGCCCCGCGAGGACGTCGTCTACACCTTCCAGGTCGTCGACATCCGGGAGCCCAACGCGTTCGCGCTCCCCGACGGCCACGTCTACGTGTCGCGCGGGCTGCTCGCCATCGCGAACTCGGAGGACGAGCTCGCCTGCGCGATCGGCCACGAGATGGCCCACGTCGCGGCGCGGCATGCCGCCCAGCGCCAGACGCGGGCGGTCGGCGTCGGCCTGCTGGCCCTGCCGGGTGCGCTGGTGGGCGCCGCCGTGGGGAGACCGGTGGGCCAGCTGCTCGGCGCCCCTGTGCTGCTGCTGGGCGGGGGAATGCTCGCCGCCTACAGCCGCGATCAGGAGCGCGAGGCCGACCGCGTCGGACAGGAGATGGCCGCGGAGGCCGGCTTCGATCCGCGGGGTCTCGCGGACTTCCTCGACGGGCTGGAGGTCGCGATCCGCGCGACGGGCGAGAAGTCGCGGCGCCCGACGTTCTTCGACACCCATCCCAGGGTGCCCGAGCGGGCCGCCAAGGCCCGCGAGCACGCGGGCTCGCTGGAGTGGGAACACCGTGCGGGCATCGCCGGCGGGCACGCCGGCTTTCTCGAGCGGATCGAAGGACTGCTGGTGGGCCAGAACCCCGCCGAGGGCGTGTTCCAGGGTCAGCGCTTCCTCCACCCCGACCTCGACTTCGCCATGACGTTCCCCGACGGCTGGAAGGCGGTGAACGCCCGCGACGGCGTGGGCGCGCTGTCCGAGCAGCGCGATGCCCAGATCGCGCTCGAGATCCAGGGCAGAGGGAGCGATCCGGCCCGCGCGGGTCAGGTCTTCCTGGACGAGCTCTCCCGCCAGATCACGCTGGAGGTCGTGCAGGCCGCGCCGCTCTCGATCGGCGAGTTGCCCGCCTTCCGGGCCGACGCCGTCGCCACGGCCCGACGCGGACCGGTGCCGCTCGAGTTCACCTGGATCGCCCACCGCGGCACGATCTTCCGGGTCTCGGCCGCTTCCGCGTCCGCGCCGTTCCCCGCCTACCAGCCGGTCTTTCGCAAGGTGGCGGGGAGCTTCCGCCCCCTCCGCGACGAGGAGCGCAGCTCGATTCACGAGAAGCGCCTGCGCGTGGTCCCGGCCCGCGGCGGCGAGACCCTCGCGGAGCTGGCCGAGCGTACCGGCAACAGCTGGGAGCTGAAGCAGCTGGCCGCAGCCAACGGCCTGTCGGAGCGTTCGCGCCTGGAGTCGGGCCAGCTGGTCAAGATCGCGGTGTCCCGGGTCTACCGCGCCCGTCGCGGCGGGCCCGGCTCAGTAGCCCTGGCGGCGGTCGATCGGATTGAGGAGGGGCTGGCCCCGCTCTAGACGGCGAATGTTCTCGAAGAGGATCTCGCCCAGGCGCGCCATGTAGTCGCGGCTGATTCCGGCCAGGTGCGGTGTGATCAACAGGTTGGGCGTGTCCCACAAGGGGCTCGACTGCGGTAGCGGCTCCTCCGCGAACACGTCGAAGGCCGCCGCGCCCAGACTCCCTTCGCGCAGCGCCTTCGCCACGGCGGCCTCGTCGACGATGCCCCCGCGCGCCACGTTCACCAGGTGGGCGCCGGGCTTCATGGCGGCGATGGCCTCCGCGTCGATCAGGCCGCGCGTCTCCGGGGTGAGCGGTAGGATCACCACCGCGACGTCGGCCTGTTCCAGCACCCTGCGCGTCTGAGACGGAGGCAACACTTCGTCGACCCCCGCCACGGGTCCCGGTGTCCGCTTGGTACCGATCACGCGCATGCCCAGGGCCACTCCCCGCTGCGCCACGCCGCGCCCGATCGTTCCCAGGCCGAGGACCGCCAGGGTCTTTCCGGCCAGGCGCCGATTGCCGAAGAGCCTCCACTCCCGCTCTGTCTGCTGGGACAGCGCCCTGGGGATCCGCTTGGCCAGCGCCAGGATGAGTGCGAGCACGAACTCGCTCATCTCGGGCTCGTGGATCCCGCGCGCGTTGGCGAGCTGCACCGCATCCGCCAGGTCCGGCGCCGGCAGGAC
>JAZFWH010000048.1:0-4935 GCA_036482635.1 Myxococcota bacterium
CGGCCTGCTCGGGCGCCACGCCCTGCGGAGCCGGTAGGCCGGTGTTGGCGACGACGACGCGGGCGAAGCGGTCCGGGTTCTCGGCCACCATGCGCAGGCCGACCAGCCCGCCCCAATCCTGCCCCACGAGCGTCGCGCCGCGCACGTCGTTCTGCCGCAGCCAGGCGTTCAGCCATCCCACCTGACGCTCGAACGTGTAGTCTTCACGGGCAGCAGGCTTGTCGGAGCGGCCGAAGCCCACTAGATCCGGAGCGAGAACCCGGAGCCCCGCTCCCGCGAGGATCGGAATCATGTGCCGGTAGAGGTAGCTCCAGCTCGGCTGGCCGTGCATGCACAGGACGATCTCTCCCTCGCCGGGGCCCTCGTCGACGTGGTGGATGCGCAGCGCCCCCCCGTCGCCGTCCGGGACCTCGGTGTAGTGGGGCGCGAAGGGGAAGCCGGGCAGATCGCGGAACCGTTCGTCGGGGGTCCGAAGGATCTTCATGGCCCGTATCATGACACGATGGATGCTGCTCAGGCAGCCAGATCGAACACCTCCCGAACCGCAGGAGCAGGAGGCGACTGGCATCGGTTAGCGGCCCTTGGTCAGCCGGCCGACGTCGATGAAGAGGCGCATGTCGTTCTCGTCCTCGAGTGGCACTCCGTCGGAGTCCCAGTACTCGATCCGGTTGCCCGTCCCTTTCTGGACGTTCACGATCGTGTCGCTGATGTAGCGCAGGTCTCGTGCCTCCCCGATACCCGCCCAATCCCCATGCCACGCGCCGGTCAGGGACTCGTCCCCGCTCCAGCGGTGGTTGTGCGTGATGATCTTCCACAGCTCTCCCTCGCGGTCGTAGGCGAGCGAGTAGAGCGATACCAGCGTCTGCTTGTCGAGGTAGATGTCCTTGTAGAGGTACGGGTGGTTCGGGTTCTTCGGCTCCATCCGCACAACCACCGCATCGCGCAGCTCCCAGCGATCGTCGGCGTAGGACAACCCGTAGGGGCCGAAGTAGTGCTCTTCGTCGTACGGGAACGCCTTCACCCGGGTGTTCATCGGCGCGATGATCTTCTGCTCACCCAGGCACTGCCAGTCGTACTGCGGGACCATCCCGGCGAAGCTGAACAGGTCGTCGAAGGTGAAATCGGTTCCGGACACGGCGTCGGTGCGCTGCGCCGTCGATAGTCGCCGCACGAGCCGCAGCTTCGGTAAATACACCCAGGTGTCGTCGTTGTTGGCCTCCCTCGGAGGCCGGTCGGAGACCTTGTAGCGGTACGAGGTCAGCATGATGCCGCGCGCTTCGAAGGGCGCATCCACCTCCACTCCGAAGGCGAACTTTCGCTTCTCGTCGGGGTAGATGTCACCGTCCTTCGGATCGAGGTGCTGCGGCTCGACCCGGTGCGAGAGCTGGATCAGCTTGGACGAACCCTCGAACCAGAGCGGGAGCCTCCTCCCCAGGTCCCAATAGGTGTAGATCCATCTGGCTCGGGCGCCATCGCCGCGCCACTGGTAGTCGAAGTTCCAGATGATCTTGGCGCCGGCCTGGGGGTCTCCCAGACAGTCGATCTGGTCCATGGGGAAGGGCTGGCCCGCGGTGTAGTTCTCGAGACTGTTGTCGGGGCCGAGCCGCGCTCGGCCGCGAAAGCGCTCCGTGGCCGCGACGTACTCGCGGGCTGGCGAGTAGTCCCGCTGGATCGGGCCGACGTCGAGCTTCAACCCCTCGTAGAAGAACAGGCTGCGGTGGTCCCAGACCTCCTTGGGGAGATAGGGGCGGATCTTGTCGATCTCGCGGTAGCGGATGACATCGCCTTCCCGGAACGGGGGCGTCGGCACGCGAAGCAGCTCGGTGAAGCTCGCACTCACGAATCCGCGGGTCTCGTCGGCAAGCCGCACCCGGTGCCAGCGCCCGGTCGTGCCCAGCCATTCAGCCTGCTCTCCGGGGCGCAGCCTCCCGACGGCGCGGCTGGCGCGCTCAGAGTGCTCGCGCACCACCACGTGGCTGCGCACCCGGTCCGTGGGCACGACGGAATCGGCCCAGCTGGCCGGGGAAAGCCAGAGCACCGGAGCGAGTGCAAGGACGAGGATGCGCTTCACGTGGCTTTCGCGGTGGTCTGCTGCCAGCCCGCCTCGGGAGGAATCGAACGGGGCCGGCGAGATGCCCAAGGTTTTAAAAGCATAACACGAAGGTAGCTCCAGCGCGGCGGGGACAAGCTCGAGTCCGTTTCTGCGTGTAGGATGCACCGGCCCCGCGCGTGGAGGAGAGGTTGAGCGAACCGGGCGCCGCGACGCGCGAGGAACGGCGCTCGCTTCCGGGCGGGTTCAGCCTGCTGGCTGGACTGCTCGCCGCCGCCTCGGTGGGGATCGCCGTGCTGCGCCACGGACCCATCGCGGCGCTGCCCGACGATGCCGCGCCGGATCGCTTCTCCGCGGCGCGCGCCGTCGCCGTCCTGGACGAGCTGCTCGCGGAGCGCGTTCCGCATCCCGTCGGCAGCCCGGAGAACGCCCGGGTGCGCGACCGCATTCGCGCCCGCTTCGCCGAGATCGGCGTCGCGACGGAGCTCCAGCGAGTGCCCGCCTGTTCCGCGTATGGCGAGTGCGCCACGGTGGAGAACATCCTGGCGCGGATTCCGGGACGCGAGGCCGGACCCGCACTGCTCCTGCTCGCCCACTACGATTCGGTGCCGGCGGGGCCCGGTGCCGGGGACGACGCCTCGGGGGTCGTGGTGTTGCTCGAAGTCGCCCGCGCACTTCGCTCTGGCCCCCCCCTACGCCACCCGGTGCACTTTCTGGTGACCGACGGCGAGGAGATCGGCCTGGTCGGCGCCGAGGCCTTCGCCCGCACCCACCCGACGCTGCACGAGGTGGCCGCGGTGCTGAACTTCGAGTCGGGCGGGGCCTCGGGCGGGAGCTTCATGTTCCAGATCGGTCCGGCCAGCGGCGACCTCGTCCGCCTGTACGGCCAGCGCTGCCCGCGCCTGCGCACCGGCTCGCTGTTCACGACGGTCTACGAGCGGATGCCCAACGACACGGACCTCTCGGTGTTCATTCGCGCCGGTGTCCCGGGCCTCAACTTCGGGATCATTCGAGACAAGGTGCACTACCACAGCCCGCTCGATCGTCCGGCGCAGCTCGACGCGCGCAGCGTCCAGCACCACGGGAGCTGTGCGCTGGCGTTGGCGCGCGCCCTCGCGGAGGGCGAGCTGCCGCCGCCGGACAGCGGTCGCTGGGTCTTCTTCGACTGGGCGGGGCTGTGGCTCGTGCGCTGGCCCGAGCGTGCGGCGCTCCCGGTCGCTCTCGTGCTCGTCGCGGGCTGGGCCTGGCTCGCGCGCCGCTGGCTCGCCGGGCGCGCGCTGCGCCCGGCTGCGCTGGCCTGGGGCCTGGGTGCAGCGTCGCTCTACCCGGTGGTCGCCGTCGCGGCGGGCGCCGCGCTGGTCTGGGCCCTGCAAGCGGCGCGGGGCGTACCGGCGCCCTGGACCGCACACCCCGGGCCCGCCACCGCGATGGTCTGGTGCGGGAGCCTCGCGGCCGCCGCCTGGCTCGCCCACCGCCTGGCCGGGCGCACCGGGCTGCTCGGCCAGTGGCTGGGCGCGGTGGGCGCCGGCGCTTTCGCTGGCCTCGCCCTGGCGGCGGTGCTGCCCGGGGCCAGCTACGTCATGGTGGCACCCGTGGCCGTCTCGCTGGTGGCGCTGGCCCTGGTGCGCCGACCGGTGCGACTGGTTCCGGCCGCCGCGGCCGTGCTGGCATCCGCTCTCGCCGCATCACCCATTTCGCTCTCCCTCGCGTTGGCTGCGCGAGAAGTCACCGGGCTCGCGGCGAGCCCGCTGATCGCCATCGTGCTCGGGATCTGGTTCGCTTCTCTCTCACCCCTCCTGGTCGCGGCCACCCGCGCGGCGCGGCTGGGTCTCGCGGGCGCGCTGACGCTCGGCTGTGTCGTCTCGGGGATCGCAGCGCTCGCGGTGCCCGCCGCCACGCCCGAGCGGCCGCGCTCACTCGGGCTCGTACTGCACGAGACCGCGGGAGGCGCTGCGCGTTGGCTCGCGAGAACGCGAGACGGTCCCGTCCCCGAGCGGCTGCGCGAGGCGGGAGGCTTCGCAGAGGACGGGGTCGAGCCCTTCGCCTTCTTCGACGAGCGCTGGAGGAGCGCGATCGCCCCGGCGGAACCGACGGGTGCGTCCCCACCCGAGCTCGAGGTGCTCGCACGGGGTGCCTGGGATCCCGAGACGTCGGGACGCCGCGTCCTGCTGCGCCTGCACTCGAGGCGCGGGGCCGCGCGGCTCGGCCTCGCGCTGCCGCCGGCGGCAGCAGCGCGCGACGTGCGAATGGCGGGAGTGGAGGTCCCCGCGCTCTCGTCCCGAGCGCTCGAACTCCGTGGCGGCTGGCACGTCTACGTCTGGCACGCACCGCCACCCGACGGGGTCGAGATCGAGCTCACGCTGGCGGCCCGCGACACCGTCGAAGCCATCCTCTTCGATCAGAGCTACGGATTGCCCGCAGCGGGCGAGCGGCTCCGCGCCGCCCGACCCGCCAGTGCCGTGGCGAAACACCACGGCGATCTGTGGATGCTGACGCGCCCGGTCGCGATTCCGCCGCCCTCCTGACTGCCTCGCGTGATCTCGTACGACCCGAGCAGCCCGCTAAACCGCGCGCCGCGGGTTCGAACTCTTCCTCAGCGCCGGCGCGCCCGGTGCGTCGCTGTCGGGCAGCCATCTGGCCAACTCGCGCTTCACGCGCAGAAAATCGGGTCGGGCTGCGAGGTTCACCCATTCGTTGGGGTCGTCCGCTTCGTCGTACAGCTCCTCCGTGTCGTCGCGATAGCGGGTGTATCGCCAGCGCTCGGTCCGCACGCTGTGATTTCCGCGACCCGCAGTGGTGACGGCCGGCCAGCTCCAGGGCGCGGCCGGCTCCCGGAGAAGCGGCACGAGGCTGTGCCCTTCGAGCTGCTCGGGCGGTGCGAAGCC
>JAZFWH010000049.1:0-7858 GCA_036482635.1 Myxococcota bacterium
AGCGCTTTCGGCAGTGGGGGGAGCGCTACCTGGGCGATTCGAAGGCGCCTTGGGGCCAGGAGCCCAAAGAGATCGAGCTCGACGAGATGCAGATGAACCAGCTTCGCGCTCTTGGGTACGTGATCCGTTAGGCGCGGCCCCCCCGTTGCGAATCAGGTGCGCCGGTACTGGGTCTCGAGCGCCGACCGGGCGCGGTGGCGTTCCAGTGCCAGCTCGACCAGCCGGTCGAGGAGGGCGGGGTAGGGCAAGCCGCTCGCCTCCCACAGGCGCGGGAACATCGAGTTCTCGGTGAAGCCGGGCAGGCTGTTGACTTCGTTCACGAAGAACTGCTCCGAGCTCCGGTCCAGCAGGAAGTCCACGCGCGCCAGGCCGCTCCCCTCGAGGATCTCCACGGCCTCGATCGCCAGCTGGCGAACCGCGCCCGTCTGTTCGTCGCTGAGCGGAGCGGGGACGAGCAGCTCCGTGTCCTCGTCCACGTACTTGGCCTCGTAGTCGTAGAACTCTCGCCGGGTGCGAATCTCCCCGGGCACCGAGGCCTCGATCGGGCCGTTGCCGAGCAGCGCCACCTCCACCTCGCGCGCGTCGACGGCCCGCTCCACCAGGATCTTGCTGTCGTAGCGGGCCGCCTCGCGCAGCGCCGGGAGCAGGTCCCGCCGCTTCGCGACCCTCGAGATCCCCACCGAGGACCCCAGGTTGCTCGGCTTGACGAAGGCGGGCAGGCCCAGCTCGTCCACCACGCGCTCGACCGCAGCGCGGGCGTCGCGCGCGAGCTCCTCACCGCGCACCAGGACCCAGGGCACGACGGGCAGGCCGCCCGCCCGCAGCAACCGCTTGGCCACCTCCTTGTCCATCTGGACCGCCGAGCCCAGCACCCCGGCGCCGACGTAGGGCACCCCGGCCAGCTCGAGCAGGCCTTGCAGGCAGCCGTCCTCGCCGCCGCGGCCGTGCACGATCGGGAACACGACATCGAGCACGGCGTTCTCGCCCAAGTCGCGCTGCGAAGCGGAGACCAGGGTGTGCTCTCCGGGCACCGGCAGGAGGTTCACCTCCTCGCCCTCGACGCTCTCCTCCGGCGGGAGCAGGGGGGCGCCGAGATGCCAGCGGCCGTCGGGTCCGATCGCGACCAGCGCGATCTCGTAGCGCGTGGGGTCGAGCGCCTTCAGGATGGACGTGGCCGAGGTGATGGACACCTCGTGCTCGACCGACCGGCCGCCGAACAAGAGCCCGACGCGCAGCTTGCCCATCTCACCCTCCTCGCCGGGAACATAGTCCGGGCGGGCGGCGCCCCCAACGCCGCGCGCCGCCGCGCTTGACCGGCTCGGAGCGGGCCCGTACCCTGGGACCGTGTCCTCCATCCCCGCGGAACTGCAACGAAAAGAGGTGATGCTCCAAGAGGGGCTGCGCGCCGCCGGGCGCGTGCTGGTGGCCTTCTCGGGCGGTGTCGACTCGAGCTACCTGGCCTGGGCGGCGCACCGAGCCCTCGGTAGCGATGCCCTGGCGGTGACCGCCGCATCGGCCTCCTACCCCGAGAGTCACCGGGCGATGGCCGAGCGGGTCGTGGCGCAGTTCGGGATTCCTCACCGCTTCGTCGAGACCCACGAGATGGAGAACGCGGACTATCGCGCCAACCGAGCGGACCGCTGCTACCACTGCAAGTCGGAGCTCTTCCGGGTGCTGGGAACGCTTCGCGACGAGCTCGGCTTCGACGCCATCGCCTATGGCGTCAACACCGACGACACGGGCGACTTTCGTCCGGGGCACCGCGCGGCCGACGAGCGCGGCGTGCTCTCTCCCTTTCTCGCCGCGGCGCTGGACAAGCAGGAGATTCGCACCCTGTCGCGGGCGGCCGGGCTCCCCACGGCGGAGCTTCCGGCGTCGGCGTGTCTGTCCTCGCGCCTGCCCTACGGAACCGAGGTGACAGCCGAGCGGCTGCGCCAGGTGGAGGTCGGGGAGCAGCGCCTGCGGGACCTGGGCTTCCGCCAGGTCAGGCTGCGCCACCACGGACCCCTGGCCCGCGTGGAGATCGCGCCCGACGAGATCTCGCGCGCCCTCGAGGTCGAGATGGCGCGGCGCATCGTCGAGGCGATCAAGCCGCTCGGCTTTCGCTGGGTCTCGCTCGATCTGGAGGGCTACCGCACCGGGTCGCTGAACGAGGTCCTGCCCGCCGCCGCCCGGCTCCGCCGCTGAACGCGTGACCGCGCCCTTCGAGTGCGCGGGCGCGCCCCGCGACATCGGCCTCGACCAGGGCCGGGCCTGCGGCGCGTCGTTGCGCGCCGAGCTGGCGCGCAACCCGTGGTGGGAGCGCCTGGGGCTGCGGCTCGGGCGCGGCGGCGCCGGCAGCGCCCGCATCGCCCGCGACCTGCGGCGTCACTTTCCCCAGCAGGCGGAGGCTCTGGAAGGCATGGCGCGGGGGGCGCGCGTGCCCCGGGCCTGGCTGGTCCGCGCCCTGGCTCGCGAAGCGGGCGCGGGTGAGCCCGGCGCGCTCGCCGCGGTGGCGCGCGCCGGAGGCCTGCTGGCCCGCGCGGGGCCGGGTCGGCTGGTGGTGCGGCGCACGCGTCCCGAGGGGGGCTTTGCTTCCCTCGAGGTGACCCGACCGTGGCGCACGGCGGGCCTCGCAGGCGTCAACGAGTCGGGCCTGGCGGTCGTCTCGGCGCCCGCTGCAGCGGGCCTCGACCCGGGCTGTTGCGCGGCCCCGGCGGCTCTGCTCGTCTGGGACTGTCTGCTGCGCTTCGCAACCGTGGAGGCCGCACTCGACTGGTGCGCGGGCCGGCCCGGCGGGGGCCGCGCCACGCTCGTGTTCGCCGACGCCCGAGGCGAGCTGGGTGGCGTGGTGTTCGAGGGCGACCGGCGGCGGGTGCTGCGGCCGACGGACGGCGTGCTGGTTCGCGCCTCGCGACCGGAGCGCGAGAGCGAGGTCGCCAAGGCCCTGCGCGACGCCGACCCGCTCGCACCGGGCGATCTGGCGCGCGTTCTCGGTCCCGGCCTGGTCGCGGTCGATCCCGCCGCGCGGCGCCTCGGCCTGCTGTCGGCTGCGCGGGCCGAGCTGGACTGGATCGAGCTCTAGCCCGCTGAAACTCCGCGCGCCGGCCTTGCGGGGGCCCGCCTCCGCTCGGCTGCGCCTCGCTGCGCGCCCTTCAGGCTTACAGGCTCGCTGCGCGGAGGCCGACTCTCGAGTCGGCCTCCTAGCCCGCGCGGGCCCGGTCAGCGGGCGGCGGCCTCGCACAGCACGACCGCGGCCCGCGGGTCCGCCGTCACCGCGAAGAAGTCGCGGCCTTCGGGCCCCTCGAAGCGATCGGCGATGGCTCGCTCGATCTGGGCCAGCAGCGGATCGAAGAAGCCGGCGGTATTGACGAACACCAGGCTGCGATGGTGGAGGCCCAGCTTGCGGAAGGAGAGGATCTCCGCGAGCTCCTCCAGGGTGCCGAAGCCCCCCGGCAGAGCGACGAAACCCTCGGCGCGTTCGTCGAGAGCCGCCTTGCGCGCGCGCATGTCGTCCACGCTGTAGAGTTCGTCGATTCCGAGGTGGTGCACGTCCTGCTCGATGAAGGCGCGCAGGATCACACCATGCACCGCGCCTCCGTTCTCGAGCGCGGCATCCGCGACCGCCCCCATCAGCCCAGTCCGTCCGCCGCCGTAGATGAGTGTGTGACCGCGCCGCGCGATCTCCACACCGAGGGTGCGGGCGGCGGCGAGGTAGCTGCGTTCGACGTGCGAGCTCGAGCCGCAGAACACGGCGATGCGCATGCCGCCTAGCGAGGGCGTCCGCGCCTGGCCCGGCGCCGGGGGCGCGAGCCGCGACGGGGCGGGCCGTCCCCCCCGCTGCTCGCGGACTCGCGAGGCGCCACCGCGGGAGGCTCGGTCACGCCCGTCTCCGGTCGATGGTCGCGCAGATACGAGGCGCAGACCGCCGCCAGGTCGCGCAGGCCTTCGGGTGTGGCTGCCAGCGCTTCGACGATCGGCACGAAGCGGTCGACCTTCCAGGCGCGCTCGCGCTCCGGGATCTCGCGCACCTCGTGCTCCACCTTCACCGCCAGCCGCTCGCGCACGCGGTCCAGGAGCTGCTCCTCGCTGGGCAGCGGCCGCTCGCTGATCTCGATCTTGTTCACCTGTTGCAGGTAGCGGAAGTTTCCGATGTCGAGACCCGAGACCAGCGAGATCGCCACGCCCGCCTTGCCTGCGCGCCCCGTGCGGCCTGTGCGGTGCACGTACACGTCGGGAGAAAGCGGCGACGAGTAGCTGATCACGTGGCTCAGGTCGCTGATGTCGATGCCGCGCGCCGCTACGTCGGTCGCCACCAGGAAGCGCAGCTTGCCGGCCTTGATGCGCCCCATCGTCTGCTCGCGCGCGGCCTGGGTCAGGTCTCCCGAGATCTGGTCCGCGTCGAAGCCGCGGCGCTGAAGATACGTGGTCACGAAGCGCACGTCGTCCTTGGTGTTGCAGAAGATGATGGCGCTCTCGGGGTCCTCCGATTCGAGGATGCGCACCAGGTTGGCTTCCTTCTCCTGGGCGGAGCAGAGCACGAAGTAGTGCTCGATCTCGCTGGGCGCGACTTGACCCTCGGAGAGGGAGACGAACTGCGGATCGTGCAGGAACACCCGGCTCAGGGAACGCACCTTCTCCGGGATCGTGGCGGAGAACAGACACGACTGGCGCTGTTTGGGCAGGTACTGGTTGATCTCCCGCATGTCGGGCCAGAAGCCGAGCGACAGCAGCTCGTCCGCCTCGTCGATCACCAGGGTCTTCACGCCGTCGAAGTGCAGGCGCCCGGCGCCCAGGTGATCGAGAACGCGCCCCGGCGTGCCGACGACCACGTGTGCACCGGCCTCGATTCCCTCGAGCTGCTGGGCGTAGCCGACCCCTCCGTAGATGGGGACGCAGCGAACGCCCTTGGGGCGTCCCATCACGGTGACCTCGCCGGCGACCTGGATGGCCAGCTCCCGGGTGGGTGCCATGACCAGCGCCTGGCAGTCCTTCGAGCCCGGATCGAGCGCCATCACGATCGGGATCCCGAAGGCGCCGGTCTTGCCGCTGCCGGTTCTCGCCTGGACGATGAGATCGCGGCCTTCGCGCATGAGCGGGATGACCTTTGTCTGCACGGGCATCGGATCGGTCCAGCCCAGATCGCGGATTGCGTCCCGGATCTCTGCGGGGAGTTCGGAGAAGAGTTTGGCGTCGTCGCTCATGCGGCGCGAGCAGCCTATCCCTCGTCTGCTCGCGGCGCAACGGCGCGCGCCAGCAACCGTTTCCGTCGGGGCCGCGTGCTACTCTGGCCCCGTGTCCCGGATCAGCCGCGAGGAGGTGGAGCGCGTCGCCGCCCTGGCGCGCCTGTCGCTCTCCGACCGGGAAGCGGACCGGTTTACGGCGGACCTCGACACGATCCTCGAGTACGTGGAGACCCTGCGACGGGTCGAGACGGACGGTATCGAGCCGACCTCCCACCCGCTGCCGCTCGCGACACCGACACGTGAGGACCGAGCTGTCGCGCCCATGGACCCGGGACTCGCCGTGGCCAACGCGCCCGAGCACGAGGGCTCGGCCTTCGTGGTTCCGAAGGTGATCGAAGGGGAAGAAGAGGGATAGCGTGACCGCCGCCCCCGGAACGCTGCGGGAGCTGCGGGACGCCCTGGACGGCGGCCGGGTGTCATCCGTCGAGCTGGTCGACAGCGCCCTGTCGAAGGCCGAGGCGTCGCAGTCTTCGCTCAATGCCTTCATCCGACTGCAGCCGGAGCGCGCGCGGAAGGAGGCGGCGGAGGCCGACGCGCGCCGGCGGCGCGGCGAGCTGCGCTCGCCGCTCGACGGCCTGCCGCTGGCGATCAAGGACAACATGGTCCAGACCGGCGAGCCCGCGACGTGCGCGTCGCGCATCCTGGAGGGCTTCGTCTCACCCTACACGGCCACCGCCGTGACCCGTCTCGAACAGGCCGGGGCGATCGTGGTCGGCCGCACCAACATGGACGAGTTCGCGATGGGTTCGTCCACGGAGCACTCCGTGGCGGGCGCGACCCGCAATCCCTGGCGCACAGAGCGGACGCCCGGGGGTTCTTCCGGTGGTTCGGCAGCGGCTGTGGCTGCCGGGATCGTGCCCGGCGCGCTGGGCAGTGACACGGGGGGATCGATCCGACAGCCGGCTTCCTTCTGCGGCGTGGTCGGACTCAAGCCGACCTACGGTCGCGTCTCGCGCTGGGGACTGGTGGCCTTCGCATCTTCGCTGGATCAGATCGGCGCGTTCGCCCGCAGCGCCGCCGACTGCGCGTGGCTGCTCGAGGTGATCGCCGGTCACGACCCCATGGATTCGACGTCGATTCCGGAGCCCGTGCCGCACTACGCCGACGCGCTGGACGGCGACGTCTCGGGTCTCGTCCTGGGACTTCCCAACGAGTACTTCGTCGCGGAGGGCGTGGACCCGGCCGTGCTCTCGGCCGTGCGCGAGGCGGTGGCGGAGCTCGAGCGCGCCGGCGCGAAGGTCCGCGAGGTCTCGTTGCCGCACACGTCGTACGCCATCGCCACCTACTACCTGATCGCCACGGCGGAGGCCTCGAGCAACCTCGCCCGCTACGACGGCGTCCGCTACGGCTACCGCGCCCCCCCGCCCCACGGGCTGACCGACATGTACTGCCGCACGCGCTCGCAGGGCTTCGGCGTCGAGGTGAAGCGGCGCATCGTGCTCGGCACCTACGTCCTGTCGGCCGGCTACTACGATGCCTACTACCGCAAGGCCCAGCAGGTGCGTACGCTGCTGCGGCGGGATTTCGAGCAGGCGTTGCGGGGTTGCGACGTCATCGTCACGCCCACCTGTCCCGAAGTCGCGTTCCCGCTCGGTGAGAAGACCGACGACCCGCTCACCATGTACTTGTCCGACGTGTACACGGTTTCGGCGAACCTGGTGGGCCTTCCGGCGCTCTCGGTGCCGGCCGGCTTCTCGAACGGGCTGCCGATCGGGCTGCAGCTCGTCGGCGGGGCGCTGGAAGAAGGCGCACTGCTGCGCGTCGCGGACGCCCTTCAGCGCCGCACCGACCACCACGTCATCAGGCCGGAGCTGGCGTGAGCGCGTCTTCGGTCGGGGCTTACGAAAGCGTGATCGGCCTCGAGGTGCACGTGCAGCTGCGCACCGAGTCCAAGCTCTTCAGTCCGGCTCCGGTGACCTACGGCGCGCAGCCGAACCACAGCGTGCATCCCATCTGCCTGGGTCTGCCCGGCGTCCTTCCGGTGCTGAACGCCCGGGCCGTCGAGTATGCCATGCGCGCCGCCCTGGCCACGCACTGCACCGTCCACCTGCGTTCCGTGTTCGCGCGCAAGAACTACTTCTACCCGGACCTGCCCAAGGGCTACCAGATCTCCCAGTACGAGGAGCCGATCGCGACCGCCGGGTGGATCGACGTGCCGCTGGACGGCTCGGACTCCGTCCGGCGCGTGGGGATCACGCGCATCCACATGGAAGAGGATGCGGGCAAATCGATCCACGACGACCAGGTCGCCGGCCGCGACGCGACACACGTGGACCTGAGCCGAGCGGGCATTCCGTTGCTCGAAATCGTCTCGGAGCCCGACCTCCGCTCGCCGAGCGAGGCGGGCGCCTACCTGCGCACGCTGCGCTCCATCCTCCGCTACATCGACGTCTCCGATGCCGACATGGAGAAGGGGCACTTCCGCTGCGACGCCAACGTTTCGCTGCGGCCGCAGGGCGGCTCCGAGCTGGGCACGCGCACCGAGCTCAAGAACCTCAACTCGTTCCGCTACGTGGAGAACGCGCTGGAGGTGGAGATCGGGCGCCAGGCCGGGCTGCTCGACCGCGGGGAGGCCGTGCAGCAGGCCACCATGGCCTACGACCCGGCTTCCCGGCGCACGCGCGTGCTGCGCT
>JAZFWH010000050.1:0-3787 GCA_036482635.1 Myxococcota bacterium
GAGAAGATCAGGAACAGGGCGACGGGAAACCGGTTGCGCGTGATGAAGCGAGCGAACTGGAGGGTCCTGGTTTCCCGCGGTGCGTGACCTTCTGCTGCCGCCATGAAATCCTCGCGTGGCTCGCAACCCCCACGTGCCGGGACCCTTCCTGACCCCGAGACCGCCGCTCGAGGGGCGAACCGAACAGTCTGCTCATGGGACCGGCACCCGGGGGCTTTCCGAATGACCCCGAAGGGAGGACCATATTTCCTCGGGGCCCCCCGGGTCAAGCTGCCCCGTCGGAAATTCGGGGTGGAACGGGCCCGATGCGGCGTCGGCTGCCGACGCATGGGGCGTGATGGAGGTCCAGATGAAGAAGGGGTCGCCGTGACGCAGCGACCTCGTGTGTTCGCGACCCGCCGCCTGCCGGGCGACGCGCTCGAGCGGCTCGCGGCGCGGGTCGATCTCGCGGTCTGGGTGGAGACGGGAGCGCCGCCGCCGGAGGCGCTCGCAGACGCGCTGCGCGAGGCGGAGGGGCTGCTGTGCCTGCTCACCGACCGGATCGACGCGACGCTCCTCGACGGCTGCCCGCGGCTGCGCGCGATCTCGAGCTGCTCAGCGGGGCTCGATCACGTGGACCTCGAGGCCGCCAGAGTGCGGGGAATCCCCGTCGGGTACACACCGGGCATCCTGACCGAGACCACCGCGGACCTCGCTTTCGGGCTGCTGCTGGCCGCGGCGCGCCGCATTCCCGAGGCGAACCGCTTCGTGCGCGAGGGCGGCTGGAGCTGGGAGCGCCGTTGGGACCCGAAGGGATTCCTGGGCCGCGACGTGCACGGGTCCACGCTGGGCATCGTCGGCCTGGGCGCGATCGGACGGGCCGTTGCGGCGCGCGCCCGCGGCTTCGGCATGCGCGTGCTGGGCTGGTCGCGCACGCCGCGCCGCCTCGACGGGGTGGAGAGTGTCGCGCTGTCCGAGCTGCTCTCGGCCGCCGATTTCGTGACGATCCACCTGGCGCTCGCCCCCGAGACCCGCGGCCTGATCGGCGCGAACGCGCTGGCGGAGATGCGCGAGGGGGCGATCCTGGTCAACACGGCGCGCGGCGGCATTGTCGACGAGGCGGCGCTGGCCCAGGCGCTGCGCAGCGGGCGGCTCGCGGGAGCGGCGCTCGATGTCTTCGCCCGCGAGCCCCTCGAGCGCGACAGCCCGCTGCACGAGGCGCCAAACCTGGTGCTGACGCCGCACATCGGCAGCGCCAGCCTCGCGACGCGCTCGCGCATGGCCGCGCTCGCCGTCGACAACCTGCTGGCGGGGCTCGACGGGCGCGCCATGCCGCGCTGCGCGAATCCCGAGGCGCTGCCGGCGGCGGATGCCGCGCGAAAGCGGTCTTGACATCTTGACTTGCCCGCAGCGCCGGGTGGGGCTTCGGTGCCGTCAGGGGGGAGGACAAGTCAAGATGTCGAGAACACCTTCACGATTCGCTCAGCCACAGCGCGCCAGGAACTCGCCCGGCGACACGACCTGTGCGCCGCGGCGGCGCGCCCGCTCCGCGACCCGGCGGTCGGCCGTCACCAGCGTGAGCGACGCGCTCGCGCCGCGCGCCTCGACCTGCTCGATCAGCCAGTCGTCCGCCGACGGGGCGAAGACCCGCCGCACCCGCCGCCCCGGGCTCTCGCCGGGGTCGCGCAAGCCATCGAAGACCACCCAGATCTCGACCCCGGGCTCGTCGAAGCGCTCGGCCAGGGCCAGCACCTCGGCGCGACGCGCCGCGGTCCACCACTCCGCGCGATCGCGGCCGCCGAGCAGCGTGGCGCACAGCACGTTGAAGCCGTCGACGAGCCAGAGCGAGGGGTGCGGAGCCGGCTGCTCCATGGGAGCAGGGTAGGCGCGCCAGGCCCCAGGGTCCGCCCCTGCCTCCGGCGCCGACCCGGGCGCCAGCAGCAGGGGCCTCGCCAAGAGACCCAGGGCCAGGAAGCCAGCGACCACCCCGAGCGCCGCGCCGGCCTCCCGCCAGAACGGCCGGCCGAGCCACCCCGCAACCAGGGCCGGGCGGGCCGACGGCGGCGTCGCTTGGTTCGCGGCTCCGGCTGACGTCCGAGGCGCTTGCATGGCTCCTCCGTGGCTGACGAGGAGCCTGGCCGACGGCTGTGACAGCCGCGGTCACGCCCGCGGTCGGAGCCCCGGCTGGGGTTGCGGCCCCCCGGTGCGTGGCGTACCCACGGCGCCATGGGGCTCGCCGTCGCTCTCGTCCAGCTGCGCTGCTCCGAGGATCCGCAGGAGAACCTCGACCAGGCCCTCGCCCGCATCGACGCGGCGGCCCGCGACGGCGCGCGGATCGTCTGCCTGCCGGAGCTCTTCCGCTCCCGTTACTTCTGCCAGAGCGAGGACCCGGAGCGCTTCTCCCTGGCGGAGCCGATCCCCGGGCCCTCCACCGAGGCGCTCTCGAAGCTGGCGGCAGCGCGCGGCGTGACGGTGATCGCGCCGCTCTTCGAGCGCCGCGCCGAGGGCGTCTACCACAACTCCGCGGCGGCGATCGACGCGGACGGCCATCTGCTCGGCGTCTACCGCAAGATGCACATCCCGGACGACCCGCTCTACTACGAGAAGTTCTACTTCGCGCCGGGCGATCTGGGCTTCCAGAGCTTCCAGACCCGCGATGCGCGCATCGGGATGCTGCTGTGCTGGGACCAGTGGTTCCCCGAGGCCGCGCGCCTCAGCGCCCTGGCCGGCGCCCAGATCCTCTTCTACCCGACGGCGATCGGCTGGCAGTTCGACGAGGGGGCCGACGTCGACGCCGCCCAGCGCGACGCCTGGGAGACCGTGCAGCGCGCCCACGCCATCGCGAACGGCGTCTTCGTGGCGGCGCCGAATCGGGTCGGCGCCGAGGGGGAGATCCGCTTCTGGGGCGGCTCCTTCGCCGCCGATCCCTACGGCCGGGTGCTTGCCCGCGCCTCGACCGAGGAGCCGGAGACGCTGCTCGTCGAGTGCGACCTGGGCCTGGTCGAGAAGGCGCGCCGCGAGTGGCCCTTCCTGCGCGATCGCCGCATCGACGCCTACGGCGACCTCGAGAAGCGCTTCCGCGACTAGGAAGCGATGGCCGACGCCACACCCGCGGCGCTGGGATACCGCTGGCCGGCGGAGTGGGAGCGCCACGCGGCGACCTGGCTCGCCTGGCCGCACAACCCCGAGACCTGGCCGCGACGGCTCGAGCGGGCCGAGGACGCCTGCGTCGGGCTGCTGCGCGCGCTGCAGGAGCACGAGACGGTGCGCCTGCTGGTGGGGGACGAGGCGCTGGAGGATCGCGCGCGGCGCCGGCTCTCCGCCGGCGGCGTCGACGCGGACCGCGCCATCGAGTTCCACCGCATCCCCACCGACGACGCCTGGCTGCGCGACAGCGGCCCGATCTTCGTGACGCGCGGTGACGGCCGCGGAGGCTCCGAGCGGGCGATCCTGGACTTCCGCTTCGACTGCTGGGGACGCAAGTACGCGCGCTGGGACCGCGACGACGCGCTGCCGCGCGCGATCGCCGCGGCGCTGGGGCTGCCGCGCTTCCGAGCCGACTTCGTGCTCGAAGGCGGCTCGATCGACGGCAACGGCGCCGGCACGATCCTCACCACCGAGAGCTGCCTGCTCCATCCGAACCGGGGCAGCGGCCGCAGCCGCGAGGCGATGGAGCGGCGCCTCGCCGACTGGCTCGGCGCCACGAACGTGCTGTGGCTGCGCGAAGGCATCGCGGGAGACGACACCGACGGGCACATCGACGACATCGCCCGCTTCGTCGCCCCGGGGACGGTGGTGGCCAGCGTCG
>JAZFWH010000051.1:0-2442 GCA_036482635.1 Myxococcota bacterium
TCCACCAGGGACTGCGACGGAACCGGGCGACGCGACGCGGACTCGTCCTCGGGCTCGCGCAGCCGGGCGCGGCCCCGGTGCAGGGCGGCCTTGACTGCTCCGACGGTGGTCTCCAGCACTTCGGCGCTCTCCTCCAGGCTCAGGTCGAAGACGTCCTTCAGGACGACCGCCGCGCGCTCGCGCGGCGCCAGCCGCTGCAGCAGCGTGGCGCCGGCGTCGCGCAGCGCGCCGGCCGTGTCGGCCGCCGGCTCCGGCGCGGGCGGCTCGCTCTCGGCGAGCGCGGCGACCTCGACGTCGCGGCGGCGCAGCTTGTCGATCCAGACGTTGGTGGCGGTGCGCAGCAGGTAGGCGCGCGGGTTGCGCACCGGATCGTGGAGTCGGGCCAGGGCGCCGAAGGCACGCAGCAGGGTGTCCTGGGCCAGGTCCTCGGCGTCCCACACGTCGCGGGTGAGGCGTCGGCAGTAGCGGTGCAGGGCCGGCCGACTCGGCGCCACCAGGTCGAGGTAGCGGTGCCAGGCCCCACGCAGGTCGTCCCGCAGCCCGTCCGGAAGCTCGAACTCGCTCACGCCGCGCCCTCCCGTCTCGCCAGCCCCTGCCCTGCATGACGAGCGAGACCCGGGAAAGGATACGCGCTCCCCCGGGACGGCGGCCTGCGAGTCCGCTGAAACTCCGCTCGCCTGCGGCTCGCTGCGCGCCCTTCGGGCTTGCGGGCCCGCTGCGCGAAGGCCGAATCTCGAGTCGGCCTCTAGACGCGCTCGAGGATGCTGGCGGTGGCGACCGCGCCGCCGCAGCACATCGCCACCAGCGCGGTGGTGCGGTCCGCCCGCTCCAGCTCGTGGAGCGCCGTGGTGATCAGCCGGCTGCCCGTGGCGCCGACCGGGTGGCCCAGCGCGATGGCGCCGCCGTTCACGTTCACGCGGTCCATGTCGGGCTTGTACACGCTGGCCCAGGAGAGCACCACCGACGCGAAGGCCTCGTTCACCTCGAACAGGTCGATGTCGGCGATCGCCATGCCCGACCTTTGGAGCACGCGCTGGGTCGCGTCCACCGGGCCGTCCAGGTGGTAGTAGGGATCGGCGCCCACCAAAGCCTGGGTTGCCAAGCGCGCCCGCGGACGCAGCCCCGCCGCCACGGCGCGCTCCTCACTCATCCACAGCACCGCGGCGGAGCCGTCGGAGATCTGCGAGCTGTTGCCCGCGGTGTGGATGCCGCCCTCCAGCACGGGCTTGAGCTTCGCCAGCCCCTCCGCGGTGGAGGGCCGCGGTCCCTGGTCCTGCGTCACGGCGCGCGTCTCGCCGGTGGGTTGCCCGTCTTCGCCGAGCACGGGCGCCTCCACCATCAGCAGCTCGCGCTCGAAGCGGCTCTCCTTCGCGGCGCGCGCCGCGTTGTTCTGCGAGCGCAGGGCCTGCGCGTCCTCGTCCTCGCGCGTGATGCCGCGCTTCTCGGCGATGCGCTCCGCGGCGCCGAACTGGTCGGGCATGTCCCAGGGAAACTCGGGCGGCCGCGCGCTGCCCGGACCGTGGATGCTCTCGGAGCCGAGCGGAATGCGGCTCATGGCCTCCACCCCGCAGGCGATGCCCACGTCGATCGCACCCGACGCGATCAGGTTGGAGACGAAGTGGTTGGCCTGCTGGCTCGACCCGCACTGGCAGTCGACGGTGGTGCCGGCCACCTCGTAGGGCAGGCCGGCGGCCAGCCAGGCGTTGCGGGTGATGTTGAACGACTGCTCCCCGGCCTTGGTGACGCAGCCGCCCACCACCTGCTCCACCTCCTTCGGGTCGACGCCCGCCTTCTCCAGCACGCCCTTCTGCGAGAGGGCCAGGAGCTCGGTGGCGTGGAAGCCCGCCATCCACCCGTTGCGCTTCCCGATCGGCGTGCGCACCGCCTCGACGATCACCGGCTTGCCCATGGCGTCTCTCCTCTTTGGCTACGGCGCAATACCAGAGCCTATCTCACCAACCTGAACCCAAGCTGCAGCCCGCGACTCCAATCGCCGCGACGTGTTCTCATGAGCCTAGTCGTGGGGCGTCAGCTCGGATCCCGGCGGCATCGTTTCAGAGATCCGGTTGGGGAACTTGCGGATCATGAGCATGTGGTCCCTCAGGATCAGCTGGACCGGCGTGACGGCGAAGAGTCCCGGGTAGAGCTGTCCGAACTTCTCGCCCGGGTCGCGCATCACGTTGTAGAAGTCCATGCCGGGCAGCCCACCGTGGCCCTCTGTGAGATGGACCTTGAAGTCCTCGTAGCGGATCGCGCCGAGAACGCCTCCGCTGTAGTGGAACATCACGTTCCGCCGGCCGTGGCCTTCGCCGAGCAGGAGGAGCGCCGTCTGATCGACACCGTCCGTGACACGGTCGCCCGGGATCTGTTCGAGCGCCCCACCGAGACGGGCGGCCGTCGTGAACAGGTCGGTAAGGTGCAGGATGTCCACCGGGTCCTGAT
>JAZFWH010000052.1:0-18540 GCA_036482635.1 Myxococcota bacterium
CCGGCGAGCAGGGAGCCGAGCCACAGCAGGCGATGGCTGCGGCGGTCGGTCCCGGCCACGAAGGCGGCGACGGCTGCGGCGGTCAGCGCCGCGTTGGGCACGTCCTGCATCACGTTGATCGAGACCAGGATCCCCGGGCTCGTCACCGCGAACAGCGTCGCCAGCCTCGGGCTCGACGTGAAGCGCGTTGCGAGTGAGAGCACGGAGAGGGCGAAGAGCGCGAGGAAGGGCAGCATCGCCGCGTGGAGGACCACCTCCGAGTAGTCGGAAAGGGCGGCGAAGGGCGCCAGGTAGTAGCTGATCAGCGGGGGGTTGGTGGCGACATCCCGCAGGGGCAGGACGAGGCTCGCCCAGTCGAAAATTCCAGCAAAAGGATCCAGCGGATCCCGGAGCAGGCTCTCGGAGATCCGCAGCATGAGCGGATCGTCGATCACGTAGGCCTTGTCGAGGAAGGGCAGCGCGAGCGCGACGGCGCCGCACCCCACGAGGATCGCGTCGCCCCGTTTCACGAACTAGTCGGTCCGGCAGCCGCTCGCCAGCACGAACGGAAGGACCGGGCGCAGGAAACGGGAGCGCTCCAGGGCGTGCTCGAGGGCCAACGCCGAAGCGAAGCGGTTGATCACTTGCGGCGGAAAGAACCCGAAGCGATCCACCTCGACCTCCGAGAAGCCGGCTTCGACGAACATCGAGCGGAGGCGACCGCTTCCAAGTCGGTAGATGCGCCACTCGTTTTTCCAGGACATGTCGGCGCACAGCGAGTTCTGAAGCGCATAGAGAGGGTTCCAACGATTCGGCTCGAGGAAGACCGCGCGCCCCCCGGGCCTCAGCAGCCGGAAGGCTCCGCGTACGGCCGCTGCGGGATCGAGCAGGTGGTGCAGGATGAAGATGCCGACGACGAAGTCGAAGCGCCGACCGGGGAGGACTTCGTCGATCGCCTCCGCGTTGCCCTCGTGGAGGGTCCAGCGCTCCGGGTCCAGGCCTCGCCGCTCGAGCTCCGCGCGCAGCTTCTCGAGCTGCTGGGGCGACAGATCCACGGCGTCGAGATGGGCGCCACGCGCCAGCAGTGGAAGGGTGAAGCGGCCAAGACCACAGCCGATTTCGACGCCGCGCTGCCCTTTGCGAAGCTCCACGGCTGCTGCAACGTGGTCGACGATGTTCTCGGCGAAGACGCCTCCCGCTTCGGCCTGCAGGTGTCGATGTGGGGAGTCGTCGTAGTAGGATCTCTGGAGGCGATACCAGTCTTCGGCTTTCATGGCTGGATACGACGGCCCCCGAGAGACCCGCAGGGATTCTAGGGGATCGCTACCACGGGTCCAAGAATTCGCGTTGCTAGAGGGGCTTCCATCGCGTGCAGCCGATCGAACGTCCGAGTCGCCCGAAGCTCTCCATCGTCATTCCCGCTTACAACGAGGCGGGACGCCTGGGGAGGACCCTCGAAACAGCCGCTGATCATTTCGGCGAGCGCGCCGAAGACGTCGAGATCATCGTGGTCGACGACGGAAGCTCCGATGCGACCCCGGAGGTGGCGAAGGCGGCGGCCGAGCGGCGGTCCCTGAAGCTGCGCGTCCTGAGCCATCGACCCAACCGCGGCAAGGGCTACGCGATCCGGCGCGGCATGCTGGAGGCCCGGGGCGACGCGGTGCTCTTCATGGACGCCGATCTCGCGGTCCCGATCGAGTACGCGGACCGCTTCGTCGAGCTTCTCTCCGCCGGCAACGACGTCGTAATCGGCTCGCGCAGGGTCCGCGGAGCGAACATCGCGATCCACCAGCCGTGGATCCGCGAGAGGTTGGGAACCTGGTTTCGCGACCTCGCGCGCCTCCTGCTAGTGCCGGGGATCTCGGACTTCACCTGTGGCTTCAAGGCGTTCCGCGGGGACGTGGCACGGGAGGTGTTCTCTCGCCAACGAGTCACGGGCTGGGGCTTCGACGTCGAGTGTGTGCTGATCGCCTCGCGCCTCGGCTACCGCGTGGTCGAAGCGCCCGTCGAGTGGCGCGACGACGGACGGACGCGGGTCCGGCTGATGCGGGACATCCCGCGCTCCGCCCTCGACCTGCTCACCATCCTGTGGAACGACCTGCGCGGGCGCTACCGACCCACGGTCTGAGCGGCGCCCGCTGGGGAACCCGTGCGCCCCCGAGGCTCAGAGCACCTCGTCGACCACTACGGACACACCCTCGGCACCCGGGTGGAAGCTGCCCTCGGCGGCACCGCGCAGGTCGCCGGGGCTCCGCGTCGTGGCATTCGCATCGGCGTCGATGCGCGCGGAGAGACGCAGCGGACCCACGAAGGGCATGGCCTCGATCATGCGGTCGTCGGGTCCAATCGCGAAGTCCAGCGGAAACTCCGGCGAGCGAATGCGGCGCACCGCCACGGGTGGGCCGGATGTACCGTGGCGCGCGATCAGGAACAGCACGGCGCCGGGCGGAACCCGATCGGCCAGTTCGGCCGATAGCGTCACCGTGCCCCGGATCGGCTCGGCGGGGCCGGACACGGGCGGCGCACCGCGGCTCGGCGGCGGCGGCGGCAGCGCGACCGTGCTCGCGGCCTCGCGCTCGGCGGCCAGCTCCGCCCCGGCCGGAAAGATCTTCGACAGATCCGGCTCTGCCGGCCGCTCGGCCGGGTCGAACGGCTCGATGCGCCGATCGCAGCCCAGCGCGCAGACGAACAGTGCCAGGCCGCAGACGCGTAGGAGGTACCGCATGCGCGCCGACGGTAGCGCTCAGAGCCCGCGCGCGTCGATGGCGCGCACGACGTCGAGCAGGTACGCGGTGCTGGCGTCGAGCGCCGCCGGATCGAGGCGCGAGCGCACGTCGCGCGCGGAGTGGAGCCCCCGGGTGAAACGCTGACCGGGCTCGCGCGTCATCAACGTGGCCGCGGGGATCCCGTGGGCCAGGAAGGAGCGGGCGTCGGTCGCGCCCGCGTAGGCAGTGACCTCGACGGGCTCTCCGAAGCGCTCCCGGTGAACGTCGTCGAGCAGCGCGACCAGCCGCGGGTCCGGCGGGAACGTGCGCAGGGTGAAGCGCTCGCCGCCCAGCACCACGTGCCCCGTGGACGCGCCGAGCCCCTCGAGGTTCACCACGAAGGTCGGCAGCGCGGGCGGACTGGCGAAGCGCTTCGCCGCGTACTCCCAGGAGCCCTGCACCCCCACCTCTTCGGCGGAGAGCAGCAGCACCTCGACGTCGGTTCGCTCGAGCGGCGGCGCCTCCGCCAGCGCACCGGCCAGCCGCACCAGCACGGCGCAGGAGCCGCCGTTGTCGAGGGCGCCGGGGCTGCGGCTCGGCAGGAAGGCGCCGACCGAGAGCGCCACGAAGGCGCCGACCCCGTAGAGGGCCGCCGCCCAGGCGGCCGCGGTCCCGAGGCGCTCCAGCGCCCGCGCGCGGCGGCGAAAGCGCGCTGCGCCGATTCCCGCCAGAGCGCCGAGCACCATCAGCACGACGACGGGGAGCGTGAGGTAGTCGATCGGAGCGCGCTGCACGTGATCGAGTACGTCGGTCTTGGTGTCGTAGTGGGCGGTCAACACCAGGCGCTGGACCGCAGCGCGCGCCGGCAGCCGAGCCGCCACGTGATACTGCGGCTGCGCCCCGATCCAGCCGACGATCGTCGCGTAGTGGTCGCGCTCGGCCAGCAACAGCACCGGCACGACGACCGCGAGGATCAGCGCGGCGGCCCGCTTCCCCTTGCGCATCAGTCGGAAGTAGAGGAGGCCCATCACCAGGGCGACGACGCCGACGAGCCGCAGGCCGTAGGGCTGGGCGGTGAAGCGGACGAGCTCGGCATCGACACCGGAGCGGCCGAGCGCGTCGACCAGGAAGCTGGCGGTCTCGTGGAGCGCGGCGGTGCCGTTCTCGCGCGGCGTCTCGGCGAGGCGCCCCAGCAGCTCGTCCCAGCCGATCATCGGGCGCCGGCCAACTTAGCACCCATTGAGCCGGCCAGGCGCGAGTGGTACGTTGGGCGCAACAGCGGAGCCTGGGGGTGGCCAGCCGCCGAGTGGCGGGGGCCTGAGATCACACCCCTCGAACCTGACCTCGTTCGCACGAGCGTAGGAAACGGCTCTCCGACGTGCGCGCGGTCTGGCTCACCCTCGACGCTCCGCCCTGTCAAAGGAGCGTCTCCCTATGTCGATGCCCACCCGAGGCGACACGCGGACGGCACCCGCCTATCGCCTGCCTTCCACCGGCGGCAACCCCTCGAGCCGCGGCCAGGGCACCACGCCCGGCAGCTTCGCCCTGGCCGGCCAGGTCGGCGGACCGCGCGCGTTCAGCTCGCCCGACTCGCCGGGCATGCCGGCGCCCTCGAGCAAGACCGCGTGGGACTTCATGCCGCCGGATTGGAAGCTCGCGAACGGTCGCTGGGAGGCACCCGACGGCTTCGTCCCGGTCACGCAGCTCGAGCACGCGCGGCTCGGCCACGTCACACCCCAGATGCAGCGCGTCGCCGAGCGCGAGCCTCACCTGACGGCGGAGCAGATTCGCGACGAGGTTGCGGCCGGGCGCATGGTGATCCCCGCCAACCTGCAGCACCTCCGCTACCGGCTCGACCCGATGTGCATCGGCCGGGCCAGTCGGACCAAGATCAACGCCAACATCGGCGCCTCTCCGGTCGACAGCGACCTGGAAGAGGAGGTCGAGAAGATGCGCTGGGCGGAGCGCTGGCAGTCGGACACGGTGATGGACCTCTCCACCGGTGGCGACCTGGACGCCACCCGGGAGGCCATCGTGCGCAACGCGACGCTGCCCGTGGGAACCGTCCCCATCTATTCGATGATCATCGGTCGCAGTATCGAGGAGCTCGACGAGGCGGCTGTGCTGGAGACGCTGGAGCACCAGGCCCGCCAGGGCGTGGACTACTTCACGATCCACGCGGGAGTGCTGCACGAGCACCTGCCCCTCGTGCGCGATCGCCTGATCGGTATCGTGAGCCGCGGCGGCTCGATGTTGGCGAAGTGGATGCTCCACCACGGCCGCCAGAACCTGATGTACGAGCTGTGGGACGAGATCTGCGCGCTGATGCGCGCTCACGACGTGACCTTCTCCATCGGCGACGGTCTGCGACCGGGGGGCCTGGGGGACGCCACGGACGCGGCGCAGCTCGCGGAGCTCGAGACACTGGGCGAGCTCACCGAGCGCGCCTGGGCGAACGGCTGCCAGGTGATGGTGGAGGGGCCCGGGCACGTCTCCCTCGATCAGATCGAGTTCAACATGAAGCTGCAGCGGCGCCTGTGCCACGGCGCGCCGTTCTACGTGCTGGGGCCGCTGGTAACCGACATGTTCCCGGGTTACGACCACATCACCAGCTGCATCGGGGCGACGTCGGCCGCGTACCACGGGGCGTCGATGCTCTGCTACGTGACGCCCAAGGAGCACCTCGGCCTTCCCAAGAAGGACGACGTCAAGCAGGGCGTCGTCGCCTACAAGATCGCGGCCCACGCCGCCGACGTGGCCCTCGGCATTCCGGGCACGCGCGATCGGGACGACGAGCTGACCAAGGCGCGGGCGGCGCTCAACTGGGAGAAGCACTTCGAGCTCAGCTTCGATCCCGACCTGGCGCGCGCGTTCCACGACGAGGACCTCGACGTGGACACCGACTTCTGCGCCATGTGCGGCCACGACTGGTGCGCGGTGCGCATCAGCAAGGAGATCGGGGAGTTCGTGAGCGGCAAGGACGAAAACTACGCCTGGGATCTGCCCGTGGTGACGCGGGCGCTCACGCCCGAGCAGCGCGAGATCCTCGAGAAGCGCGGCGTGCTCGAGCCGGGCGAGATCCATCGACTCGCGTCCAAGACGCGCGGCGCGATGGGCGCCGACGACGGCGGCAGGGCGGCCTGCCACAGCGATCAAGTGGACACCGCGAGCGCCCAGCAGCTGCAGACGGAGCGCCTGGACCCCGTGACGCTCGAGCCGTCGGGGGGGCATCCGGCCGGCTGAGGGTCGCCCGAAAAGAAACCGCCCCGGGACCGTGAGGCCCCGGGGCGTCCTGTCCAAGTCTCACCCCCCCCTGGCTCAACTCGGACCTACAATGCAGCTCCTTCGGCCGGGACTGCCGGGGCTTGAGTCATTTCTGCGCATCGGGTGCCAGCCTGTGAGCGACCAGCTGCGGCTCGACGAAGCCAACCTCCCGGACTATCTGGCAAAGCTGGACCTGTTGCCCCCAGGGGAAAAGCTGCGCGTCGAGCCCGCCGGCGAGGGCAACATCAACTGGGTGCGGCGGGTCCGCGCACCGCGCAGCGGCCGCTCCCTGGTGGTCAAGCAGGCGCGGCCCGCCCTGGAGCGCTTCCCCGAGTACCGGGTGTCGACCGAGCGGATCGTCTTCGAGGCCCGCTACTACGAGACGGTCCGGCCCCTGGACCGGGAAGGGATCTGCCCGCAGGTGCTGTGGTTCGACGCCGCCCAGCGGGTGCTGGTCCTGGAAGACCTGGGGGCGGCGGAGCGCCTGGACGCCGCGCTGGCGCGGGGCGCCGACGTCGGCCCGGTGGTTCGCGCCCTCGGTGCCTTCCTGGGCGCGGTGCACGCGGCGACCGGCGCCGACGCGGGCCGGCCGCTCGCCGGCCGTTTCGCCAACGACGAGATGCGGCGCCTGCACGGCGACCACATCTTCCAGCTGCCCTACCGCGCCAATGACTTCCCACTCTCCGAGGCGCTGCGCGACACAGCCCGCGCCATCTGGCGAGACGGGCGTCTGCGGGCCCGGATCGACGCCGCCTACACCCGCTACCTCGAGCCCGAAGGCGCGTTGCTGCACGCCGACGTGCAGCCCACCAACGTGCTGCTCGCGCCCGGCGGGCCCAAGCTCCTGGACGCGGAGATCGCCCACGTGGGCGATCCCGCCTTCGACGTCGGCGTGCTCGTGGGTCACCTGGTCCTGTGGGGCGTCGCCGGCAGCGGCGCCGCGCAGGCCCGGGCGGCGGTGGAGCGGACCTGGTCGGCGTACGCCGAGGCCCACGGGCCACGCGAGCTCCCGCCCTTCGAGGCGGTCGCGCTCTACGCCGGGATCGAGGTCCTGCGTCGCACGATCGGCGCCGCGCGGGTGGCCGCCGTCGAGAACGACCGGGCCGCGCTGGCCGCCGTGGAGGCGGGGCTGCGGCTCGTCGCCGCGCCGCCGAGCTCACCCGCGGCCCTGATCCCGGCCTAGGCTACCTCGTCGGCCAGCGGTTCCCGCGCCCACTCGATGCGCTGGTAGTCGAAGCCGCCGTGCTCGATGACGTTGAACTTCACGATCCCGAAGTACGGCGAGAGGTCGAAGTCGCAGGGCGACAGCAGGGTCGGGTGGCGCTGGTGGAACACGCCCTTGTAGACGGGCTGCCGGCGCAGGCGCGCGAGCAGAGAGCCTCGCGGCAGGGCGAAGGAGGACTCCACCCCGTCGGGAAAGATCACGGAGGGCAGCACCGGAAAGCCCACCTTCGCGAAGAGCTGGCCGAGCAGGCTGGTGCAGATCACCTCGGTGGCGGCGCCGCTCCCGAGGCGCTGCGCCTTGCTGCGGTAGCGCCCGGGCATCAGAGAGACCATCAGCAGGTGGAGGGCCTGGTCGAGCACGTTTCGGACGTCGTAGTGCCAGCCGATCGCCGCGACCGCTTCGTCCAGGATGATCTTCAAGTGCGCCGGGCGCAGGCGGTGGGGCCGGCACAGCCTGACGTTGTAGTCCACGTAGCGGGTGAGCGGTGAGACCACGACCCCTTCGAACAGCGCCTCCACCACCAGGTGGCGCGCTTCGTCGCCGAAGTGCTGATGGGCCAGCTCGGCCATCTGGCCGCCGCGGCGCACGATCTCGTCGCCCACGTAGAGCGCCGCGTGGGACCAGGAACTCTGGGTCAGGTACTTGATCACGGCCGAGATCCGCTGGTCGCCTTCGACGAGCAGCACGTCGCCCTTGTGGATGCAGCTCTTGAGCCCTTCGAAATCGTTTCGCCCGCGCTGCTCGTAGTGGCTGAGATTCCGGTTCAGGAAGCGAGCGATCCGCGCGGTGATCCAGTTTCGAATCCCCAACTCAGTCCCCCGATCCGCCCTTTACACGACGCAGTCCGTTGCGGAGACTTCCCCGCGTGCCCCCGCCCCCCGCCAGACGGCAGGCCGCGCTACTCGGCGCGCACTGGCTCCTGCTCGGCACCTGGCTGGGCGCCTGGGCCCTGTTCGCCGCCGTGGTGGCCCCGACCGCCTTCCGGGTCCTTCCGTCGACCGAGGTCGCCGGTCTGCTGGTGGGCCCCGTGCTCACGTCTCTCCACCTCTACGGCGCCGCGGCGGGCGTCGCGCTCGCGCTGCTGGCCGTGGCGCTGCGGCGCGGCCCGGCGCTGGCCGGCCTGCCGCTGCTGATGACCGCGGCCTGCCTCTACTCCCATTTCGGCGTCTCGGCCGAGTTGTCTGAGATCCGCGACCTGGCTTTCGGGGCGGGGGGGAGCACCGCAGCGGCGGCCCGCTTCAACCAGCTCCACGAGCGCTCGGTCGCCCTGTTCGGGGCGGTGGGTCTCGCCGCGCTGCTGCTCGTCGTCCTGCACGTGCGGGCCGACGCGCTGCGCGCCACAGCCTAGGGCCCCGCCGGAAACGCCCGTGCAACGCCCGACGGAGGGTCCGGAGCGCGACAAATTTTCGTAGACGACCGGAGGGGGCTGTACTATCCTCTCGACGAATTTCGGAATTGTTCTTTGATTCCGGGGGTTTAGGGCCTTGGGCGCGCGCTCGTGGGCCGTGGAGCTCCCCGGTTTTGCCTTCCGCTCCGGAGAAGAGGACACGGATTCGATGGACGTCAAGATCAAGGTCAGCGTGGATTTCACCGTGTCTAGTACCGCCCTCGAAGACGCCCTGGCCGAGTACGACGAGCTGACCGTCGCAGGCCTGATCCGAGAGATCATCGACAAGGCCGTCGCCTGTGACGAGATCCGGGCCCGGGTCGAAGAGGGTCCCAACACCCTCGAAGAGTACGACCAGCTGGTCTCGTAGCGCCCTGCGCACCGCCCCTCAGAACAAGCCGAGCTGGACCGGTCCCGACGGCGGGGCCCGCAGGGCCGCCGCACGGCGCCCGGCGCCCGGCTGCGGCCCGGGTCGGTAGATGCCCTCGGCCCGCGCGAACTCCAGCAGCCCCAGGTAGAAGGCCTTGAAACGCTCGCCGTGGTGGAAGTGGCGGAGGTGCGCGAGCTCGTGGCACAGGGTGTTCACGAGGCTCGAATACTTCAGCGGCCGACCGCTGACCGCGTGGCGCAGCCGGATCTTGATCGCGCCGTCCGAGTAACACACGCCGTAGCGGTTCACGACGTTCGCCCGCTCCGGCCCGATCGACTTGAAACGCAGATCGAAGCGTTGGGCGAGACACTCGGCGTCCCGGGTGAGACGCGCGATCAGCGTGCGGGCCGTGCGGCGGTCCATCCCCCGCGCGGAAGTCTTCCGGCGGCTGCCGACTCCGTCAAGCCTCGCCTCCCGCGTGCTACCTTTTGCGGGTGAACTCCGACGACGGCCCGCTCCCGATCTTCCCCCTCGCGAACGTCGTACTCTTCCCGCACGTCCAGGCCCCCCTGCAACTGTTCGAGCCGCGCTACCGGCAGCTCGCGAAGCACGTACTCGACGGATCTCGCCGCATCGGGATGGTCGTCGTGGTTCCCGAGCACGTGGCCGAGATGGCCGGCGACCCGCCGGTCTTCCCCGTCGGCTGCGCGGGTGTCATCACACGCGCCCAGGAGCTCTCAGACGGCCGCTACAACCTCGTCCTCCTGGGAACGCACCGCTTCCGCATCGTGCGGGAGCTCGAGCGGTCCGAAGAGCGCCTGTATCGCGTCGCCGAGGTCGAGCGCCTGGTGGACGCATTCGAGGCGGCGGACAGCGAGCGCGTGGACGCGCTGCGCTCGAGCGTGCTCGGCCTGGTGCGCGATCTGCTGGAAGGCAGGGAGCCGGAGCGCGCGCGCCGCCTCACACCCGACCTGCTCCGAAACCTCGAGGCGGCCAAGCTGGTGAACGCGCTCTCCAACGCCTTCGCCCTGCCGGCCCAGGAGAAGCAGGGCCTGCTCGAGGCCGACAGCATCCCAGAGCGCTTCGAGCGTCTCTCGACCGTCTTGCGCTTCCTGCTGGCCGAGCGATTCGCCGGCGCGCCGGCGAATCCGGGCACCCTGCACTGAATGGCGGCCATCTTTGAAATTCGCTGATCTACGCTGAGAATCAACGAAAAAACGCGAATAACGAAGATTAAAAGACGGCTCGACGAACCGGCCGGCGCGCTGCCAGAAGCGCGAAGGCACCTCAAGGCTGCTCGCGAAGTCCTCGAAATCGAAACGCGATCCAGACTGCAAACAGCGGTTTTCCGTCAGTGAAATGGGATCCTACGCCACAACACGCGCGTGTAGGGGCGCGCTGACCGATCGCCCACAGCAGCGTTGCGGCCACCCGGGCGGCGTGGTTTACTCTGCGGGCAGCAAGGCAGGATGATTGGGGATCCGCCTCAGATAGCCAAAAACCTCCGAAGAACCGGAAAAGAGCATGGCCCATCCCCCCGGGCTCTGGGACGGCGTATTGCGCCGTCTCGAAGCGGAGATGCCCGCCTACGCCCTGGAGGCGTGGGTACGGCCCCTCGCCGTGCAGAGCGACGGCGAAGGCGTCCGGGTGCTCTGCCCGACGCGCTTCCACTGCGAGCGCATCCGCGAGCGGTTCCTGCCCCACATCGCCCGCTGCGTCGCGGCGGAGCTGGGCCGGGAGGTCCCGATCCGGCTGGAGCTCGCCGCAGGGCCGCCAGCGCGCGCGAGCGCTGCCCCGGTGGGTGAGGCGGAGGCCCCGCCGAGCCGGCCGGCGGACCGGGAGCACGGCGCCTCGTTGCAGAGGCCGCTGCCCCACACCTTCGACAGCTTCGTGGTCGGGTCGTGCAACGCCCTGGCGCGCGAGGCGTCGCTGGCCGTCGCGCGCGGCCAGCAGAGCCGCCTCAACCCGCTCTACCTCACCTCGCGGTCGGGCCTCGGCAAGACCCACCTGGCCCGCGCGATCGTCGCCGAGAGCCGGGCGCGCGGAAGCGGACGCGCGCTCTACGTCTCGTCGGAGGCGTTCACCAACGAGTTCATGGCATCGATTCGCGCCAAGTCGATGGACCGCTTCAAGCGGCGCTTTCGCGAGGGCTACGACCTGCTGGTGGTCGAGGACGTGCAGTTCCTGAGGGCCAAGTCGGCCACCCAACTCGAGTTCTTCCACACGATCGCGCACCTGCTGGACGCCGGCTCTCGGGTGGTGCTGACCGGGGACAGGCTGCCCCACGACGTCGCGGGCCTGGATCCGCGCCTTCGCTCCCAGATGACCGCCGGCCTGGTGGCCGAGCTCGAGCCGCCCGACGCACGGGTCCGGCGCGAGATCCTGCGCAGCAAGGCGTCCGCCGGCGGAGTGCGGCTGCCCGACGATTGCCTGGATCTGCTGACCGACTCGGTGCGCGGCAGCGTCCGAGACCTGGAAGCGGTGCTGATCCAGCTCGTGGCCAGCGCCTCGTTGATGAACCGGCCCATCGGCCTCGAGCTCACGTACGCCGCGCTGCGCAAGATCTCCCCGAGCCAGGTTTGCGCCCGACGCCTCGGGCCGAGAGAGGTGATCGAGGTGGTGGCGGCCTTCTTCCAGACCACTCCCCAGGCACTCGCCTCCCGTTCACGACGCCGCGACGTGCTGATCCCGCGCCAGCTCTCCATGTACCTGTGCCGGCGCTACACGGACGCCTCGCTCGCGACGATCGCCCGCGCCTTCGGGCGCGAGCACCCGGCGGTGAGCAACGCGGCGCAGGTGGTGGAGCGACGCATACTGGAGCGAGCGCCGCTGCGCTATCAGGTCGAGGCGCTGTGCGCGCGACTCGAGGCGCGCGTGGGGCGTTCAGCCGACGGCGCGGACTGACTTCGCGGCGGGGGCCGCCACCTTCTCCTGCTGAAGCCGCCAGCGCGTGGGTCCGGAGAGCTCTCGCTCCCTCGCCGGCTCGAGAGACGCTGGATCGAGCGCGGGGTCGTCGAAGCGGCGCAGTGTCTGGTAGGTCGTGTTGCGCTCCACTGGGGTGCGCCCCAGGTCGCGGATCAGGCGGCGGATCTCCTCGGCCGGAAGGTTCTCGCCGAACTGGGAGCCCGACTCGCGGCTGATCGACTCCTCCATCAGCGTGCCGCCGAAATCGTTGGCACCGGCCAGCAGGCCCATCTGCGCCAGCTTGGGTCCCATCTTGACCCAGGAGACCTGGATGTTGGAGATCCACGGGCGCAGGAAGAGCCGCGCCACCGCCACCAGGCGCACGTCCTCGGGCATCGACGAGCCGGGCCGCGCCCCCATGTGGTTGAACAGGATGTTGCGCTCGTGGATGAAGCCGAGCGGGACGAACTCCGTGAAGCCCCCCGTCTGCTTCTGGATGTCGCGCAGCAGCGTCAGGTGTCGGACCACGTGCTCGACCCGCTCGATGTGCCCGTACATCAGGGTCGACGTGGAGCGCAGTCCCACCGCGTGGGCCGTCTTCACGATCTCCACCCAGCGCTCGCTCTTGAGCTTGCGCGGTGACAAGACCTCGCGGACCTCGTCGTCGAGGATCTCGGCGGCGGTGCCCGGCATGGTGCCCAGGCCGGCCTCCACCAGCCAGCGCAGGTAGTCGGCGAGCCCCATCCCGCTCTTGCGGTGGCCGAAGTCGATCTCCTCGGGCGAGAAGGCGTGGATGTGGAGATCCGGAAAGCGGCTCTTCAGGGTCACCAGGATCTCGTGGTAGTGGGTGTGGTCCTTGCCGGGATGGATGCCGCCCTGGATGCAGACCTCGGTGGCGCCGCGGGCGACGGCGTCCCCGGCCTTTTCCAGCAGCACCTGCATGGAGTGGTCGTAGGCGTCGGGGTCGTCCTTGTGGCGGGCGAAGCCGCAGAACGAGCAGCCCACGTAGCACACGTTGGTGAAGTTCATGTTGCGGTTGACCACGAACGTGACGTCCCCGCCCCGGTCCTGCTCTCGCGCCACGTCGGCGGTGCGCATCAGCGCGAAGAAGTCGGCCCCGTCCGCCGCGAATAGGACGGTCGCCTCCTCGGCGGAGAGCTCCCGCCCATCGAGCGCACGATCCAGCGCGCGAGCCACCGGGGAGCTGACATCGGAGAGCAGACGTTCGACGCTCATGCGGCCTCCACCCGCGCGGGCACGCGCGGCCTGGCGTAGCCCGACGCGTCCGCGCGTCGCAGCGCGGCCTCGCGGACCTGGGGATCGAAGAACTCCGGTCGGCCGAGCAGGTGCTCCGGGTAGACCGGCAGGCGCTCGACCAGACGCTGGCCCGTCGCCTCGGTGCGACGCGCGAGCTCGACCAGGGCGGGCCAGGGCGCTTCGGGGTTGATGAAGTCGATGGTCAGCGGCGACACCCCGCCCCAGTCGTTCAAGCCCGAGCGCAGCAGCAGCTCGAGCACCTGGGGCGCCAGGTTCGGCGGCGCCTGGACGTTCATCTCCGGGCCGAGCACGAGCCGCGCCATCGCCACCCAGCCCGCGACCTCCCGGTCGCCGAGGGCAGAGGCAGCGCGCATCGGCGTGTCCGGCTTGGGGTGGAAGGGCTGGACGATGGTCTCCTGGATGTGGCCGTGGCGATCGGCGAGGTCGCGGATCGCCAGCAGGGTTTCGACCCGCTCCGCCGCCGTCTCGCCGATCCCCAGCAGGATGCCGCTCGTGAAGGGGATGCGCAGCTCGCCGGCCTCCTCGTGCATGCGCAGGCGGCGCGCCGGGTCCTTGTCGGGCGCGTAGTAGTGAGCCATGCCGCGCCCGCGCAGCCGCTCGCTCGTCGACTCGAGCATCAGCCCCATGGAGGCGTTCCACGGCCGCAGCCTCGCCATCTCCTCGGCCGAGAGGATTCCGGCGTTGGTGTGCGGGAGCATGCCGCCCTCGAAGGCCACGCGGCAGGCCTCGACCAGGTACTGGGCCGTCGTCTGCAGGCCACGCTCGGCGAGCCACTCCCGGTGGGAGCGGTACGCCTTCTCCGGCTTGTCGCCCAGGCAGAACAGCGCCTCGCTGCAGCCCGCCCGCACTCCGCTCCGCACGGCGTCCGCGACCTCCGCCAGCGTGTACGTGCGCGCGCGCGGGGAGTCCGGCGACACGGCGAAGGTGCAGTAGCCACAGCGATCCCGGCAGAGATTGGTGAGCGGGATGAAGATGTTCTTCGAGACGCTGACCAGGTCGCCCTTGCCGCGCCGCTTGCTCTCGAACGCTCCTTCGAGGACCGCCTCGAGCACGTCGGCGACGGCGAGGCTGGCGCCCAGGCGCTGGGCCGCAGCGGTCTCGAGGCGACCCGCGTCCACGGCCTCGGCCACGAGGAGCTCGGCTTCGCGCCGCGCGAGCGGACTCCGAGAGGGGTCGGGGGGAGGATGGCTCAACGCAGATCCTTTTGGCCCGGCGCAGCGCGCTGTCCGGGCGGTGCGAATATACCACGCCGGCCGAGAGGTCTCGTCAGCTGCCGTCCTCGAGCCCCACCCAGGCGCGCAGCTGCTCCGGATCCGTGCGCCAGAGGAACTCGCCCACCGGGAGACCCTCGTCGCTGTGGTCGCGGATCGCGCCGAGCAGGCCGACCAGCATCGGCACCATCTTCTCCTCGGGAAGCCGGCGGTAGAGCTCGCGTGCCAGCCGACTCCCCTCGCGCGAGCCCCCGACGAGGACCACGTGGTCGTTCTTCCCGTAGCCGTAGATGCCGATCTCCGCCGTGGGAGGGCGCGCGCAGTTGTTGGGACAGCCCGTCATGCGGATCACCACGTCGACGTCGCCCAGCCCGGCCGCTTCGATCGCGTCGATGTAGGAGGGGAGGACCCGCTCGGCCTCGGTCATGGCGAGGCCGCAGGTCGGCTTCGCCGGGCACGCCATGGCGTTGCGGCGCACCTGCGACACGCTCTCGAGTGGCTTCACGCCGCAGCCGGCGAACCCGCGCTCCACGGCCGCGCGGTCGACCACGTCGCACAGCAGCAGATCCTGCTGCGCGGTCGCGCGCACGCTGAGGCCCTGCCCGTCTACCGCGGCGCGGACGGCCTTGCGCAGCTCCGGCCCCAGCCGCCCGTTCTCCAGCGACAGTCCGTAGTAGGAGCCTCCGCCGCGCTGCTCGTGCCAGCCCAGGTGCAGGTTCATCGGGGGCAGCGGCGCGGGCGTCGCGGCCTCGATCTCCAGCTGGAAGCGCTGCGCCAGCTCCGCCACGACGGCATCCAGACCCAGGCGCCGGATCGTGTACTTCCAGCGCGCCTGCTTGCGGTCCCGCCGCTCGCCGTGCTCCTTCTGGAGGATGACGATGGCCTTCGCCACCTCGACGACCTGATCGCGGCGCACGCGACCCAGGTACAGGCCGAGCAGGGCGGCCGTCTTCGGGTTGTTGTGGGTCAGGCCCAGCCCACCGCCCGAGTAGAGGTCCCAGACGCTGCCGTCGCAGGCGCCGTTGGCCACCACGGGCACGAGACCGATGTCCTGGGTCAATACGTCGACGGAGTTGTCGCCCGGGTGGGCGATGCCGATCTTGAACTTCCGCGGCAGGTACTGCGCGCCGTAGATCGGCTCGTGGGGATTCACGGGCGCAACGTTCCGACCCTCCGCGTCGGAGAGGAAGATCTGGAAGTAGGCCGTCGTCCGGGGCGCCAGCTCCTCGGCGATCTCCAGCGCCAGCTCGCGGCCGCGCGTCTGGTGGCGCGGATCCAGGCCCTCGACCGGCGAGCACATCACGTTGCGGTTCACGTCGCCGCAGGCGCCGAGCGTGGCGCCCTTGCGGTAGTGCCGGTTCAGGTGCCGCACCAGGGGCGCCAGCTTGGGTCCGTAGACGTGGTGGAACTGGATGCCCTGCCGCGAGGTGATGCGCAGCGTTCCATCGCCGAAGCGGTCGGCGGCCTCATCGACCGCCGCCCACTGCTCGGGCGTGAACCCCCCGCCGGCGGGGTTCTTGAGTCGCACCATGAAGAAGCTGTCGTCGGTCTTCCTGCCGCGCTCGCCGCGCGCCTGCTGCTCGTAGATCCCGAAGAACTTCGAGAGCTCCTTGCCCTCCTTGGAGAGGGTCTCGGCCTCGCCGCGCTCGAGCGCCCCGACCTCGTCCCCGAAGCTGTGGCGCTCGCCCGCGGCGGGGGAGACGAAGAACAGCCCCTGGCTCTCCGCCTTGAGGCGCTCGTTCTTCGACATGCGCGCGAGCGCGCCGCTCTGGAGCGTCACGGGCGGGGCGGAGGGCTTGTCCGCAGCCAATGGGGTTCCTCGCGAACCGGGCGCGAATTACCAGACTAGCGGAGGGGGGATTGTGCCTCCATTAACCCAGTATGATTCCGCAGAATAGCGCCGGCCTCACTCCAGGTCGGCGCGCGTGCGCGTGATGCGCACGCCAGCGTGCTCGAGCACCCCCGAGATCGGCTTGGGCTTGCGGACCGTGACGCACACGGCGTCGGCGTCGAACTTGGCGAGCACCGCCCGCGCGATCCGCTCGCCGAGCGCTTCGACCAGCTTGTGCTCCTGGTTGGAGGCCACGTCCTCGACCACCTCGAAGATCCGCTTGTAGTGGATGGTCTGGCCGATGCGGTCGGTGCGGCCAGCGGCGCGCAGGTCGCGGGAGACCTCCACGTCGAGCAGCACGGGCCGGCGCATGCGCCGCTCCGCCGCGGTGACGCCGAGCGCCGCGGGAACCTGGATCCCTTCCAGTATGATGGTGTCGCCCAAGTCCGTCGCCCCGCTGCCAAGGCCGCCAAAGTTACCGAAAACCCGGAGGGGTGAGCCATGAGGATCAAAACGGTCCGGGGACGCGAGGCCGCCCACTTCCTGCCCGTCGTCCGGCGTCTGCCGCTCGTCCTGGTGGAAGGTCGCGGGGCCCGGGTGCGCGACCCCGAGGGGCGCGAGTACGTCGACCTGACCGCGGGCTGGGGCGTGACCTGCATCGGCCACTGCCATCCTTCGCTGGTCGAGGCGATCGCCGACCAGGCGGGCCGGCTCATGCAGACCACCAACCTGTTCTACACGCTGCCCCAGCTCGACCTGATCGAGCGCCTGGCGGAGGTCACGCCCGACGCCCTCACCCGGAGCTTCCTGGTGAACTCGGGAACCGAGGCCATGGAGGGCGCGCTCAAGCTCGCGCACCGGGCCAGCGGCCGCGCGAAGTTCGTCTCCACCGAGAACGGATTCCACGGCAGGACGCTCGGCGCGCTCGGCGTGATCGGCCAGGCCGTGCACCGCGACCCGTACCGGGCCCTGCTCCCCGAGCCGACGCGGGTCCCCTTCGACGATCTGGAAGCCGCGCGCGCCGCGCTGGACGGCGACTGCGCCGCCTTCGTCGTCGAGCCGATCCAGGGGGAGGGCGGCGTGAACGTGCCCCGCGACGGCTACCTCTCCGGACTCCGCGAGATCTGCGACGCGAGCGGGGCGCTGCTGATCTGCGACGAGGTGCAGACGGGGATCGGCCGCACCGGCCGTATGCTGGCGGTCGAGCACGAGGACGTCGTGCCCGACATCGTCACCCTCGGCAAGGGCCTGGGGGGGGGCTTCCCCGTCGCGGCCTTCCTCACCACCGAGGCCGTCGCCGAGACAGTGCAGCTGGGCGACCACGGCACCACCTTCGGCGGCAACCCGCTGGCCTGCGCCGCGGCCAACGCCGTGCTGCGGGTGATCGCCGAGGAGAAGCTGGTCGAACGCGCCGCGGCGCTCGGCGCCCGGCTCGCGGAACGCCTGGCGGCGTTCGCCGCCGAGCACTCCGACCGCATCGAGGCCGTGCGCGGGCGCGGCCTGCTGCTCGGCGTGGCACTGCGCGATTCCGAGCGCGCGGCGTCGCTGCCGCAGCGTGCCATCAAAAAGGGGGTGCTCGTCAACGTGACGCGCGGGCGGGTGCTGCGTTTCTTCCCGGCCCTCAACATCCCCGAGGACGACCTCTGGCCGGCCGTGGACGTGGCCCTCTCGCTCGTCGTCGACTAGTCCGCTGAACTCCGCTCGCCTGCGGCTCGCTGCGCGCCCTTCGGGCTTGCCCGCTGAACTCCGCTCGCCTGCGGCTCGCTGCGCGCCCTTCGGGCTTGCGGGCTGAACTCCGCTCGCCTGCGGCTCGCTGCGCGCCCTTCGGGCTTGCGGGCTGAACTCCGCTCGCCTACGGCTCGCTGCGCGCCCTTCGGGCTTGCCCGCTGAACTCCGCTCGCCTGCGGCTCGCTGCGCGCCCTTCGGGCTTGCCCGCTGAACTCCGCTCGCCTGCGCCTCGCGGCGCGCCCTTCGGGCTTGCCCGCTGAACTCCGCTCGCCTGCGCCTCGCTGCGCGCCCTTCGGGCTTGCGGGCTCGCGGCGCTAGCCGCCGAACAGGCCACCGTTCACGTGGATCACGCCGCCGTGGACGTAGCCGGCGCGGGTGGCCAGGTAGGCGACCACGTCGGCGACCTCCTCGGGCCGGCCCATCCGTCCCAGCGGGACGCGGGACAGGATCGCCTGACGCACCTCCTCGGGAAGCTCGTTCGTCATCGCGGTCTCGATCAGGCCCGGCGCCACCGAGTTCACCAGGATGTCGCGCCCGGCCAGCTCCTGGGCCAGCGACTTGGTGAAGGCGTCCAGCCCGGCCTTCACCATCGAGTAGGGGATCTGTCCCGGGTTCCCGGTATGGCCCACCACGCTGGTGATGTTGATGATGCGCCCGT
>JAZFWH010000053.1:0-4487 GCA_036482635.1 Myxococcota bacterium
CTGAGGTCGCTCACGGCCCGGTTTTTTGCCGGCGCAGGGAGCGCTCCAGGCGCACGCGGGTCGCTTCGTTCGGGTAGGCCGCGAAGGCCGCCGCGCGGTTCTCCGCGGACACCCCTTCCTGCTCGATCGCGTCGATGCGCCAGATGCCGTCCGGACCGGTCCGGGAGAGTCGGAAGTGCTGGGTGAAGGCCGACGAGCGCTCGGGCTGGACGCGGGCCCTGACCCGCGCCCGATCCCCCCGCTCCTCGGCCACGACCCCGCGAAGTGCCAGGCGGCTCGCGGCCGCGCCGAACGCCCCGCTCCGCTGGGTGACGAGCCAGGCGAGCCGCGCCCGGGCGAGCCCGTCCGACGCGCGCGCCGGCGCACGCTCCGCGGAGTCTTCGGCCTCCGGCGCCAGGGGCTCGCCCGCGCGCCAACGTTCCATCTCGCGCGGCGTCACCAGGCGCAGGCTGTGGCTCGCGTGAAAGGCCGGCGAGACCAGCTCGAGGGTGCGGATCGGGTCGCGCCCCAACCAGCGGAAGTAGCGATCGACGGTTTCGGACGGCGAGCGCGCCGGCGGGCCGCAGGCCGCGGTCAGCCCGGCGAGCGCGAGGCCCAGCGCCGCCCGCGCGCGTCCCCTCACTCCCACCACCCCTGCCAGGTGAAGCCGGTCGCGGCCAGCGCGATGGCGAGCAGCAGCGCTCGCAGCGGCGGACGCGCCCGATCGGGCAGCGCGCCGAGACCGGCGACCACGAGCAGCGCGAGGGGCAACATGGCGGGCAGCAGGTAGCTCGCCTTGACCGCGGAGTAGTGCGGAAAGATCCACACGTAGCGCGCCAGCGCCGCCAGCAGCAGCGCGAGAAACAGCAGCGGTCCGGCGGCGTCGCGGGCGCGTCGGCGCCCGAGTGCGGCGCAGCCGAGCAACGCCAGCCCGGTGGGCAACAGACCGGCGACCGCGAGGGCGGCCCCCGCGCGCCGCACCGCCGGCACCGCGCCGGGCAGGAACTGGGCGTGCCCGTCGGCCCAGGTGCTGGCGTAGAGGAGGCCCAGCACCGAGCGATCCAGCCCTGGCGCCCAGTGGACCGGCGCGAGGAACGTCGCGAGTGGGAGCGAGAAGTAGTCGGCGAGCTGCCGCTCGCCGGGCGGGTGCTCACGCATCTCGGCGAGCGCCGCCGGGGAGAGCGCGGCGCCGCTGACCACGCCGGCGGGCGAGCCGCCCTGGGCGACGACCAGCCGCGCGTAGAAGGGTCCCAGCACGAGCAGCGGAGCGAGCCCCGCGACGGCGGCCGCCGCCAGCGCGGCGCGGGGCGTGCGCCGGAATCGCAGCGCGTAGACCACGGCCGCACAGCCGATCGCCACGACGCCCGTGGATTTGGCGAGGGCCGCCAGGGTGCCGAGCGCCGCCGTCACCAGTGCGTGGCGCGGCGCGGCCGCCGGATCGCCCGGCAGCGCCGTCAGGCGCGCCAGCACCGCCGTCGTGAACAGCGCGCAGGTCGTCTCGTTGCCCAGCATGCCGCTCGCGATCGCCACGACGGGCGCGCAGAACAGCAAGGCGGTGACCACGGCCGCGTCGGCCGGCGCGGCCAATCGCTGCAACGTCCTCCACACCAGGGCCACGGCGACGAGCCCGGCCAGCGCCGATAGCAATCTGAGCTGCACGTGGACCGGCAGGCCCTCCGGGAGCCAGCCCCAGAGCGCTGCTCCGAGCGCGTGGAACAGGATCGGGTGGAAGCCCGCCCAGGAGTGCGGGTCGGGCAGCCTCCCCTCGTACAGGGCGAAGACATTGAGGGCGTGGCCGGCAGCGTCGAAGTCGTAGAGGGGCGCGTAGCGGAAGGCGTTGTGCAGGCGGGCCAGCGCGGCGAGCGCCGCCACCCCCCCGGCCGCGACGAGCCACGCCCTGGACGCCTTCGGCACGCGCCGGATGCTACAGCAGCGCGGCCGCGCCTCTGGCCCCGCGCAGCCGGCTGGATCGGCGGCGCCACACGCAGCATCCTGCGGCCCGTGGCCCGCTTCGCGCTCCGCGCAGGATTCACGCTGGCCGCGACGGCGCTCGCCCTCGCGCTGCTCGAGGTCGGACTGCGGCTCGTGGGGTTCTCCTACGAGCTGGCGGCGACGCGCGTGGAGTTCGGCTGGCCCGATCCCCCCTCGATCGAGGCCCGTTACCGCAGCGACCCCGACCTGTTCTGGGTGCCCAAGGACTACGCGCAGAAGCTCGAGCGCCTGGCCAGCCAGCGCCCCCAGCTCGTCTTCCTCGGCGACTCCTGCACGGAGTTCGGCTTCTATCCCGAGTTCTTCCTGGAGCGGGTGCGCCAGGCCCATCCGGACCTCGAGATCGTCGGCGAGGAGCTCGGAACCGGCGGCTGGTCGTCCTACCAGGGCGTGAGGCAGATGGAACGCGACGTGGTCGCACTGCGCCCGCGCGCCGTCACGGTGTACTTCGGCTGGAACGACCACTGGATCGGCTTCGGTGTCCGGGACGACGAGATCAACGCCCTGCGGCGCTCGCCCCTGCAACGCGTGGGAGCGGAGCGAGTCGCCCAGCTGGTGTTCCAGGCGCGCCTGGGCCTGCGCGCCCGGCTCCAGCGCGACCCGCCGCGGCGCGTTCCGCCGGACGATTTTCGCAGCAACCTGGCCGAGATCGCCCGCCTGGCGCGCAGCCGCGACATCGTTCCCGTCCTGGTCACCGCGCCCACGTCCCACGAATGGGGCCGCGAGCCGAAGTACCTGGAGAGGCGCTGGCTGCGCGACCTGAGCCGGCTGGTGCCGCTGCACCAGGAGTACGTACAGATCGTGCGCGAGGTGGCGGCCGAGGAGGACGCCGTCTTGTGCGACCTCGCCGAGCGCTTCGAAGCCCTGCCCCGACCGGACCTGCGCCATCGCTACTTCCAGACCGACGGCATGCACCTGCGCCCCGACGGCGACGCGAAGCTGGCCGAGTTCCTCTACGAGTGCTTCCAGGCGGAGCCCGCGCTGCACGACATCTGGAATGCGCAGGTGCGGAGTGCCGCCTCTAAGGATCACGCGCCGATCGGACGATGATTCCACACCGGACCTTCTCTGTTTCGGTGAGGCCCGCGCAGATGAGCGAGACCGAGGGACAGGCGAGCTTCTTCAAGCGCGAGCGCTACTTCATCGACGCCCGCCTCCAACTTGCCGTCGCGTTGCCGCTCCTGGCCATCCTGGCGGTGGTGGCCGTGGCCTACGTCGCGGCGATCTACGTGCTGCCCGGAGTGGGCGCGCTCGACGGGATGACCGCCGCGGAGACGCGCAGTCTCTTCATGCACGCCAACATCGTCTACTACAGCATCGCCGCGGCCGCTCTCGCGTGCGTGGCGGTCTTCCTGATGCACCGCGTCGCCGGGCCGGCCCTGGTGATCGAGCGCGCCGTGCGCGCGCTACAGCGCGGCGAGTTCGAGCAGCGCCTCCAGCTGCGGCCGAGCGACTACCTCAAGTCCCTGGCCGCGGCGGTGGCGGAGCTCCGCAGCCAGCTGGCCGAGCAGGAGGACGGGCGGCAGGACCTGGTCCGCGAGCTCGCGGCCCGCCTCGCGGCCAACGACCTGGAGGCAGCCCGGGGGCTGGCGGCCCAGCTCGGGTCGCCGAACGGCTCCGGACCGGCCACTCCACTGGCGACGGATTCGTGAGTCCGGTGAGCGACCACTCGAAACGGTACGGCTTCACGCTCATCGAGTTGATGATCGTGATCGGAATCGTGGGGATCCTGGCCACGATCGCCATTCCGACGCTGATCAAGTTCCAGCTGCGCGCCAAGGCGGCCGAGGTCAAGGGCAACCTCGCCGCCATCCGGGTCTCCGAGGAGGCCTACTTCGGCGAGTTCGGGTTCTTCGTGAGCGCGCTGGCTGTGCCGCCGGCCGTGGGCGCGGTGAAGGTGACCTGGCCGCTGGCGCCGGGCACCGCCCACGGCTTCAACACGATCGGTTGGAACCCCACGGGCAACGTCTACTTCCAGTACGCCGTGGCCACCAATGGCGCCAATTCGTCCTTCACCGCGGCGGGCCGCTCGGACATCGACGGGGACGGCGCCTACAACACCTGGGGCTACGTGAGGCCCGTCGAGGGGACCGCCGGCGGCGTGGTCGGCCCCTTCGGCACCTGCCAGGCGACCGGCGTCCAGGACGGCCTCAAGCTGGTCGGTCCGTGCGACGCGGCGTCGGGGCGCAGCGAGTTCTGAGCGCCCGCTCGGGCGCGCCAGCCGCGCCCTCTACCCTTCGACTTCGCCTTCGATCAGCTAACGGCTGAGAGGTGGGCGCCGCCGCCGCGACGAGCCTGCTGGGCCTCGACCTCGAGAGTCAGGTAGCTGCGGACCCGTGCGGCCGCGTAGCGGTAGGAGCGCTCGCGGAACGCGTACATGCTGATCCCCGCAAACAGCACGGCCATGAAGAAGAGCTGGAAGCTGATCAGCGGGAAGTTCCCGACGTGGCCGGCCGGCACCGGATCCCAGAACGGCAGCACGAACGCCAGGATCACCGAGGGCAGGACGAAGCCGCGCG
>JAZFWH010000054.1:0-3622 GCA_036482635.1 Myxococcota bacterium
GCGAAACCCGGCTCGAGCGTGAGCTGAATTCAGGTTTTCCTTAGCGCTCCGTAGGGCCCTCCGGGCCCACCCTCGCTCCGTTGCGCTCCGCCCCGGAAAAACCCAGGTTCCTGGCTTCCGTCTGCCCGTCGGGTCCGGGCGGAGCCCTACTTGGCCAGGCCCCGCACCTCCGCTTCGGCCCGGCGGGCGATGACCGCCCAGCCGCCGCGGTCGTCGGCGACGCCCTCGAAGCGAAGCGCCGGGCCTAAGCGGAGGATGATCCGGCGGGGGCGGGGCAAGCACCGGCCGGGGGGAAGAGCCTCGTGGGCGCCGTGGATGTAGGCCGGCACGACGGGGACGCCCGTTCCGGCCACGATCATGCCCAGCCCCGGCTTGAACGGGGCCATCCTTCCGGTGCGGGTGCGGGTCCCCTCGGGAAAGAGGATGTAGCTGCACGGTTCGCCCGTCAACCGCGCTCGCAGGTCACGCAGCGCGTGGGCTCCCACGCTGCGCCGCCACATCGGCAGCGCGTTGATCAGCCCCGCGGCGAAGGCGGCCAGCAGGGGCGTCTCGAAGAACGTCTCGCCGGCGGCAATGGGAAAGACGCGCGACCAGAGGCATCGCGGCAGGGCCGCGGCCAGCACGAGCGTGTCGAGATGGCTGGCGTGGTTCGACACGAGCACGAAGGGAGGTTCTTGGGGCAGGTTCGCGCGCCCCGCGATCGACAGGCGGTGCGCGACGGCGAGGTACCCCCGCACCGCCGTCCACCACCCCAGCCTCGCGATCACCTCCACGAGGCCGCTCTCACGCTCGAGGCTGCGCAGGCGGCGGCCCAGCGGGAGGCCGAGATCCTTGGCGGGCTTGAAACGCCAGCGCCGCACGCGTCAGCCTCCCGTCATGATGCGGGTCGGTTCATCGATCCCGAAGCCTTGGTAGTACCCCACGAAATGAAACACCGCCGGTGCCACCAGGATCAGCGAGTCGAAACGGTCCAGGAGCCCCCCGTGTCCGGGCAGGGCCGCTCCGATGTCCTTGATCCCCAGGTCGCGCTTGATCGACGACAGCATGAGGTCCCCGAACTGGCCCGCGACGCTGATGGTCACGCCCAGCGCCGCCAGTGCCCCGACGCTCGCCAGCGCGTGCCCCTCGAACAGGAAGTGGCCGATCACCGCGTACAGCGCGGTCGTGAGCACCAGCGCCCCCAAACTACCCCCCAACGTCTTGTCCGGGCTGGTGTTGGGGGCGAGCTGTCGGCGCCCGAAGGTCTTGCCGCAGAGATACGCAAAGATATCGTTGGCCTCGACGCACAGCAGCACCGTCAGCATCAGCGGGCGGTAATCGGCGTCGTTGGCCATGTAGGCGAGGTGCCCGAAGCACACCCCGAAGAGCAGGAACCCCAGCGTCCCCAGGGCCACGCGCTGGATGTATCCCCGCGGTCGGTCGCCAACGAGCCCGACCACGACGATGGCGGCGACGCCCAGCGGTGTCAGGGCCGCGAAGAGGCCGTACCAGTGGTCGGCCACGGCAAAGGTCACCAACACGATCCCGAGCACCACGACCGCGCTGATCAGGCGCTCGCGAAAGAGCCCGGTCGCCCGCGCGTACTCGCGATAACACAGGAGGCTCAGCAGCGCGACGCCCAGGATCGTCGCGGCCGCCCCGAGCAGGATCGGGCCCCCAAGAAGGGGCACGAGAACCACCCACGTGGCGTACCGCTTCCACAGCTCGACCCGCCGGTCGCGGTCGACGCGGCGAAGGGCAAGTGCCGCGCCGAGAAGCACCGGCGCCGCGACGATCGCGACGATGAGGCCCACCGTGATGCCGACCGTCACCGGGTGATCGAAGGCGAGCCTGACGTTGAAGAGCCGATCCAGGGAGACCTCGTTCACGGCTTTGCCTCACGCAGGGTCCGGGCCATCCGCCGCAGCCGCCGGCCGACCGTCCACAGGCATCCGGCGATGATGAGGACCAGCCCCCATGCCGCAAGCCCCCAGCCCGCTTCGCCGACGTCCGGCTGCCACGCCGCCGGCGCGATACTCCCGTAGAGCGCGATGATCGTGACCACGAGCATCCGCTGGGGCTTGGCCATCGGGCCACAGAACTCGTGGCCCGCACCGGCGGCGGCGCCCATGGTACGGATGTAGGCGACCAGCAGCGCTCCGCACGCCCCGAGGAACCCCAGCGTCGGGTCACCCCCCGCCGCGTAACCCAGGCCGATGAGCGCCGCGGCGTCGGAGAAACGGTCGGGGACCTCGTTGTAGAGTTCCCCCACGCGAGACGCCCGCTTCTGCTCGAGGGCCACCATCCCGTCCAGCATGTTGGCCAGCAGGCGAAGCGGCACGGCGATGGCGGCGACCAGCCAGGCCGCGCGCAGCGCCGCGCCGTCAGTCACGGACGTGAGCCACAGCGCCACCCCCGCCGCGATCCCCACCACGAGCCCTGCGATCGACACCGCGTTCGGGGAGATCCCGCGGGCGGCCAGCCAACGGGCGGCGCGGATGGCCGGGGGCCAGCGCCGCGCGGCGATCGGCCGGCGCTGATCCGGGACACCCGGCTCACCAGGCATGGCCCTGCCCACTCCACCGCCCGCGGCGCGTGGATGCCCGAGCCCGCGCGAGCCGAACAACAGGAAAGGCGCCATTTTCACGGCGCCCACGAGTCATGACAGACAGACACGGCGACAACAGCGATCGCGACGGCCCCCGCGGCGACTGGCGGATCGCCCTGGGCTGGTCCGTGGCCCTGTCGGTCCTGTTTCTCATCGTGTACGGCGGCTGCAACTGGATCTCGTCACGACGCAGCGACGTGGGCATCCTCTGGTTCGAGTGGGAACGCGCCATTCCCCTGGTCCCCGCGATGATCGTCCCGTACATGTCTATCGACCTCTTTTTCGTCGCGGCGCCCTTTCTCTGTCGCGGCCGCTGGGAGCTCGGATCGCACGTGGGCCGCGTGACAACCGCGACGCTGCTCGCCGGAGCGTGCTTCCTGGTCATGCCGCTGGAGATGGTAGGTGAGCGGCCCCAGTTCTCCGGATTCTTCGGGATGCTTCACGACCTGCTCAAGGCGGGCGACCGGCCGCACAACCTTTTCCCGTCGCTCCACGTCGCCTACACGATAATCCTCTGGGCGATCTACGGCCGGCATCTCCGCGGCGCGGCCGCCGGGGTGCTCCACGTCTGGTTCGTCCTCGTGATCGTCTCCGTGCTGCTGGTCAACCAGCACCACGTGATCGACATGGCGGGGGGGGCCGGCCTGGCGCTGGTGTCCTTCTACGCCTTTCCGAGGCGGTCGCCGGTGCGGGCCGGCGGCTTCCGCCCGGCCCCGGCGATCGGGCTCCGGTACCTTCTCGGGGCCGGCGCCCTGGGGCTCACGGCCTTCGCGATCGGCGCCTGGGCGCTGCTCGGTCTCTGGCCGGCCGCGTCGTTGGTCCTGGTGGCCGGAGCGTACTTCGGCCTCGGGCCGTCGGTCTTTCGAAAGAGCGGCGGCGGCCTTTCGCCCTCGGCCCGGATCGTCTTGGGACCCTCCCGGGCGGGGCTCTGTCTGGCGCGCCGGTGGTACTGGCGGCGCGACGCCGCGTGGTGCGAGATCGTCCCGGGCCTCGTCCTGGGGCGCTCCCTTCGGCGCCGGGAAGCTCGGGCCGTCG
>JAZFWH010000055.1:0-9961 GCA_036482635.1 Myxococcota bacterium
ACTTCCTCCACTTCCGCGTCTGGGGTGGCTACTCGTGGCCAGACTTCAACATCGCGGACAGCTGCATCGTCGTCGGTGTGGCGTTGCTCGTGCTCGAACTCCTCGCCACCGAGGGGGAGAGTCGCGCTCAGGCCGACGGCGGCGAGCCGTCGGCCTAGCCGCCGCACTCACCGGCCCAGCTTCGCCTCCTCCCCCGTTTCCCGTCGGGGGTATCGCCTCCCCCGTCGGGAGAACGCCCCACCCGGTCCATACACAATACTCGGTCGATTCGAAAGTTTTTTGACGGAATCGCAAAGCGTTGTTGACAGCCCCGCCAAGCCTGAGATAAAACGCAAACGATTTCTTCTGCCGACGGGGAGCGTTGGCACCAACGGTTGCACCGTGGCGGGGCGTCGGGTCAGCCCATGGGATTCAGGGCAGATGCCGCCGATTCTTGCGATCGCAAAGGTCGCGTCTGCGGGTTTTCCCGGCGGGGCGACCGACCTACCGATCGCCCGGCCCAGTCGTTTTCGATCCAGCTGAGTGGGATCCACGCGCCGCTCGACGCCGCTGTCGATGGTTCTTCCCTACGCCGGATGAGCATACCCAGGGGGTCGGCCCGAAGGGCCGAGGGGTTGGAGAGTCAGATCCATGAAGAAGCCGAAGAGCGAGTACGTCATCCAGACGGTGACCAATGCGCTGAGAGTCCTTGAGGCGTTTCGGGACCGGGAAGAGGTGGGAGTGACCGAGCTCTCCGTCGAGCTCGGCCTGCATAAGAACAACGTCTTCCGCCTGCTCGCGACCCTCGAGCTGCAGGGCTACGTCGATCAGAGTCCCCGCTCGGAGCGTTACCGTCTTGGCGTCCGCTGTCTCGAGCTCGGCCGCGCCTTCTCGCGCAGTCGGAGTCTGCTGCGCAGCGCGCATCCGGTTCTGGTCGAGCTGGCCGACCGCGCGGGCGAGTCGGCGCACCTCGCCGTACTCAGGGACTTCGACGTCGTGCACCTGGACGGCGTGCCCTCGGACCGACTGGTGGGCACCGGCCTGCGCGTGGGTCAGCGTCTGCCGGTGCACTGCACCGCGCTCGGCAAGGTGCTGCTGGGCGGCGCGGACGAGGAGGTCCAGGAGGAGTACGACCGGACCGCCGTGGCGCGTGGCCTCGAGCCCCGCACCCGGGCGACGATCGTGGATCGCGACAAGTTCTTCGAGCACATCCGCAGCGGGGCGGCGCAGGGCTACGCGGTCGACAGCGAGGAGTGCGAGCCGGGCCTGTGCTGCGCCGCCGCACCGGTGTTCGATTCCTCCGGCGTGGCGGTGGCGGCCATCTCCGTGTCGGGGCCGGTCTTCCGGCTCGACGAGCAGCGCCTGCTCGGCGAGATCGTTCCCCTGGTCAGCGCGGCGGCCGAGCGCCTGTCGCGCGACCTGGGCTACGGCTCCTGAGCTAGGCCCGCTGAAACACCGCTCGCCCGTCTTGCGGGGGCCCGCCTCTGCTCGGCTTCGCCTCGCTTGCCCGCCCTTTCCCGGTTGCGTACGCTCTCTCATTACAACTAGCTGTTTTAGAAGAAGTTTCGAATGACGCGCGGCGGTCGCGTCGAGCGGGAAGCGGGAGGCGCGCATGGAGTTCGGTCTGAACGACGAGCAGCTCGCCCTGCAACAGACGGCGCGGCGCTTCGCCCAGGAGCAGATCGCCCCGATCGCCGCCGAGTGCGATCGCAGCGGAGAGTTTCCCCGCCACGTGATCGAGGCAGCCTGGAAGCTGGGCCTCGCCAGCACCAACGTTCCCGAGGCCTACGGCGGGGTGGGGCTCTCGTCGCTCGACAGCTGCATCGTGACCGAGGAGCTCGCCTGGGGGTGTGCGGGGATCTCCACCTCCATCATGTGCAACGACCTGGGTCTCACGCCCATCGTCCTGGCGGGCAGCGACGACCAGAAGAAGGAGTGGCTCGCAGGCTGCGCGCAGAAGTTCACGCTCATCTCCTTCTGTCTGTCCGAGCCCAACGCCGGCTCCGACGTAGCGGGCCTGCAGCTCGCCGCCGAGAAGGACGGCGACGACTACATCCTCAACGGGACCAAGTGCTGGATCACCAACGGTGGCGAGGCCGACCTGTTCACCGTGTTCGCAACCCTCGACCGCAACAGCCGCCACCGGGGGATCTGCGCCTTCATCGTCCCCGGCGACACCCCGGGCGTGGTGCGCGGCAAGAAAGAGGACAAGATGGGTCAGCGGGCCAGCGACACCCGCGTCATCCACTTCGACGGGGCGCGGGTTCCGGCCGCCCAGCGCCTCGGTGTCGAGGGGGAGGGATTCAAGATCGCCATGCGCACGCTGGACGCCTCGCGCCCGCCCATCGCCGCGCTGGCCACGGGCATCGCCCGGCGCGCCCTGGAGGAGTCGGTGCGCTACGCCCGCGAGCGCAAGGCCTTCGGGTCGGCGATCGGTGACTTCCAGGCGGTGCAGTTCATGCTCGCCGACATGGCCAAGGACGTGGAGGCGTCGAGGCTGCTGACGCTGCAGAGCGCGTGGATGGTGGACCGCGGGCTGCGGGCCTCGCGCCACTCGTCGTTCGCCAAGTGCTTTGCGACCGACGCCGCCATGCGCGTGACGACGGACGCGGTCCAGGTGTTCGGCGGCAACGGCTACACGCGGGACTACCCGGTCGAGAAGCTGATGCGCGACGCGAAGCTGATGCAGATCTACGAGGGGACGAACCAGATCCAAAGGCTCGTGATCGCCCGGGACCTGCTGAAGGAGTAGACGGGCAGGAGACAGGGAAGCGCCCCGGGGGAGGCCAGGGCCGCTCGCCGGCGCCGCTCCGGCGGGGCAAGTCCGGGCTTTGGCTGGCTTTTCCGCGCCGGTTCGGCAACGGACGCGCCCGGCGGCCGATCTGATAGAATTCGGCCCCTTGCCTCTCCCGCGCACTGCGGCGAGATCCGGCGGCGAAACGAGCCGAGGGCGAGTCCACGGGACCGGGCTCGGGGTCCCGAACCGAACGAGGACGCAGCTTGATCACGCGAGAGCAGGCCCTCGCTTACCACTCCGAGGGTCGTCCCGGCAAAGTCAAGGTCATCCCCAGCAAGCGCACGGTGACGCAGGCCGATCTCTCGATGGCCTATTCCCCCGGGGTGGCCGAGCCCTGCCGCGAGATCGCCCGGGATCCCGATGAGGTTTTCAAGTACACGGCCAAGGGGAACCTGGTGGCCGTGATCACCAACGGCACCGCCGTGCTCGGCCTCGGGGACATCGGCCCCCTGGCGGGAAAGCCCGTCATGGAGGGGAAGGCCGTACTGTTCAAGCGCTTCGCGGACATCGACGTCTTCGACATCGAGATCGACAGCCGCGACGTGGACGAGCTGGTCCGCACCATCGAGCTGATCGCGCCCACCTTCGGCGGGATCAATCTGGAGGACATCGCCGCGCCCGAGTGCTTCGAGATCGAGGAGCGGCTGGTCGAGAGCCTCGACATCCCCGTCTTCCACGACGACCAGCACGGGACGTCGATCATCTCCGCGGCGGCCTTGCTCAACGCCCTGGCCATCACCCGCCGCGAGATCGGCGAGATCAAGGTGGTCTTCTCGGGCGCCGGCGCGTCGGGCATCGCCTGCGCACGCCTCTACCGCGATCTGGGCGTGAATCCGCACAACATGTGGGTCTGCGACAGCCGGGGCGTGATCTACGAGGGGCGCGACGCCGGGCTGAACAAGTACAAGGCCGAGTTCGCCCGCCGCACCTCCGCGCGCTCCCTGGCCGACGCCCTGGTGGACGCCGACGTCTTCGTGGGCCTCTCCCAGCCCAGGCTGGTCACGGCCGAGATGCTCGAGAGCATGGCGCCGGAGCCGATCATCTTCGCGATGGCCAACCCGGATCCCGAGGTCTCCCCCGAGCTGGTGGCCAAGGTGCGCGGCGATGCCATCGTGGCCACCGGCCGCTCCGACTACCCCAACCAGGTGAACAACGTCCTCGGTTTCCCCTTCATCTTCCGGGGCGCCCTCGACGTGCGCGCCAGCGTGATCAACGAAGCGATGAAGCGAGCGGCGGTGATGGCCCTCGCCGAGCTGGCTCGGTGCGGCGAAGCGGTCCCCCAGGTGGTGCGCGACGCGTATCCCACGGACGTGTTCGATTTCGGTCGGCACTACATCATTCCGAAGCCCTTCGATCCGAGGATCCTGCTCTACCTCGCACCGGCGGTGGCGAAGGCCGCGATGGACAGTGGTGTGGCGCGTCAGAAGGTGGACCTGGTCGAGTACGGACACCGCCTGGAGGAGATCATCAGCGACCTGGGCAACCAGTAGGCGACAACTTTCGAGATTCCGACTCATGTCGATCGAAGAGAAGCTCAAGAAGCTCGAAGAGCTGAATGCGCAGGCGGTCCTCGGCGGCGGCGAGGAACGCATCGAGCGCCAGCACGCCGCCGGCAAGCTCACCGCGCGAGAACGCGTCGAGCTGCTGCTCGACCCGGGCACCTTCATCGAGACGGACAAGTTCGTGGTGCACCGCTGCACCGACTTCGGAATGCCGGACAAGAAGATCCCGGGCGACGGTGTCGTCACGGGCCACGGCCGGATCGATGGCCGCCAGGTTTTCCTGTTCGCCCAGGACTTCACGGTGTTCGGTGGAAGCCTGTCCGGCGCCTTCGCCGAGAAGGTCTGCAAGGTGATGGACCTCGCCGCCAAGGTGGGCGTGCCCTTCATCGGCCTCAACGACGGGGCGGGAGCGCGGATCCAGGAAGGTGTGGTGTCCCTGGGCGGTTACGGGGACGTGTTCCTGCGCAACGTCATGGCCTCCGGGGTCATCCCGCAGATCTCCGCCATCATGGGGCCGTGCGCGGGCGGCGCCGTGTACTCCCCGGCGATGACCGACTTCATCATCATGGTGAAGAGCACGAGCAACATGTTCATCACCGGGCCCGACGTGATCAAGACGGTGACGCACGAGGAAGTCACGTCCGAGCAGTTGGGAGGCGCCATCACTCACGCCACCAAGAGCGGAGTGGCCGACTTCGCTGCCAACTCGGAGGAGGAGGCGCTGCAGACCATTCGCAAGCTGCTCTCCTTCCTGCCCCAGAACAACCTGGAGGATCCCCCGTTCGTCCCCACCGACGACGACTCCCACCGGCTGGATCCGCGCCTGCACACCCTGGTTCCCGACAATCCCAACAAGCCGTACGACATCCGCGAGCTGATCCGTCTGGTGGTGGACGTGGGCGACTTCCTGGAGGTCCACGCGCTCTACGCCCGGAACATCGTGGTGGGCTTTGCGCGCTTCGGCGGCCGATCGGTGGGTATCGTGGCCAACCAGCCGGCGGTACTCGCCGGCTGTCTCGACATCGATGCGTCCATCAAGGCGGCCCGCTTCGTGCGCTTCTGCGACTCCTTCAACCTGCCGATCGTGACCTTCGTGGACGTACCCGGGTTCCTGCCGGGCACGGATCAGGAGTACGGCGGGATCATCACCCACGGCTCGAAGCTGCTCTACGCGTTCTGCGAGGCCACGGTTCCGAAGGTCACGCTGATCACGCGCAAGGCGTACGGCGGCGCCTACGTGGTGATGAGCAGCAAGCACATTCGCGGGGACGTCAACCTCGCGTATGCGACCGCCGAGTTGGCGGTGATGGGACCCGACGGAGCCGTGAACATCGTCTTCCGCAACGAACTCAAGTCTTCCGAGGACCCGGCGGCTCGCAAGGAGGAGCTGGTTGCCAACTACCGGGAGAACTTCGCCAACCCGTACAAGGCGGCGGAGCTCGGCTACATCGACGGCGTCATCAAGCCCGAGGAGACGCGCCCCAGGATCATCGGCGCGCTCGACATGCTCTCGACCAAGCGGGATTCCAATCCGCCCAAGAAGCACGGAAACATCCCGCTGTGACCGGTGGCTGAGGGCGCCGCGTGTTCCAGAAGATCCTGATCGCCAACCGCGGCGAGATCGCGGTGCGCATCATCCGCGCCTGCCGGGACATGGGCATCCAGGCGGTGGCCATCTACTCCGACGTGGACCGCGAGGCGCTGCACGTCCGCTTCGCGGACGAGGCGTACCCGTGCGGCGCGCCCCCGGCGTCGGAGTCGTACCTGGCCAAGGAGCGCATCATCGAGATTGCCAAGCGCTGTGGGGCGGATGCCATCCACCCGGGCTACGGCTTCCTGGCCGAGAACGGCGATTTCGCCGACCTGTGCGAGCGCGAAGGCATCCGCTTCATCGGGCCGACGGGCGACGTGATGCGCGCCATGGGCGACAAGGTCACGGCGCGCCGGACCATGGAGAGGGCCGGCGTTCCGATCGTGCCCGGCACCACCGAGCGGCTTTCCGACGAAGCGGCCGAGCGCTGGATCCGAGACGTGGGACCACCGGTCATGATCAAGGCCAGCGCGGGTGGCGGTGGCAAGGGCATGCGTCTGGTGCGCCGCGAGGAGGAGATCGCGCAGGCGATCGCGCGCGCCCGCGGCGAAGCGCTGGCGTCCTTCGGCGACGACGGTCTCTACGTCGAGAGGTTCATCGAGCATCCGCGCCACGTCGAGATCCAGGTGCTCGCCGACAACTTCGGGAACACCATCCACCTGTTCGAGAGGGAGTGCTCAATCCAGCGGCGCCACCAGAAGGTGATCGAAGAGGCCCCCGCCAACCGCATGTCGCAGGAGATGCGGGAGCAGATGGGAGAGGCCGCCGTCGCCGCCGCGAAGGCTGTGGGCTACCGGGGCGCCGGCACCTGCGAGTTCCTCATCGACGCAGACGGTCACTTCTACTTCCTGGAGATGAACACGCGCATCCAGGTGGAGCACGCCATCACCGAGGTGATCACCGGAGTGGACATCGTGAAGGCCATGATCCGCATCGCCGCCGGCGACCCCCTCGGCATCGACCAGAGCGAGTTGTCGATCACGCGCCACGCAATCGAAGCGCGCATCTACGCCGAGGACCCCGACAACAATTTCGTGCCGTCGCCGGGCGCGATCGTCGTCTACCGGCCGCCGGGCGGAATCGGTGTGCGCGTGGATGACGGCGTCTACCAGGGCGCCCGCGTCACCGTCCATTACGACCCGATGGTGGCGAAACTGATCACCTGGGGTCGCTATCGGCCCGAGGCCATCGACAGGATGAAGCGGGCGCTGTCGGAGTTCGTGGTGAAGGGGATCAAGACGACCATCCCCTTCCACCAGAGGGTCTTCCGCCACCCGAGCTTCGTCGAGGGCCGCTACGACACCGGGTTCATCGACGAGCACATGGCATCTGGGCTCGGCGAACCGGCGGAGACCGGCGAGGAGCGCAGGGTGGCGCTGATGCTGGCGGCGATCGCCGCCTACCGCCGTGACAAGGAGCGCGCCGAGCGCGCCTCGGCCCACAGCGACTCGCGCGGCGACACCAGCGGCTGGAGGGCCTTCGGGCGGCGCTCCCAGATGCGGGGTGGCCCGCGGTGAACTACGACGTCTCCGAGAAGAAGGGCGCGTCGGTGATGGTGGGCCTGCAGGAGGTCGAGGAGGGGATCTACGACATCACCATCGACGGCGAGACGGTGCGCGTGGACGCGGCGATGACCGGGCGCACCATCTACTCGGTCATCGAAGAGGGCCGTCAATTCGAGGTGCTGGTGGACGAGCGCGGCGCCCACGGCTTCGACGTGCTGGTGGGGGCGCGCCTCTTCCACCTGGAGGCGGTGGACGAGCGCAGCCGACTGCTCAGCCAGCAGGTCAGGCTGGTCGCCGAGGGCCCCCAGACCGTCGAGGCGGAGATGCCCGGCAAGGTGGTCAAGCTCGAGAAGCGCGCGGGCGACCCGGTGCGCGGGGGGGAGGGGGTCGTGATCATCGAGGCCATGAAGATGGAAAACGAGATCCCCTCGCCCATCGACGGCCGCGTGGTGGAGATCGCCGTTCGCGAAGGCGAGACGGTGGAGACGGGCGCCAAGCTGTTCGAGGTCGAGCCCGCGGACGACGAGGCGGCCTGAGCCGGTGGGGGTGGCCGTCCGCCCGAAACCGATCCTCTTCGACACGGACATCGGGAGCGACGTCGACGACGCGCTGGCCCTGGGGCTGGTGCTCGCGTCGCCGGCCGAGCTGGAGCTGGTGGCCGTGACCACCGTGGCCGGCGACACCGGCCTGCGCGCTCGCATCGCGGCCGGCCTGCTGGGCGCGGCGGGGCGCCGCGAGGTGGAGGTGTGTGCGGGGGAGAGCCGGCCCCTGCTGAGAGCCGCCGAGCGCTTCGCCTGGTTTGGTCACGAGGAGAAGTGCCTGGTCGAGGGCCCGGCCGCGCGCCTGTCGGACGAGCCCGCGGCCGAGCGCATCGTCCGCGCCGCCCGCGAGGTCGACGGCCTGGAGGTCGTGCTGATCGGGCCGCTCACGAACCTGGCGCGGGCACTGGCGCTCGATCCCGAGCTCCCCCGGCGGGTGGCCGGCATCACCATCATGGGCGGTCACATCCGTGAGGTGCGGATTGGCCAGCACCTCTGCGCACCGGGGATCGACTACAACCTGTGCTCGGACCCTGAGGCCAGCGTGGCGGTGCTGGGTGCGGGCTTCCGCACCGCGCTGGTGACCGCGGACGTGACGCTTTCGACCTGGCTGCGCGCGGCGGAGCTCGAGAGACTCGACGCGGGCGGCCCCCTCGGGCGCGCTCTGGCAGCCCAGGTGCGGCTCTGGGATCCGGTGCAGCGCGAGCTGTTCACGGGCCTGGGCGGGACGCTGGCCCCAGACAACGTCGCGTTCCTCCACGATCCCCTTACCGTGCTGTCGCTGATCGACGACGCGCCGCTTCGCACGGAGCGATTGCGCATCGTGCCTACGATCGAGAATGGGGTGCTTCGCACGCTGGAGGACCCGCGAGCGGAGTGGGGCGCCGAGATGCGCGTGGCGACCGGCGTCGACGCGCCGGCGGCAGAGCGCGCGATCGCCGACCGGCTCGCCCGGCTCTAGCCCGACCCCGGTGAGGCTTCGCTCGCCTCTCCTCGCGAGGCCTTCCTCTTGCGGGAGCCTCCGAACAGATACGCCACCCCGACGCCCAGCAGGTAGAGCACCACCATGGGAATGGCCAGGAGGACCTGGCTCACCCAGTCGGGAGGCGTGAGGATCGCGGCCAGCACGAAGACCCCGAGGATCGCGTAGGGAGTGCCGCGCAGGAGAGTGGGGGCCTCGACGATCCCGGCCAGCGAGAGGAAGAAGACCAGCACGGGCAGCTCGAAGGCCACGCCGAACGCGAGGAAGAGGCGGGTCGTCAGGGCGAAGACCTCGCGCATCGTCCAGGCGGACTGCACGAACTCGCTGTCGAAGCCGGTGAAGAACTGGAACACCAGCGGGAAGACCGCGGCGTAGCCGAAGATGGCGCCGACCGTGAAGAGCAGCGTGGAGGCCAGGACGAACGGCAGGATCGTCGTCTTCTCCCTGGGGTAGAGCCCCGGCGACACGAACGCCCAGAGCTGCCAGAAGATCACCGGCAGCGCCAGGAAGAATCCCGCCAGCATGGCGCACTTCAGGTAGGTGAAGAAGATCTCGGTGGGTGCGATCGCCTGCAGCGCACGGCCCTCGGACCCGAGCGCTGCCAGGGCCGGCTCCAACAGGAACGCGAAGATCGGCTCGCGGAAGCTCCACGCGGCGGCGCTGCCCAGCGCCCAGGCGATCAGCAGGCGGAAGAGTCGGGAGCGGAGCTCGGCCAGGTGGTCGGTGAGCGGGAGTCTCGTGTCATCCACCGGAGGGCTCGTCGGAGTTCCCGGTGGTCGAGCTGGGGGGAGCGGGCTGCGCGGTGTCCGGCTCGGCCGTCTCGCCGGGCCTTGGGTGGGCGTCGGGCGGCTCGATGCGCGCCTCCTCGGCCACGTCCAGGAACTCCCTGCGGAGATCCGTCGAGGCGCGGCGGAACTCGGCCAGACCCCTGCCCAGGGAACGGGCCAGCCCCGGAAGGCGCTTGGGGCCGAGCACCAGCAGGGCAAGGGCCAGGATCACCAGCAACTCGGTCATCCCGATGCCGAACATGCGCCTCGGACTCTAGCGCGGGCCGAAAACGCGGGCG
>JAZFWH010000056.1:0-7435 GCA_036482635.1 Myxococcota bacterium
TAGTGGCCCGCGGCGAACGCGCGCGCCGTGAACCAGCTGCGCGCGAGGTGGCTGTGCGCGTCGAAGAAGATCGGCAGGCCTTCGCCGAGAAAATCGCGCAGCGCGAACCCGGAGTAGAGCGCGAGGGTGAGCGGAACCGCCCAGGCCGGCGCGCGGAGCGGCGAGCCGCCGGACGGGTTCATGCCCGGATTCGAGCCTCGGCGGGGGTCCTCGCGGGCGTGCGCATCGGGCGCAGTGTGACAGAGGATCCCGCCCGAGCGCAGGTCCCGGCGCGCTTCGCCGAGTCTTCGCGCGAGCTTGGCGTGGGATCTGCCGGTTCGAGAGGTGTCGGGACGGCGCCCGGCCCCGTCGGAGGGCCATCAAGGGGACGCGCGGATCGGCCGATCGCGTACCCGTGAAGGTGACGGGCAAGCTAAGGGAAGAGCGCTCGAGCGTGGCCCGGCGGCTGCGCCTGGTGGCGCTCGACCGCGTGCCGTCGAACTGGCTGCGGCCCTTCCAGAGCCTGCCCTCACGGATCATCCTCTCGGTCTTCGGCGCGGCGCTGGTCTCGTCGCTCGTCATCACCTGGATCTCGACCCAGTCGACCGAGGCCTTCCTGCGCGCCAAGATCGACGAGAAGTTCCCCGCAATCCTGCGCAGCGCGGGTGAGCGACTCGAGCTGTGGTACGGCCAGCGCGAGCTCGACATCCAGACCCTGGCCGGAAGCGCCACCGTCGCCGACAACCTGGTGCGGGTGGCGAGGGCGGGGGCGGGACCGCGCAGCGCCCGCGCGCGCAAGGAGATCCAGAACTACCTCGAGTACGTGATGGAGGGCTTTCCCCAGTACGAGGCGCTCTTCGTGCTCGACGCAAAGGGGGAGCCCCTCGCCTGGGTGGGCCGGGAGGTCCCGATCCCAGAGGGCCGCAGGCGGGAGCTCGCTGCGGTGAGCGCGCCCAGCGTGGGCGACGTCCGGGGCGTTGGCGCTCATCGCTTCCAGGTGGCGTCTGCGCCGGTCAAGGACTACCGCGTCTCGCCCCTGGGCTCCCTGCACGGCATGGTGGGCATCGAGAGCCTCGAGGGCCTGCTGCACACCGACGAGCTCGGTGGCACGGGTGGGGTCTACCTCCTCACGCGGGAAGGCACGCCGCTGGCGGGCGCGCGCGACCTGACGCTGCGGGGGCCGCAGGAGGGGCCGCAGCCCGCCGCCGACGGCCCACCGGTCGCGACCGAGTACACCAACGGAGCCGGCGAGCTGGTGGTCGGCAGCGCGCTGAGCTTCCCGCGCTTCGGCTGGACGATCGTCGTCGAGGAGCCGTACGAGCAGGCGTTCGCGCCCGTGGTGGCGCTGATCCACAAGATCCTGCGCATCAATCTGGCGATCGTGCTCGCGTTCGGCCTGATCGCATTCTGGCTGGCGCGGTCGGTGGTGCGGCCGATCCTGGCGCTCTCCGCCAAGGCCCTGGACGTCGCCACCGGCCAGATCGACGTGGACCTACCGATCTCGTCGCGCCAGGACGAGATCGGCGTGCTGACCCGCGCCTTCAAGGAGATGCTCACCCGCTTGCAGCGCAACCGGCACGAGCTGAGCGAGAAGCAGCTCGAGATCCAGAAGGCCAACCTGCGCCTGCTCTCGCAGAACCAGGAGCTGCAGCGGGTCAAGGAGGTGTTCGAGCAGCTCTCGATCACCGACGGGCTCACCAAGCTCCACAACCACCGCTTCTTCCACGACCACCTGCCCGGCGAGATGAAGCGCGCGAAGCGCTCGGGGGAGCCGTTGTCGCTCATCGTGATCGACATCGACGACTTCAAGAAGCTGAACGACCGCTTCGGTCACGCCGTGGGCGACGTGGTGCTGCGCGGAGTGGCCGAGGTGATGCGCGAGCTGGTGCGCGAGTCCGACCTGCTGGCCCGCTACGGGGGCGAGGAGTTCGCGCTGCTCGCGATCCAGACGCCGCTGGAGGGCGCACTCATCCTGGCCGAGAAGATCCGCTCGGAGGTGCGCGGGGCCCGCTTCTCCGCCGACGACCTGGATGGGCCCACCACGATCGGGATCACCGTGTCGATCGGCGTGGCCGCCTTCCGGGGCGACGAGAGGGCCTTCTTCAACGACACCGACCGCGCGCTCTACCGCGCCAAAGCGTCGGGCAAGGACTGCGTCATCACTGCCGAGGAGTGCTGAGTCCGCGGCTCGCGAAGACCGATTGGTGCATCCAGCCCGTTCGGCCCGAAGACGTTCGCACGCGCACCCAGCCCTTCTTCTCCCGTTCCGAGAATACCGGGCTTCCCCCCGCCACGATCGCCACGATCGGCGAGTCGGTCGAGGGCGAGGCCCGCAGGTTGGCCCGATGGGCGCCGACGAAGCGGGTGGAGGACGACCGCGCCACGCGGAGCGCTTCCTGGTTGACGCCGTCGGCGATGCGCTTGGCGCGCGACGCGAAGAACAGCGCCGCGCCGGGGCGGTTGAGCCGGAGCTGGCGGTCGGCCTCGTCGAGCTTCGCCTGGGCGCGCCCGACGGCGGTGCGCCGCCACGGGGCCATGTGCTGCGCTCGCTCGACCGCGATGCGCGCCTCGGCGAGGCTCGAGACGGCCTTGGCCCGGCTCTGCGCGCCGCTGGCGGCGTCGGGCTCGGTGGCGATGGCGTGCTCCGCGCGCTCCAGCTCCGTCTGGAGGCGCGCGACCTCGCGCTCCAGGTGCGCCGACCGGTCCGCCCGGGCCTCGCGGCAGGCGTCGGACTCCCGGACGTCGCTGAACGAAGAGCCCGCAGAGCCGTGGAGGCCGCCGCAGGCGGCGAGCGCGAGGCAGGCGCACAGGGCGCTGGCGCGGAGTCCCCGGCCTCGCCGCCGGCCCGCTCCGTGGCTTTTCGCGCCGTTTCGACGCACGTCCTCGTTCCCCCGGGGGTGGGAGTTGCACTGCCCTCTCGCGGCTGTATCGACCGCTGCGGTGGGCTCTTGAGGGCGCTGACTGCGGGCGGCGGAGGCCGTAGGATCGCGGCGTGGAGCTTCGCGGTCGGGTCGCGGTCGTCACGGGGGGAGCGAGCGGCATCGGCGCGGCGCTGTGCCGCCGCTTTGCCGCCGAGGGGGCCCGCGGCATCGCGGTGGCGGACCTCGACGCCGCCGGCGCCGAGGCCGTGGCGGGGGAGGTCGGCGGCCTGGCCGTGCCGTGCGACGTCGGCGTCGAGGACGACGTGCGCCGGCTCGTGGAGCGCGCCTCGGCGGAGCTGGGCCCCATCGACCTGTTCTGCTCCAACGCCGGCATCGTGGCCGGGCCCGGCCTGGGCGGGTCGAGCGGTGGCCCCTTCGCGCCGGACTCGGACTGGCTGCGGAGCTGGAGCGTCAACGTGATGGCCCACGTCTACGCGGCGCGGGCCGTCTTGCCCGGGATGATCGAGCGCGGCAGCGGCTACCTGCTGAACACGGCCTCCGCGGCCGGGCTGCTCACCGATCTCGGCGCGCAGGCGTACTCGGTGACCAAGCACGCCGCCGTCGGCTTCGCGGAGTGGCTGGCGATCAGCTACGGCGCGGCGGGCATCGCGGTCTCGTGCCTGTGTCCCCAGGGCGTGCGCACGCCCATGCTCGGGGGAGCCGTGGCGGCGGGCGGTGGCGCCCATCTGGTGCCGGACGCGATCGAGCCCGAAGAGGTCGCCCAGGCGGTGATCGACGGGCTCGCGAAGGAGGTCTTCCTGATCCTCCCGCATCCGGCCGTGGCGGAATACTTGCGGCGCAAGGTGGCGGACTACGACCGCTGGCTGCGCGGCATGCGGCGGCTGCGCTCCCGGCTCTACGACGAGCCCGCGTGATCCCCCCAGCGCTCGAGCAGGGCGCGCAGTCCGGCCGGCGTGTTGCAGGCCGGATCCTCGACCACCCGGTCCGTCAGGTAGCGCAGCGCGCGGCCCACCTCGGGGCCGGGGCCGCAGCCGAGCAGGCGCATGACCTCCTTCCCGTCGAGGGCCAGGTCGTAGCGGCGCAGCGCCAGGAACCCGGCCTGGCGCACGCGCTGGATGGCCTCTTCCAGGGCCCGAAGCCCGGCCGCTCCGGCTCCGTCCTCGTCTCGCGCGCTGCCCGCTTCGAGCTCTGCGCGGCGCAGGGCCAGGAGCGCCGGCAGGTTCTCCTCGCCCGCCCGCTTGATGAGTCCGCGCACGCTCGCGTCGCGTGCAGCATCGACCCGGGCGTCGATCGGGTGCAGTCGCACCAGGCGTTCCACGCGCTCGGCGCTGCGGCGCGAGAAGCGCAGCCGGCGCAGGATCGAAGCGGCCCGCGCCCCGCGCAGCCAGGCGGCCAGGCGCAGCTCGAGCTGCGCCGGCAGGGCCGCCACCACCGCCGCGGCGTCCGGCGCCGCCCCGGGCACCAGCCGCTCCTCGATTCCGCTGCGGCGCAGCAGGGTGAGGCCCCGCTCTGCGCGCCTGCCGAGCAGCAGCAACGAGAGCTCCTGGCGGATTCGCTCGCGGGCGACGCGTCCGAGCGCCTGGCGCGTCTCGGCCATGGCGCTCTCCAGCTCGGGGTCGGGTGCGAGGTCGAGGGTCGCCGCCAGGCGCGCGGCGCGCAGCGCGCGCAGCGGATCCTCGGCGAAGCGGTCGCGGGCGGAGCGGACCGCCCGGAGCCTTCCCTGGGCCAGGTCGTTGCGGCCGTCGAAGGGATCGAGCAGCACGCCGCGGCGCGGATCGTACGCCAGCGCGTTGCAGGTGAAGTCGCGGTGGGCCAGGTCGCGCTCGATGCAATTTCCGTTGCGGAAGGTGGTGACGTCCACCGGTCCACTCTCGGTGGGGATCATCACCGTTCCGTGTCGCAGGCCGATCGGCACCGCGCGGGGGAAGAGCTCGAGCACCAGCGGGGGAGGGGCGGAGGTGGCGACGTCGAAGTCGGCGACGGCGCGGCCCTGGAGTAGATCGCGCACGCACCCCCCGACCAGATAGCCCGCGTGCCCGGCCGCGCCCAGCGTCTCGACCAGCGCACGGACCGCGGGCGGAACTTCCCTCGGATCGAGCTGTTCGGCGCAGGGCGGGGCCTCCATGCCCGGAGTGTACAACCCGCGCACCGCGCCTGGGTTATGCTGGCGACTCGCAGCGGGGGGCGGATGGCGCTGGCGCGCGCCGGGTCCGAGCACGAGTTCACGGCTGGGGGGCACACTGTGCCGGCCTACTTGGCCGTGCCGGCATCGCGGCGGGGCTCGGGGGTGCTGGTCGTGCAGGAGGCGTGGGGGCTCGTGGACCACGTCCGCGACGTCTGCGATCGCCTGGCGCGCGAGGGCTTCGTCGCGCTCGCACCCGATCTGTACCGCGGCCGCACCGCCGCCGGCCGCGAGGAGGCGGCGCGCCTGGTGGCGGAGCTCGACGTCGACGCGGCCGCGCGCGACCTCGACGGCGCCGTCGGCGAGCTGCTCAACCAGGACGCCACCGAGGGGCCGAAGGTCGGCGCGGTGGGCTTCTGCATGGGCGGCCAGCTGGCCTTGCTGGCCGGGACGCGCAATCGGCGCATCGGGGCGGTGGTGGATTTCTACGGCGTGCATCCCCAGCTGGAGCTCGACCTCGCGCTGCTGGAGGCGCCGGTGCTCGCGATCTTCGGCGATCGGGACGAGTTCGTTTCGCCCGACGCGGTGCGCGCCCTACAGGCGCAGTTCGAAGCCGCGGGCAAGCCCGCGACGTTCCGCATCCAGCCGGACGCGGGGCACGCCTTCATGAACGATTCGCGGCCCGACGCGTACGTCGCCGCCGCGGCCGTCGCGGGCTGGGACGCCATGCTCGCGTTCCTGCGCGCGGAGCTGGCGTGAGCCGGGCGGAGATCGTCCCCATCGCCCACGCCTCGGCCCGGCGGGGCCAGCGCTGGGCGCTGCCCGGCTCCCTCGGGCAGCTGATGCGCGAGATCGACGAGCGGATCGCGAGGATCCCCACGAGGATCAACGAGTACGGCTACGACCCGTTCGGCTTCGACCCCGGCTTCGCGCGGCCGCTCCTGCTGACCATGGCGGCCTTCTACCGCCATTGGTTCCGGGTCGAAACGCGGGGCGTCGAACGGATTCCCGCCGGTCGCGTGCTGCTGATCGGCAACCACGCCGGGAACACCTTCGCCTGGGACGGCGCCATGCTCGGAATGACGCTGCTGCTCGATGCAGAGCCTCCCCGCGTGGTGCGTGGGATGGGAGAGTACTACCTGCCGCAGATCCCCTTCTTCAACATCTTCATGCAGCGTGTGGGCTCCGTCGTGGGCACGCCGCAGAATTGCACCTACCTGCTCGAGCGCGAGGAAGCCATCATGGCGTTTCCGGAGGGGCAGCGCGGCTTCGTCAAGACGTACCGCCAGCGCTACCAGCTCCAGCGCTTCGGTCTCGGGTTCATGCGCCTCGCCCTGGAGACGGACACGCCGATCGTCCCGGTGGGCATCGTGGGGGCCGAGGAGCAGAGCCCCGGCCTCGCCAACGTCCGCCCGCTGGGACGCCTGATCGGCGCGCCGGCCTTCCCCATCACGCTGCTCTTCCCGTGGCTGGGCCCGTTGGGCTTCCTGCCCCTGCCGGTGAAGTTCCGCCTCCACTTCGGCGAGCCCACGCGCTTCGAGGGCGATCCCTCCGAAGAGGACGCGGTGGTCGAGAAGAAGGTCGAAGTCGTCAAGGACGCGATTCGCAACCTGATCGACGACGCGCGCGGCGCCCGCCACAACTGGTTCGCCTGAAGGGACGCGGGAGGCTAAAGCCCCCGCCGTAGCGACCCGATCTTCGGTTCGTCTTCCCGCCGCTCGGGAGGGGGAACCGGGTTGCAGAGCGCCGCGACCGCCCTGGAAGGGTTCACGAGGTCGAAGCCGGCTGCGCCGGGCCTGGCGCGTCGGCTGCTCGCGCTGGCCGGCGACGAGCCCGCGGCCAGCGCGGAGCCCAACCTGCGCGCCTTTCAGCTGCTGGTCCTGCTGCACCTGGCGGTCGAGCGCGCCTCCTCGGCCATCGCCCTGGCCGCGCGGGGGGGCTCGGCGGGCCACACCCTGCTCGCCGCCGGGATCGCGCTGGTCTGCGTGGCCTCGCTGCTGGCCTGGCGCAAGCCCGCCACCGCCCGCACCGCGACCTTCGCCGCGCTGGCGGCCCAGCTCGTGTTCGTCTCCGCGGCGTTCCCCCACAACGCCAACCACGACCTGCTCGTCGTCCTGGCATTGGGTCTGGTGGCACTGCTGGACCTGCGCCGCCCCGAGGAGCGCGAGGTCCTGCTTCAGAGCCTGCGCTGGATGACGCTGATCATCCTGTTCGCCACGGGCTTGCAGAAGCTCCTGCACGGCACCTACTTCTTCGGCGAGTACCTGGCGGTGCGCATCGCTCACTCGGACAGCTTCGCCGCGCTCTTCCAATACGCCCTCCCAGAAGCGGAGTTCCTCCGCCTGCGCAGCCTCGGGGCGAATCCCGGCGTCGCGGGCGCGGCGCTCTTCCTCGGCTCCGCCTCGGGCGCGCTGCCCGAGGCCGGGACCGGGCCGTACCGGGTGCACTCGCC
>JAZFWH010000057.1:0-2920 GCA_036482635.1 Myxococcota bacterium
CCGCGAAACTGCCCGCGCACCAGGCTGCGGCCGGTGAGCGGCCGGATCGACTTCAGCACCTTGACCTTCTCGTCGCGCAGCGCCTCGGCGCTCGCTCCGATCGGCGGCTCCATCGCCAGCAGCGCGGTCACCTGGAGCAGATGGTTCTGCACGACGTCGCGGATCGCACCGGCCTCCTCGTAGAAGCGGCCGCGTCCCTGGACGCCGAACTTCTCGGCCATGGTGATCTGCACGCTCTCGACGTAGTTGCGGTTCCAGATCGGCTCGAGGAACGAGTTGGCGAAGCGGAAGTGCATCAGGTTGAGGACCGGTCCCTTGCCGAGGAAGTGGTCGATCCGGAAGATCGACGACTCGTCGAACACCTGGTGCAGGGTGCGGTCTAGCGCCTGGGCCGAGGCGAGGTCGCGCCCGAAGGGCTTCTCGACCACGACGCGAGCGCCGTTCGAGCAGCCGGCGCGGCCCAGGCCCTCCACCACGGTCTGGAAAGCGCTGGGGGGAATCGCCAGATAGAAGCAGGGATGCCGGGCGTCGCCCAGAGCCTTGCGCAGCCGGTCGAAGAGCTCAGGGTCGTTGTAGTCGCCGCTCACGTAGCCCAGCAGCTCGGCCAGCTTAGGGAAGGCGTCGGCGTCGACGCCGCCCCCGTACTCCTCGACGCTCTTGCGGGCCCGGTCGCGCAGGCGCTCCAGGTCCCAGTCCTCTCTACCCACCGCGAGCACCGGCACAGCGAGTCGATCGCCCTTCACCATCGCCTGCAGCGACGGGAAGATCTTCTTGTAGGAGAGGTCGCCGGTGGCGCCGAACACCACCAGAGCGTCGGACGCGGGCTTCGTCATCCCAACCTCCGGACAGCGAACGCCAAAGGCTTCAGGCCTTCTTCTCCTGGTGTCCGCCGAACTCGTGGCGCATCGCCGAGAGCACCTTGTTGGCGAACGCGGCTTCGCCCCGCGAGCTGAAGCGCTCGTAGAGCGCGGCCGTCAGGACGTGAGCCGGCACGCCCGCGTCGACGGCGGCATGGACCGTCCAGCGGCCCTCGCCGGAGTCCGACACGCGCCCCGAGAACTTCGAGAGCTCGGGATCTCCGACCAGGGCCTTGGCGGTGAGGTCGAGCAGCCAGGAGCCGATCACGCTGCCGCGCCGCCACAGCTCGGCGATGTCCCGGACGTCCAGGTCGTACTGGTAGTGCTCGGGATGCTCGAGGGGGGCGGTTTCCGCGTCTCGCTCGCGCTCGTTTTTGCCGACGTTGGCGTGGCGAAGGAGGTCGAACCCCTCGGCGTAGGCCGCCATCACGCCGTACTCGATCCCGTTGTGCACCATCTTGACGAAGTGGCCCGCGCCGTGCGGTCCGCAGTGCAGATAGCCGTGCTCCGCCGTGCCGCTCGACTTCTCGCGGCCCGGAGTGCGCGAAACCGAATCGACCGGCGGCGCCAGCGCGGCGAAGATCGGGTCGAGATGGCGCACGCTGGCCTCCTCGCCGCCGATCATCAGGCAGTAGCCGCGCTCCAGACCCCACACCCCACCGCTGGTCCCCACGTCCACGTAGTGGATGCCCGCGGGCTCGAGCTCACGGGCCCTGCGGATGTCGTCGTGGTAGCGCGTGTTGCCGCCGTCGATCAGGATGTCCTCGCCCCGGAGCAGGGGCACGAGCGACGCGATCGTCTCGTCCACGAAGGCGACCGGCACCATCATCCAAACCGCGCGGGGCGGCGCCAGCGCGTCGACGAAGCCGTCGAGGGAGGAGCAGCCGGTCGCTCCCTCCTGCTCGAGCTGCTTGACGGCCCCGGGGTTCACGTCGTACACGACGCACTCGTGCCCCTCCCGCATGAGCCGGCGAACCATGTTCGCGCCCATGCGCCCCAGTCCGATCATGCCGAGCTGCATGCCGAGCTCCTCTCCTCGCCCCTTACGCCGCGCTGACTGCGTTGCGGCGGGCAGCGATGCAACGCAGCAGGTCGTTCCACGATTCTACGAACAGGTCCCGGCCCTCCATTTGGAGCCGCGTCGCCAGGGCGTCGACATCCACTCCGGCCTTCGACACCTCAGCGACCAGGCGGTCGGCCTCGGACGCGTCCTCGCCCAGCGCTCCCCGCAGCTTCCCGTGGTCTCCGAAGGCGAGCAGCGTCTTCTCCGGCATGGTGTTCACCGTGCGCTCCGCGGCGAGAGCCGAGACGTAGTACGAATCGGGCAACGCCGGATCCTTGGTCCCTGTGCTGGCCCAGAGCAGTCGCTGGGGATGGGCCCCGGCTGCCGCGAGCTGCTCCCAGCGCCGCGAGGCCAGCATCTCACGGTAGACGCGGTAGGTGCGCTGAGCCACCGCGACGCCGAGCCGGTTCGCCAGATCTCCGCTCAGCAGCGAAGCGGTGTGAGCGTCCCAGCGCGAGATGAAGAGCGACGCCACCGAAGGAACGTGCGGGTCGAGGTCGGCCTCGACGCGGCGCTCGATCCCCTTCAGGTAGGCCTCCATGGTCCCCCGGTAGTGAGACCGCGAGAACAGCAGCGTGACGTTGATCGGAACCCCGGCGAAGATGAGCTCCTCGATCGCGACCAGGCCCGCCTGGGTTCCGGGCACCTTGATCAGCACGTTGGGGTGCTCTGCGCGAGCGTGCAGGGCTTTCGCCGCCGCGATGGTGGCCTGGGCGTCGTCGGCGAGGGTGGGTGAGACCTCGATCGACGCAAAGCCGTCCAGCCCCCCGGTCGCGTCGTAGGTCGGTCGGAACAGGTCCGCCGCCTCGAGAATGTCCACCAGCGCGAGCTCGAAGAACAGCCGCTCGGGTGAGTCGCCGTGCCCGCGTTGCGAACGGATGGCGTCGTCGTAGCTGTTCGTCCCGGAGATGGCGCGCTCGAAGATGGTCGGGTTCGAGGTGAGACCCGTGACCGACAGGTCCGCGACGTAGCGGGCGAGGGTGCCGCTGTCGAGCAGGTC
>JAZFWH010000058.1:0-7178 GCA_036482635.1 Myxococcota bacterium
CGATCGCCGCCGCCGGCACGCGACCCGGCTGCCGGCGAAGGGCCGCACGCAGCGGCGCGAGTGCGCGGTGTAGCTTCGGAGCACAGCGCTCGATCTCCTCTAGAATCGCGGCTGCCCTCCACACGAATACGCCGGCGTTCCACAGGTACCCGCCCCTGCGAAGGTAGCGTCGCGCCTGCGCGGCGTCCGGCTTCTCGACGAAGCGCCGCACCCGCCTCAGGCCCGCGTGGGTGCCGACGGGGGCGCCCACTTGAATGTAGCCGTAGGCCACATCGGGCCGGGCCGGCTTCACGCCCAGGGTCACCAGCACGCCGGCCTCTCGGGCGGCCCGCGCGGCGCGCCGGATGGCGATTGCGAAGGCGCCAGCCTGCGGGATGCGGTGGTCCGCCGCCAGCACCGCCAGCACGGCATCGGGATCCTCGGCCGCGATCCGCTCGGCCGCGAAGCCCACCGCCATGGCGGTGTTGCGCCGCAGCGGCTCCACGAGCACGCGACGCGCCGGCAGGCCGGTGGCCGCGCGCACCGTGCGCGCGTGCTCCCGGCCGCAGACGGCCCACACGCAGTCGCGCGAGGCGAAGCGTCTGGCGCGCGCGAGCGTCTCCACCAGCAGACTGTCGCCCTGGAACAACTTGAGAAAGGGCTTGGGATGGCGCCGACGTGACGCCGGCCAGAAGCGTTCGCCGGCGCCTCCGGCCAGGATCACCGCGTGCAGCTTGCCCCGCACCCTCGGCACTACCGGCCTATGCAGACGTAGTCGAAGCCGGCCGCTCGCATCGGCCCCGGCTCGTACACATTGCGCAGGTCCACGATCGTCGGCCGGCGCAGCAGCGACTTGACCCGGTTCAGGTCCAGCATGCGAAATTGGTTCCACTCGGTGACGATCACCAGCGCGTCGGCGCCACTACAGGCGTCGTAGGAGTCCTCGCACAAGCTGATCTCGGGAAGCACCAGCGCGGCCTCGCGCATCGCCTCGGGGTCGTAGGCACGGACGCTGGCACCCCGTTTCAGCAGCCCGCGGATGATGTCGACCGACGGCGCGTCCCGCATGTCGTCGGTCTCCGGCTTGAAGGAGAGGCCGAGCACTCCGACGACCTTGCCCTTTGCGTCACCGTCGAGCGCGGCCACGATCTTGTCGATCATTCGTTCCCGCTGCCGCTGGTTCACGCGAATCACGGACTCGACGATTTCGAGGCCACCGCCCGCCTTTCGCGCGAAGTGCGCGATCGAGCGGGTGTCCTTGGGAAAGCAGGAGCCCCCGAAGCCGGGCCCGGGATGCAGGAATTTTGAGCCGATCCGCCGGTCCAGCCCGATGGCGCGTACGATCGCGTGGATGTCCGTGCCGATCTCATCGCACAGATTCGCCACCTCGTTGATGAAGGACACCTTCGTGGCCAGGAAGGCGTTCGCCACGTACTTGGTGAGCTCCGCGGTCTTTACGCTCGTCAGCACCACCGGAGTCTCGATCAGGTAGAGCGGGCGGTACAGGTCCTTGAGGATGGCCGTCGCCTGTTCGTCCTCGGTACCGATCACCACGCGGTCGGGTCGCATGAAGTCGGCGATTGCCGCGCCTTCGCGGAGAAACTCCGGGTTGGAGGCGACACTGAAGCGGAGCGTGCGTCCCGCCCGCTGCAGCTCCTCCTCGATCCAGGCCCGCACGCGCGCGGAGGTGCCCGCGGGCACGGTGCTCTTGGTCACGATCACCTTGTAGCCGTCCATGGCGCGGCCGACGTCCCGCGCGACGGATTCGATGGCGCTGAGGTCGGTGTCTCCATTCTCACGCGGCGGGGTCGGGACGGCGACGAAGACCAGGAGGGATCCGCGCACCGCCTCGGAGGTGTCCGTCGTGAACGAGAGGCGACCCTGTTGGACGTTTCGCTCGACCAGGCCTTCTAGCCCCGGCTCGTAGATGGGCATTTCCCCGCGTTTGAGTCCCTCGATCTTGCGCGCGTCGTTGTCGGCGCACACCACTTGCACGCCGAATTCTGCGAAACACGCGCCCGTTACCAGACCGACGTAGCCTGTCCCGATCACGCAGACGTTCACTGGAAACTCCCTTCGACGGTCGAGGCCTTGGCGAAGCCGGCGACGGTCCTGCGCAAGCCCTCGCGCAGGTCTACCGCCGGCTCGTAGCCCAACAGCTGCCGAGCCCGTGCGAGATCCGCAAAGCTGTGTCTCACGTCCCCTGACCGCGCCGCCGAATGACGCGGTGCGATCTGCGCGTCCGCGACCTCGAGAACGAGTTCCCACAACTCGTTCAGGGCCGTCTGCCGCCCGCCGGCGACGTTGATCACGGCCCCGGCGGCCCGCTCTGCATCGGCCGCGAGCAGGTTCGCCTGCACCGCGTCGGCCACGAACGTGAAGTCACGGGTCTGGCCCCCGTCCCCGTGGATCTCCGCCGGTTCACCCGCGAGGCATGCGGTGATGAAGCGGGGGATCACCGCCGCGTACTCGCTGCCCGGGTCCTGGCGGGGACCGTAGACGTTGAAGTAACGCAGCGCGACTGTCTCCAAACCGTACAACTGGGTGTAGAGACGACAGTAGGCCTCGCCGCAGAACTTCTGCAACGCGTAGGGGGAAAGCGGCTGCGGCGGCATCGTCTCCAGCTTGGGCAGCACCTCGGTGTCGCCGTAGGCCGAGGAGGAGGCAGCGTAGACGAAACGGCGCACGGCGGCCCGGCGGGCCGATTCGAGCAGGCGCAGCGTGCCCTCGACGTTGACGCTGTTGGTGCGCAGCGGCTCGGCAACGCTGCGCGGCACCGAGGGGACCGCCGCCTGGTGGAACACGACCTCGGCGCCCTCCACGGCCCCCTGCACGGTGGCTGCATCCCGGATGTCGCCGCGGATCAGCTCCACCCGACTTCGCGATTGAACGAGATTCGCCTCCTGGCCCGACGAGAAGTCGTCGAGCACGCGCACCTCCCAGCCGTCCTCGACCAGGCGATCCACCAGATGGCTGCCGATGAAGCCGGCCCCTCCGGTCACCAGCGCCACGCGCTGCCCAGCGCGCCCGCTCATCGGCGACCTCGCAGCCACTCGACGAAGCGCGGGATGCCTTCCTCCAGGGGGATCCGCGCCTGGTAATCCAGGCGCTCCCGCGCCACGGACACGTCGGCCCAGGTGCGGGACACGTCGCCTACCTGGCGCGGCAACCACTCGACGGAGGCGGTGACCCCCAGGCTCCGCTCGAGCAGCTTCACCACCTCCAGCACCGACACCTGGCGCCCCGCACCGAGGTTGAGGATGGCGAAACCGAGGTCGCGGTCCAGGGCGCGAACCAGTCCATCGACCAGATCATCGACGTAGGTGAAGTCCCGCAGGTTGCTGCCGTCACCGAAGATCGGCAGCGACTCCCCCGCCAGCATGCGCTCCGCAAACTTGCGAATCGCGAGGTCCGGGCGCTGCCGAGGGCCGTACGCCGTGAAGATGCGCGCGCAGCTGATCGAGATCCCGTACGCGTGGTGAAAGGTATGGGCGAGCAGCTCCCCGGCCCGCTTCGTGGCGGCGTAGGGCGAAACCGGCCGCTCGACCGGATCCGACTCCCGGAAAGGTCCGTCGTCGCGTTCCCCGTACACGGACGAGGACGAGGCGAAGACGAGGTGGGGCACTTCGAACTTCGCGGCAGCCGCCAGAAGCACCGCCGAGCCTCGCACGTTGACGTCCGCGTACTCGGCCGGCCGCTCCAGGCTCGGGCGAACCCCGGCGAGCGCGGCCAGGTGCACGACCGCCCCGAAGCGCCCCTCCGCGAAGAGGCGCTCGACCGCTTCGGAGTCGCGGATGTCGGCCCGGACCAGGCGAAAGGCTTCGGAGCCGAGGGCGCCGGCCAGGTTCGCCCGCTTCGCTTCCTCCGAGTAGAACGGGTCGAAGGAATCGAGGCCGACGACCTCGCGACCCTCGACCAACAGCCGATCGATCAGTGTGGAGCCGATGAAGCCCGCCGCGCCTGTCACGAGCAGGCGATCCGGTCGGGTCACCGAGAGGCCCCCCTTCCCCGGCGGCGCCCGCTGCTGCGCTCCTGTTGCTCGATATCCGCCTCCACCATGATCTCCATCAGCTCACGCAGGGTCGTCCGCGCGCTCCAATCCAGCTGCTCGCGCGCCTTTGTCGGGTCGGCGAGGAGGGTGTCGACCTCGGCCGGCCGAATCAGGCCGGGATCGCTGCGCACGAAATCCTGCGGATCGAGATCCAGGTGGCGGAACGCGAACTCCACGCACTCTCGCACGGAGTGATGGACGCCGGTCCCGACGACGTAGTCGGCGGGCTCCGTGGCCTGGACCATGCGCCACATCGCATCGACGTATTCGGGCGCGTAGCCCCAATCGCGCTTCGCGTCGAGGTTGCCCAGCTTCAGCTCGCCGTCGAGTCCCAGCTTGATGCGGGCCGCGCCCTCGCTGATCCTCCGCGTCACGAACTCCCGCCCGCGCCGCGGAGACTCGTGGTTGAACAGGATTCCGGAGACGGCGAACAAGTCGTAGCTCTCCCGGTAGTTCACGGTGATCCAGTGCCCGTAGACCTTGGCGACGGCGTAGGGACTGCGCGGGTGAAAGGGGGTCGCCTCGTTCTGCGGGACCTCGCGGGCCTTGCCGAACATCTCGGAGCTGGAGGCCTGGTAGAAGCGGATCCCGGGGTCGACGAGCCGGACGGCATCGAGCATGCGGGTCACACCGAGCGCCGTGAACTCCCCGGTGAGTGAGGGCTGGACCCAGCTCGTGGGCACGAAGGACTGCGCGGCCAGGTTGTAGAGCTCGGCGGGTCTCACCTCGCGCAGCAGGTTGACGAGCGAGCTCTGGTCCAGCAGGTCGGCCTGGTGCAGGCGGACGCGGTCGCGCAGGTGGGCGATGCGCTCGAAGGTCTCGGTGCTCGAGCGCCGGACCATGCCGTGCACCTCGTAGCCCTTCGCCAGCAGGAAGTCGGCGAGGTAGGAGCCGTCCTGGCCCGTGATGCCGGTGATCAGCGCCCTGCCCCCCGTCATGACTTCTTCTCCTCGGCCCGGGCGGAAAGCTCGCCCGACCGACCTTTGCCCCCCTCCTGCGAGAGGACGCCGAGATTCCAGAGCAGTCGCAGCGTGACGGCGGCAGTAACCAACAGGAAGAGGGCCGCTCCGTAACCCTGGAGGTTGGTGAACGCGATCGCGATCAGACAGAAGCAGCCAGTCAGAAAGTAGATCTGGAGCACCGCACCGCGCGCCGAGCCCTCGGCCACCAGCAGGCGGTGGTGCAGGTGCAGACGGTCGGCGCTGAAGACCGGCGTTCCCAGTCGCACCCGGCGTACGATCGACACCGCGGTGTCCAGGATCGGCACCGCCAGCGCCAGCAGCGGCACCACGAACGTCAGCAGGGTGACCTGGCGGTAGCCGGCCAGGGCAAGCAGGGCGAGCAGATAGCCGGCCAACAGCGAGCCCGTATCTCCCAGAAAGATCCGCGCCGGCGGAAAGTTGAACGGCAGGAAGCCGAGCAGCGCGCCCACCAGGGCGATCCCGATGCAGACGGCGAGGGGTTGCCCCGTCTGCCAGGCGATGAAGCTGAGGGTGGCTCCAATGATGGCGGCCACGCCGGAGGCGAGCCCATCGAGTCCGTCTACCAGGTTGATGGCGTTGGTGACACCGACGATCCAGAGACTCGTGACCAGCCACGACAGCCAGATCGGCAGCGCGAAGCTCGTGCGCGAGATGGGCTCGGTGATGTGCCCGATCTGGAAGCCATAGGCGATCGCGATCGCGGCGGCGGCGAACTGGAGCGCGAACTTGGGCCAGGCGCTCATGCCCCAGCGATCGTCGACTACGCCGGTCGCCAGTATGAGGGCTCCCCCGAGCATCAAACCCTGCAGATGGCGCCAGGAATAGACCGGATCGAGCAGCCACAAGGCCACCGCCAGACCCGCGGCGAAGCCGAGCCCTACCGCCAGGCCCCCGAGCAGGGGCATGCCGGAGCGCTGGCTGACCGTGCGCTCGCTCGGTCGGTCGACGATGTGCAGGGCATTGGCGAGGCGCGCCACGAAAGGCGTCGCCAGACATGCCACGCCGAACGCCACGGCGAGCGGGAGCAGGAGGAGCAGCGCTTCCATCGCCCGGTCATTCCCTCCCGGGTCCGGCCGTGCCCCTAGGCCGTGTACTCATAGCGTTCCCGGTCGATCTCCGCCCCGTTGAGCACGAACCCAAGAACTCGGCCGCGGTCGAGTATCTCGAGGACGGTGTCGACGTCCCGCTGCGGCGTGACGTCGGCTCGGACCACCATGACGATCCCGTCACACAGCTCGCTCACGGCCTTGGCATCCGGGAGATCCAGTGCCGCCGGAGTGTCGAGGATCACGCGGTCGTAACGGCGTACCACTTCATCGACCAGCTCCCGCATCCGGGCCGACCCCAGCAGTTCCGACGGATTCCGAGCCTTGCGCCGCACCGCGAGGACATCGAGGTTCAGGTCCTCGACCTTGACGATCGCAGCGTCGAGGTGCGTGGCATCAGTCAGGACCTCCATCAGACCGGCCTCTGGCTTCAGACCGAGCGTCCGAGCGACCGTGGGCTTGCGCAGATCGCAGTCGATCAGCAACACCCGGCGTCCCACGCTCAGCGCGGTCACGGTCGCGATGTTGACGGCGGCGGTGGTCTTGCCCTCCCCCGGACACGCGCTGGTGACTGCGATGGTGCGGATGGGGACCTTCGACGCCATGGCATCGATGCGCCCGCGCAGACCCCGGAACTGCTCCGCCACGTAGGAGTCGGGTTGCAACAGGCTGTAGCGCCGCTTGTTCGACTCGTCGGCCGTCGCCGCGACGCCGCGCAGGCGGCGGCGCGCACCCCACCCCCAGCGTCTCCAGAAGGGAGGGCGCTCGGCCGGTTGCGCGGACTGGGGCAGGGCCCAGTAGAACGGCGCGACGGACGGACTCGGATCGGCCCGCAGTAGCTTCCGCTCCTGCTCCGCGCGCTTCAGGGCATCGTAGACCTTGGCCATCCCAGTTTCTCTCCGCCGGACCCTACGGCGAGCGCCCGAACCGGCGCTTCTTCCGTTCCCTCATCACCGGAGCGCGCTCTCCCTCCGGGAACTCGAGGTCCTGCGCGACCTCGCGGACGAGGGCGGCGTCGAGGGTAGACCGCTCGCGCGCGTAACCCGCCAGCAGGGCGGCGTCGCAGATCACGTTGATGAGACGCGGCACCCCGCCGGTCACCGCCTGCAGCTCCCGGCG
>JAZFWH010000059.1:0-4350 GCA_036482635.1 Myxococcota bacterium
GCCGGTCTTCTCCCGGATCGCCCGATAGGGCGACGAGTCGGCCTGGGTGGAGTCGAACCAGGCGCGGCCGCGCCGGTGGACCTGGATGAACAGGTCGGTGACCCCGAGGCGGCGCGCGTCCTCGAGCATGGCGTCGACGCGGGGCGGATCGTCCAGGACCCGCCGGCTGCCCTCGCACAGCACCCACATGCCGCGCGGCGGGCCCAGGGCCTGGACGGGCTGTTCGGGCTCGGGCGCCTCGGCGGGCGGCGGCGCCTCGGGTTCCGAAGGCCGGCAGGCGGGTGCGAGGAGGAGCGCGCAGGCGAGCAGGATGGGAGCCGTGGGGCGATTGGCGCACAAGGCGGGGGCAAACCTAACCGAGGGGGGAGGGGGGTACAAACGAAGGGCCGAGAGGCTCGCGCAAGGAGCGGCGCGTTGACACTGCGGGGGCCTCCTGCACACTGGTTCTCGATGGGGAAGGTTTCGGGGGCTCTCGCGCTCGCGCGGCGCACGGGCACGTGGATGGCGCTGCTCGTGGTCGCTCTGGGTGTGGCGCCGCTGCGCGTCGCCGACTCGCCCGCCGACACGGCCCAGGCGCTCGCGCAGAGCCCGGGCCGCGCCCTGCGCGCGGCGATTGGAGCCCTGGAGGCAGGTGACCCGGAGCGCGCCGAGGCGCTGCTCAGCGCCGTCGCCCGCGACCACCCGATCGTCGAAGACTACGCCCAGCTGCTGCGCATGCGCTTGCGCCTGGATCAGGGTCAGTACCGGCAGGTGATCGCGCTGAAGCCGCTTTGGGAGCGCAGCCGGTCCCCTTTGCGCAGCGATTTCTACGCGGCCCTGGGCGACGCGTATGCGGCGCTGCGCGACGAGCCGGCGGCGCGCAATGCCTGGCAGACGGCAATGGCCGACACCGCCGACCGCGACCGGGTCGCCACCCTACAGATTGCCAGCGCGGAATCCTTCGAGCGCAGCGGCAATCCCTCCGAGGCGGCCGAGCTCTACCTCCGCGCCTGGAAGACGCGGCCGCTCCAGGCCCGGGACGAAACCGTGGGCGACCGGCTCGAGGCCCTCGAGCAACAGCTCGAGACGCCGGTGCTCACGGCGTCGGCCTGGTACGAGCGCGGCAGCGCACTGCTGCGTCGCAGCCGCAACGAGCGGGCGCTCGAGGCGTTCGACCGCGCGTTGGCTCTCGGCGGGCTCAGCGCCGCGCAGGAGCGGCGCGCGAAGCGCAAGCGCGCGCAGACCCTTTTCCGGCTGCGGCGCTACACCGAAGCAGCCAAGGCCTTCGCCGCGCTGCCCCAGGACGCCGAGACGCGCATCGAGCGGGCGCGCGCCACCGCGCGTGCGGGCGACGTGGAGCGGGCGGTGGGCGAGCTCGAAGCGGTGGGCAAGAGCAGCAAGGGCCGCCACGGCGCCCGCGCCAAGTACCTCGCGGCGCTGCTCCTCGAAGGGGAGGACGAGCACGCGCGGGCCCGCGCTCTGTTCGCAGGCCTCGTGAAGTCGGAGCCCGGCTCGTCCTACGCGACCGCGTCGGCGTGGCGACTCGGCTGGAGCGCGTACCGGGAGGGTCGCTTCGACGAGGCGATCGCGCACTTCGAGGGCCTGGCCGACCGCGAGACAGATCCGCTGGCGGCGCTTCGCGCTCGGTACTGGCAGGCGCGGGGCATCGAGCGAGCCGGAAGGGAAGGGGCGGAAGCGATCTTCGCGGAGCTGGGCCGCGACTTCCCGCTCTCCTACTACGGCTGGCGCGCCCGCGAGCGCGTTCCGGTCGAGGCCGGCTCCGGCGAGCCGGTCGCGATCGGGCCCGGGACGGCGGCGCTCACGCCGGTCGACCTGGCGCGACCCGCCATCTTGCTCGAGGCGGGGCTCGACGGCGAAGCCCTCGACGAGCTGGGCCGGCTCTTCCGGCGCGCCCGCGGCCTGGCAGACCGCCTTTCGCTGGCCGAGCTCTACGCCAACGCGGGCGACTTCCACAGCGCCCAGCGGCTGATGATGGACGCCTACGAGGAGCCGCTGGCGCGGGGTCCCGCGCCGCGGCAGCTCGAGCTCTGGTGGCACGCCTGGCCCACGCCCTTCGCCAAAGAGGTGCACGGCGCCACCGGCGGCGGCAAGGTTCCAGAGCCGGCGCTGGTGTACGCAGTGATGCGGGAGGAGAGTGGCTACCGGCCCGAGGTGGTGTCGGTGTCCGGCGCGCGCGGACTGCTGCAGCTCATGCCCGAGACGGCCGAGCGGGTCGCCCGCGACACCGGCCTCGACGGCTACGCGGCTCCCGACGACCTCTTCGTTCCGCAGGCCAACATCCAGCTCGGTTCCGCCTACCTCGCGCAGCTGCTGCGGCGCTTCTCGGGTCGCCCCTCGGCGGCCATCGGAAGCTACAACGCCGGCCCCGAGGCGGTGGCTCGCTGGATCAAGGCCAACGCCGCCGAAGACGACGAGTGGGTCGAGGCGATCCCCTACGACCAGACGCGCAGCTACGTGAAGCGCGTACTCCGCAGCCTCAACGCCTACCGGGTGCTCTACTGAGCGCAGCCGCCAAGGGCGCACCCCTCTGGCGCGAACGCGGCGACCGGCGGGCGCGCGACGTCCTCGGCATCGGACAGAATTCGCTGGACCGGGTGTGTGAGAGCGAGGGGCTGCCCTGTTTCGTGGGCAAGGTGGCGATGCTCGCCACCTGCGAGCTGCCCGGCGGCCAGGTGGCGACGGCGGTCCTGGCCTGCGCGCGTCTCGGCCTGCGCACGGCCTACGTGGGAGCCGTCGGCGAGGACGCGATGGGCGAGGCCGTGCTCGCGCCCCTGCGCAAGGCCGGCGTGGATCTCGCCGGCGTGAAGTGCGTGCCCGGCGCGCCCACCCAGCTCGCCGTGATCGTCGTCGACCGCGCCAGCGGCGACCGCACCGTGCTGTGGCACCGCGACACCCGTCTCTCGCTGGCGCCTGGGGACCTGCGGCGCCAGGCCATCGAGTCGGCCCGGGCCCTGCTGCTCGACGCCGGCGATCCAGAGACGGCTGCGTGGGCGGCGGACGTGGCGCGGGCGGCCGGCATCCCCGTCGTGCTGGATGCGGACACGCCCGGGCCCGGCGTGATCGAGCTCTTGCGCCGTGTTGATTTCCCTATTGTTTCGAGGGGGTTCGCCGAAGCGTTCTGCAAAGGCCGCTCGGTGCGCGAAGCGCTCGAGGAGCTCGCGGCCCACGGGTCGCGCCTGGCGGTTGTCACGCTCGGTAAGGGCGGGGCCATGGCCCGCAGCGCCGACCGCGTGATCGAGAGTCCCGCCTTCCGGGTGGAGGCGCGCGATACGACGGGGGCTGGCGACGTGTTCCACGCCGCCTTCACCTGGGCGCTGCTCGAGGGCTGGGACGCGGATTCGACGCTGCGCGTCGCCAACGCGGCGGCAGCGATGAACTGCCGGGCTCTCGGCGCCCAGGGAGGGCTCCCCGGCCGCGGAGAACTGCTCGCCTTCTCGAAGGAGAACGAGCCCGTCCCCTGGCGGGAGCCGGGCCGCGGCGGGCGCTGAGCGGCGGCAGGGAGGTTCGGCATCATGTCAAAGCTGCGCAATCCGCGCTTTCTACTCTTCACGCTCCTGGCGTTGTTGGCCGGGGCGGGCGCCTGGAACTTCCAGCGCAACCTGGAAGCGGAGAGGGCGGAACCGCGACCGTTCCGCGGCTACGCGGACGCAGAGGTCGCCACGCTGCTCGACGCCTACCGGGACGAGCTCGAGACGCATCGCCGCCGCTGGGAAGCGGCTACGGGCCGCAAGGTCGACGTCCAGGACGCCGGGGTCTTCGAGCAGAAGCTCCAGGAGTTCGAGCGGGTGCAGCGCATCAGCCGCCGGGCGCGGGATCTGGCGACCCAGCTGGCGCGGACCATGGTGACCATCGATCGCCTCGAGCTGGAGCAGCGAAAACGCGTTGAGGAACGCCAGGTCGTGAGGCAATTCTTGAACCGACTCCTCACCGTCCGCGCCTGATCTCCGTACGGGAGGAGCAGCGGGCGAGAGCGGTGCCTCAGGGCTCCTCCGACTCTTCTTCTTCTTCTTCTTCTTCGCCGGCGTCGCTGACGATCACTCCCTCCGGCCCGAGTTCGACCTCCTCGGTGCTGACCACCACGGTGTCGTCGTCGTCCAGCAGCGGTGCCATGGAGCGCTCGGGTTTGCGCGCGCGCGGTGCGGAGGGCTTGGACGCCTCCGCCTTCGGGCGCTTGCGCTGGTCGGCCCCGCACTTCGGACACAGGGGCTCGGGCCTGTTCAGGTCGTAGAACTTGGCCTCGCAATCGAAGCAGACGTACTTGACGCCGAGCTTGGAGCGGGCTGCTCCCGCCGTGGACGGCGGCGGCAGGGGCGGGAGCGGTTGCCTGGGCTTACGGGCCCTGCGCGGGCG
>JAZFWH010000060.1:0-5449 GCA_036482635.1 Myxococcota bacterium
GATGGACCCGGAGATCCGGCGGCGGCGGACGCTGCAGGCCGTCAAGCGGGTTCTGGTGCGGGAGACCCTCGAGCAGCCCTGTGTGCTGATCTTCGAGGATCTCCACTGGATCGACGCCGAGACCCAGGCCTTCCTCGAGGTGCTGAGCGAGGGCGTGGCGACGGCGCGGCTGCTGCTGCTGGTGGACTACCGCCCCGAGTACCAGCACGGCTGGGGGAGCCGGGCCTCCTACACCCAGCTCCGGCTGGATCCGCTGGGGGAGGAGGACACCCGGGAGCTGCTGGCGACCCTTCTGGGCGAGGGGGCTTCCGCGGAGCGGGAGGCCCTCGAGCGGCTCATCCTGGAGAAGACCGAGGGCAACCCCTTCTTCCTGGAGGAGGTGGTCCAGACCCTGGCCGAGGAGGGGGTGCTGGCGGGCGAGCGGGGCCGCTACCGCCTGGAGCGATCGCCTGACGAGTTGCACCTCCCGGCGACGGTGCAGGGCGTGCTGGCGGCGCGCATCGACCGCCTGCCCGCGCAGGAGAAGGACCTCCTCCAGACGCTGGCCGTGATCGGGAAGGCGTTCCCGCTGGGCTTGGTGCGGAGCGTGACCGGGCGGGGCGAAGAGGATCTGTACCGGGGGCTCTCCCAGCTCCAGGCGGGGGAGTTCATCTACGAGCAGCCGGCGTTCCCGGAGCCGGAGTACAGGTTCAAGCACGCGCTGACCCGGGACGTAGCGTACGAATCGCAGCTCGCAGGCAGTCGCCGGCAGGTACACGGCGCCGTGGCGCAGGCGCTCGAGGAGCTGCACGCCGACAGGCTCGACGAACGAGCGGGACTGCTCGCTTACCACTGGGAGGCGGCCGGCGAGGCGCTCTCGGCGGCTCGCTATCACCGTCGGGCTGCCAAGTGGGCGCTGGCAAACGACCCTCTCGAAGCGATGCGCCACTGGCGCAGGGTTCATACGCTCGCTCGGACCAATCCGGAAGCCTCGGAAGCGCTCGACTTAGCGCTGGAAGCCTGCAGCGAGGTTCTTCAGCTGGGATGGCGCACGGGGCTTTCGACAGCGGAGATCGGCTCGATCTTCGAAGACGGCAAGAGATTCGCAGAGCGGAGGGGAGATTCGCGCTCCTTGCCGCTCCTCGTCCACGGTTACTCAGTTGTGCAGGGTTTTTCGGGCGACCTCCAAGCCTGGCGCAGCTACGCCCACGAGGCGGCGGATCTGGCAGAGGAGGTCAGCGACCCGGGCCTGCGCATGTATACGCAGGAAGAGGTCGCTCTCACTGAAATGCTGCTCGGCGATCTGCGCCAGGCCCTTTCGATCGTGGAGCGGAATCTCGAGTTCGCCGCCGAAAGGCCAGACCTGGTTCATCCGCCCCTGGGTAGCGCGGCCCGCGGCTTTCACTCGTGGTTGAGGGCCGAACTGTTGATGCACCTCGGCCAGCTGGAGCGTTCGCTGGACTACCTGGCAAGACTGGAACAGGACGCCCGGACCCAGCGAAACCACGAGATCCTCATTCGCGCCGTCACAAGCCGAGCAAACGTCGCCGTTGCGCTCGGACAAGCCACCCGCGCCCTAGCGGAAGCACAGAAAGCAAGGGAACTCGCCGAGCAGTTCGGCGCCCCACTCTACCTGGCTTGGACGAATCACGCCGTCGGCACAGCTCACATCCAAGGCCAATCGTGGGACGACGCCGTGGAAGTCCTGGGCCGCTCGCTGGCCGTCGCCCGAGGGAGCCGGATCTATGCCATGAACGAGGCCGCCGTCCTTGCCGACCTGGCCGAGGCTCACTTGGGGCGGGGGGACGAACGCCACGCCCAGGAGCGTTCGGAGCAAAGCATCCGCTTGGCGACTCGTCAGGGCAGTAAGCTCTGGGAATGCCGAGCTCAGCTTGTGCGCGCACGCGTGCTCTTGAAACGCCCCAACGCCCACGCTGCGGCCCGGAGCCGCACGGCGCTGCAGCGAGCGCTGGAGCTGGCCGAGCAAACAGGCGCCAAGCTGTACGAACCGCAGGTCCACGAAGTCTGGGCGGAACTTGCCCTCGCCTCAGGCGAAGGCCAGGCCTGGGAACGTCACCTGCGCGCTGCAGAGCGGCTGTTTACCGGCATCGGAGCAACGACGCGAGCTGAGCACGTGGCGCGTGCGCTCAGAGAGCGCTAGGCCCGTTCGCTCTCTGGAGCGAAGTCCATGCACGACCGTAGGCCGGCGCTGCTCTTGTGGCTCCGCCCGCACGAGCGCGCCGAGTCCCGCGCAGAGACAGAGCGCAAGCGGTTGCGCCGCGCGAAGGGAATCACGAGGGGCGCCCGGGTCAGTGGTCGTGACCCGGCGGACGTGCGGCCAGAGCCTGGGCGCGGTCGGCGAGCTCGGCTTCGCCGTAGAGGCCCTTGCGGGCGAGGAGCCTCTCGAGGGCGGCCTGCCAGCGCTGGTAGTAGCTCCACTCGGCGTCCGGTCGCCCAGCCGCCGCTCGCTCCCAGCGCGCGATCTCCTCGATCAGGAGCGCGCGAAACTCCTCCCACTCGAAGCGGCCGGCCTGGTGCAGGGCCATGGTGATGCCGAAGAGCCGGCTCTGCCAGGGCGCCTCGAAGACGAACTCCCCGTTGCGCCGCGGTGGAGCGGCGCGTCCCTCGCTGTCGAGCACGACCGTTGCCCTCGAGTCAGCCACCGCCCGTTGCCTTCGACACGCCGATCATGGCGTCGCGGGTCACGCGCGCTGCGAGCTCGTCCTCGCCGAGCGACTCGGTGCCGGGTGGCCGCTCCGGAAGCACCAGGTAACGGACCTCGGCGCTGCTGTCCCACACGCGGATCGCGACGTCTCCCGAGAGCTCGAGGCCCAGCTCGGCGAGTACCGCCCGCGGCTCGCGCACCACGCGCGCGCGGTAGGCCGGCGACTTGTACCACGCGGGAGGTAGCCCGAGCACGGGCCACGGGTAACACGAGCAGAGCGTGCACACGACCACGTTGTGCACCTGCGGCGTGTTCTCCACCACGACCATCTGATCGCCCTGCGGCCCGCCGAAGCCGAGCTCGGCGATGGCCGCGGTGGCGTCGGAGAGCAGTCGGGCCTTGTAGGCCGGGTCGACCCAGGCGCGCGCCACGACCCGCGCGCCGTTCATGGGCCCGATGTCCTGCTCGAAGGCCCGGATCAGGCCATCGACGGCCTGCGGGTCGATGAGCCCCTTCTCCCGAAGGATCGCCTCCAGCGCCTCGACGCGCAGCGCCAGGTCGGCGCGGCCTTCGCGCGGTTCGCCGCCGCCCATCTCAGGTCTCCGCCTCCAGATAGCTCTCGAAGAGATCCAGGTGAACGCAGGTCGAGGGCTCGGCCCGCTCTCCCCAGAGCTCCCGCCCTTCGAAGCGCACGGAATAGACGTACTCGGGCTGCTCGCCCAGGCCGTGAGCGTGGGTGTCGGGAAACACGAAGGCCGGATGCACGATCGCCACCACGCCGCGGCGCGCGCGGGCGTAGCCGGGCAGGCGGGTGTGTCCGCGCGGCTGCAGGTTGCAGGTGCGCACCCGTTGTCCGACCGAGAAGGCGGGCTCGCTCGCGATCTCGCGCCGGGCGTTGGGGCTCGGGGGCTCGCCGGGCGGGGGCGGCGGCGGCGACTCGACGGCGCGTCCCTCGAGCCGGGCGTCGAGCTCGCCTTCGGCCAGGAAGCCCAGCTCGACCAGGCGCGTCTCCAGGGCGCGGAGCCAGCGGCCGTAGTAGCCGAGCGTCAGGTACTGGTCTGGTTCGATGCGCTCGATCGCGTGGCGGCTGGCGTCGATGTTGGCCGGGCCGGAGGCCAGCGCGAGCAGGTTGATCCCGAACACCCGGGCTTCCCAGCGCTCGTGAAAGACGGGCTCGTTCTCCTCGACCTCGACCACGCCGAAGCCGTCCATGCCGCCCATGTCGTGGATGCCGTTCACTCGCCCTCTCGGTGCAGCTCGATCTTCGCGTAGGGGACGAACGCGCGGTCGCCGCGGTCGACCTCGAGCGTCTCCTCGTAGCCGAAGCTCGTGGCCCGCAGGATCTTCCGCGCGTGAAGCGCCTGCACGCCGTGGGGCACCCGGTCGTCGAAGACGAGGCCGCCCGCGGTCGGCACGGGGCGGTAGTCGATCACGCCGCCGCCATCGGTGTAGGCGCGCGAGACCAGCGACCCCTCCTCGGCTCCCGGCGACACGACCAGCGCTACCGAGTGGCGGTCGCACAGGCCTTCGCGCAGCGGGTAGTCGGCGCACATCTCGAGGAGCAGGTGGTGCCCCCCCGCCACCCAGCAGCCCGAGACCTGCTTCGTGTACCGGTAGTCGGGGTCGCTCAGCCAGCCCTGGCCGCGCATACGGCCGATCAGGAAGCCCAGCACGGCGATCTGCGGCGCCGGCGGGGGGTGGCGCTCGGGTTGGGGGCCGCTCACCCGGGGAATTCTACCCGCAATCCGACGGAAGCGAATTCTCTGTGATGGGCCCCCCGCGGGCCGGATTCCCCTCGGGCGCGGACCGCGAACCCGCTACGCGCGCGCGCGAGGGTCGCTGCAGGATGCGGACGCAAGGCCTCTGCCGACGCGAAGGGGGGCCCATACTGTCGGTCGCATGCGGTCACGACCCCCTTTACGCTCGCAGACGACGAACCTCCGAACCTCGAGGGTCGAGGGCTCGAACCGCGCCCGGTGTGCCAGAAAGCGATCGCCCCCCGTGAACACACCGCCACTGGCATCCCGTAAACCGGCGGACACACCCGGAAGCTCTAGCGGCGTCTGGCGACCCAGGACGCCGAGCAAAGACCGGCACGGAGTGGGATAGTAGTGATCACGGGCTCTTGCCCCCCCCGCCCCGGCTCGAGGTCGTCCGTTACTGCGTGCCGCCGGCGTCTTCAGCGAGGAAGTCGGAGACCAGGCGCATCACGCGCGGGTCGTTGAACGCGGCGCCCCTGTGGCCAGCGCCCTCGATGATCTCGAAGCGCGCGCCGGGGATGAGCGACGCCAGACGGCGCGAGGTTGGCAGCCGGACGGTCGTGTCGGCATCGCTGGCCACGACCAGTGTCGGGATGCGGATCCGGCGCGCCTGCTCCGTCACGTCGATGTCGAGGCGGGACCGTATGAAGCCCAGGAATTGCGGGCCGTCGCCGGAGACCTGGAGGAAATGCATCAGGACGCGTCGCTCCACGTCGCTCGCCTCGGGCGCCAGGAACTCGACGAGGGAGGCCCGGGCCGCGGGCGTCTCCCAGTTCGCTCCCGCGAATTCGAAGAGGTCTCTTATCATGCGACTCTGCTCGGTGTCGGTGCTGGCCCAGGTCGCCGCCAGCACTAGGCGGGAGACGCGCCCGGGATGGCGGACCGCGTAGGCGACTCCGATCGGCCCACCCGCGGACAACGCGTAGAGCGCGAAGCGCTCCGCACCCAGGGCATCCACCACCGCCTCCACGTCGCGCACGCGCGCGTCCAGCGAGAAGTCGGTGACGTCGCGATCCGAGAGCCCGAAGCCGCGCCCGTCGTAGCG
>JAZFWH010000061.1:0-5842 GCA_036482635.1 Myxococcota bacterium
TCGTCGGCCATCGGCGGTGTGGTTTCTGTTGCGCTTTCCCTCGGGTCACCCCGGGTCGTCGTTAGCGACCTCCCTGCCCATTGGAGCCCGGACTTTCCTCCCGCGGGCGGTGCTTGCCCGCCGGCGATCCTCCGTCCACCTCCGGCACACGACTAGGCTACCCGGAGCGGGGGGCGGTCGGCAATCGAAAGCCGCATTGGGGAAAGCCGGCCGCTCAGACGCCGAGCTGGGCGCGCAGCTCGTCCGCGTCCGTGCGCAGCACTTCCTCAGGGTTCCTGCGGAAGAGGTTGCGGCACTTCCTGCCGCGGGTGAACGCCCGCAGGGTGGGCCCGGTCGCCATGACGAGGCCCAGCAGGAAGGCCGTGAGGCGATCGATCCAGTAGAAGCCGTGCCAGCCGCAGCCGCCGCTGCCGAGCTCCCAGCCGGCCACCTCCATTTCGCCCCGCCAGTCGGTCGGGTAGCCGGCCAGCATGTGGTGGAGGTCGTGCAGCACGACCGGCCCGTTGCGGCGCAGGATCGGGAAGAAGGGCAGCTCGAGGCGGCCCAGCTGGATGCGAATCCAGTGGCCGGCGTACCAGTCCTCGCGCGTGCAGCCTTCCTTCAGGATGCCGGTCGCGACGAAGTGACGGTTCAGGGCTTGCTCGGTGGTCATGTCGCTCTCCTTGCTTCGCTGGGGGCACGCGCCAGAAGGCCGTGCATCACCAGCCCGATCCCCTGGGCCAGCTCGGCGCGGACGGCGCCGATCGCCACGGCGTCGCTGGCGACGAAGGCCATGAACCAGCTGAAGAAGACGCCGTAGAGCGCGACCGCGGCGCGGCCCGCATCGAGCTCGGGGCGCAGGTCGCCGCGGGCCTGGAGCTCGCGCAGCAGCGCGCTGAGCTCGCCGACCAGGCGGAGGTCCTCGGCGAACAGGCCGGCCGCGAGCTTCGGGTCCAGCAGCGCAGCGGCCACCAGCTCGCGCCACAGCGCGCGGTCGTGGCGGGCGAAGGGCTCGATCGCGCGCTCGAGCAGGGCGGTGACCGCGCCGACCGGGTCGCGCGGGGGGTGCTTGAGGACCTCCTCTCCGGCCGCGAGCGCCTCGGCGGTGTCGCGGCGCACGATCGCCAGCACGATCTCGGGCTTCGAGCGGAAGTAGTTGTAGATGGTGCCGACGGCCAACTCGGCACGCCCGGCGATCTCCTGGATGGCGGTGCCGCCGTAGCCCTGGGTCTCGAAGAGCTCCGCTGCGGCGGCCAGGATGCGCGCCTCGCGGCCCTGCTTCTGGCGCTCCCGGAGACCGGTCATGACCTGGGCTCCAAAATGTGAATACATTCATAATTTGTTGCAATCGCCCGGTTTGTCAAGGCTTGCACCCACTCCCGCACCCGGTCTGCCGGCCGGCTCGAGAAGTATCTATTGAATACTCGGCAGCTCTTTGTTAAATACTTCGATGATGGCGTCCTGGATACCGCAGCCGCAGCGCCTGGCGGAGATCCCGCGGCCGGGGGGGATCTTCGATCCCGTGGCCCGCGCGCTCGAGGTGATCGGCGACCGCTGGACGCTGGTGCTGGTGCGCCACCTGCTGTGGGCCCCGTGCGGGTTCCAGGAGCTGCGCAAGCGCACGGGGATCGCGCCGCGGGTGCTCTCGGGCCGGCTGCGCGAGCTGGTCTCCGCGGGCTTCGTCGAGTCGGTCAGCGAGGGGGGCCGCGCCGGCTACGCCCTCACGGAGCGGGGCCGCTCGCTCGAGCCGATCATCCTGGCCATCGGCCGCTGGTGGATCCAGCGCGGCCTCGACGACCTGGGCATCGAAGCGCGCCGCTTCACCGACACCTCCGCCCAGTCGGTGCTGGAGTCGCTGCCCTTCATGGTGCGCGAGGAGCGCGCCCAGGGCGTCGACCTGACCTTCGAGATCCGCCTCGCGGGCCCCGGCGGCGGCGCGTGGGCGGTGCGCATCCACGACGGCACCTGCACCGTGCAGCGCGGCTTCGCCGAGCGCGCCGACGTCCGCTACACGGCCGACGCCAGCGTGTGGTGCGGCGTGGCGCTCGGGCTGCTCGACGCGCGCGAGATCTACCGCAGCGGCCTGATGAGCAAAGAAGGCGGCCGCGAGGCGATGGACTTCTACTTCCACCAGGTGTCGCGCCCGGAAGGGGCGCGGGCCGAACCCGCCGAGGCGGGGCAGGGCCCCGGCCCGGATTCCGCACCGAGCAGGAGGAGCACAGAGTGATCACCTTCAAGCCCAGCGAAGAGCAGGCGGTGGCGCGCGACGTGATGCGCGATTTCGCCTTGTCCGCCATGCGACCCCTCGCCCGCGAGTGCGACGAGGAGAGCAAGATCTCCGAGGCGTTCCTGGCGCAGTCCTGGGAGCTCGGGCTCGTGACCACCCAGATCCCCGAGGCCTACGGCGGGGCCGGCGAGGCGCGTTCGCCCCTGACCAACACATTGGTGCTCGAGGAGCTGGCCTTCGGCGACGTGGCGCTGGCGCTGGCGGCCCTGGCGCCTGCGGGCTTCGTGTACGCGTTGGTCGACCAGGGCAGCGAGGAGCAGAAGAAGCGCTACCTGCCGGCCTTCTGCACCGAGAGCTACCGGGCCGCGGCCCTGGCCGTCGCGGAGCCGGGACCGGCCTTCGACGCCTTCGCGCCGCGCACCGAGGCCGAGGCCAGGGGCGAGGGCTTCGTCCTGCACGGGACCAAGTGCTTCGTGCCGATGGGCGACCGCGCCACCCACTTCCTGGTGGTGGCGCGCAATCGGGACCGGCTCGACGCCTTCATCGTGCCTCGCGACGCCGCGGGGCTCAGCGTGAGCGCCCCGGAAAAAAATCTTGGCGTGCGCGCGCTGCCCACCGCGACGCTCGAGCTCGAAGGCGTCGAGGTCCCGGCCGCAGACCGCCTCGGCGGCGAGAAGGGCAGCGACGTGACGCGCCTGCTCAACCACTCGCGGGCCGCGCTCGGCGCGGCGATGGTCGGCCTCTCGCGCGCGGCGCTCGAGTACGCCGTGCCCTACGCGAAGGGGCGCGAGGCCTTCGACCAGGCCATCGCCCAGAAGCAGGGCATCGCCTTCAAGCTGGCCGATATGCACATCGAGACCGAGGCGACGCGCTGGCTGGTGTGGAAGGTCGCCAGCCAGCTCGAGCAGGGCCTCGACGCCACGCGCGCCGCGCACATGGCGCGCGCCTACGCGGCGGAGAAGTCCATGTGGATCACCGACCAGGGCCTGCAGGTGCTGGGCGGCCACGGCTTCATCCGCGAGCACCCGGTCGAGCTCTGGTACCGCAACGCCCGAACCCTCGGTGTCCTCGAGGGCACCGTCTCCGTCTGAGGAGTCCAGCCGTGATCAACTTCGAGCCCTCCGAGTACGACCAGAAGATCCTCGCCCAGGTCCGCGCGGCGGCCCTCGTGTCGCGCAAGTACGCGCGCTACTACGACGAGAACGAGCACGAGTTTCCGCCCGAGACGCTGGAGGAGGCCGATGACTTCCCCGACGTCTACGCGCAGCTCAAGCAGCACGACGAGCTCGACTCGAGCCGGGGCGTGATCGGCATGCTGATCACGGCCGGCGAGACCTGGGGCGACTACTCGGTGCGCATGCGGCGGCCGACGGGCGGCCTGGGCAACGCGGCGCTGCGCGCGGCCGGCACGCCCGAGCAGGTGGAGAAGTGGCGGCACATGACGCTGGCCATGGCGATCACCGAGCCGGGCTGCGGCTCGGACCCCTCGCGGGTGCAGACCAGCGCCGTGCTCGACGGCGACGAGTGGGTCATCAACGGCGAGAAGATCTTCGTCACCACCGGCTGCCGGGCCAACGGCGTGGTGGTCTGGGCGACGATCGACAAGTCGGCGCGGCGCGCCGGGATCAAGTCCTTCCTGATCGAGAAGGGCACGCCCGGGTTCGTGGTGGCCCAAAAGGAGAAGAAGCTCGGGATCCGCGCCGACGACACGGCCGCTTACGTGTTCACGGACTGCCGCATCCCGCGCGCCAACCTGCTCGGGCTCGACGAGACCATCTCGAAGAAGAGCTCGGGGGGCTTCCGCGGCGTGATGAAGACGTTCAACATGACGCGGCCCGCGGTCTCCGCGATCGGCATCGGCATGGCCGAGGCGGCCCTCGACTTCACCCGCGACCAGCTGCGTGCGGCCGGGATCGAGATCGAGTACGGGCCCAACGCGGCTCGCCAGCCCGCCGCCGCCGAGAAGTTCCAGCGGCTCGAGACGACCTACGAGGCGGCGCTGCTCACCATCCTGCGGGCCGCCTGGCTCTCGAGCGAAGGCCAGCCCAACAACATGGAGGCCTCGATCTGCAAGGCCAAGACCGGCGAGGCGGTGCGCCAGATCACCCAGGGCTGCATCGAGCTGCTCGGCCCGATGGGCATCTCCCGCGAGCACCTGCTCGAGAAGTGGTTCCGCGACGTGCGCATCACCGACATCTACGAGGGCACGGGCGAGATCCAGCGCATGATCATCGCGCGCGGCCTGCTCGGTTACACGCGCAAGGAGCTCAACTAGCATCGCGAGATGGTCTGGCTTCGAGCCACCGGGGGCCGCGCGCTGGCGCTGGCGGCCCTCGGCGCTCTCTTCGCCCTGCTGCTGCGCTACGGCCTGAGCACCCCGGAGAAGTACGGGTTCCCCAACTTCTACATGGAAGAGGGGTACCTGTACTTCAAGTACGCCTTCGAGCACGGCTGGGCCGCGATCGCGGCGCCCCACCGCGGCTACTACGCGGCCGTGCCGACTGTCGCCACCGCGCTGGCGGCCCACAGCGTTCCACTCGCCTACGCGGCCCACCTCACCACCGGCATCGGCCTGCTGGTCTGCCTGGCGACCTTCCTGGCGGTCTTCCTGCCGGGCTTCCCGCTGCGCGGCGCCGCGCCCCGGTTCGCCCTGTGCCTGGTGCTGAGCCTCTCGCCGCTCTTCTACTCGAAGACCCACACGACCTACGCGCACGTCTACGCCGCGTTCCTGGCCCTGCTCCTGCTGCTCGCGATCCCCGCGCAACGCTGGGAGAGACCCCTGCTCCCGGTCGCGCTCGCCTGCGCCGGTGTGGCGAGCGTCATGGCCAGCGCCCTGGCCCCCGTGGCGTGGGGGCGCTGGCTGCTGGCGCGCAACCGCGGCGAGCTCGCGAAGGCGCTGATCCTGTCGGGCGCTGCCGCCTTCCACGCGGCGGTCTTCTTCTCGCAGAGCGCGCAGGTGTCGGACACCCGGCTGGCGGGCTTCGGCTGGGACCTGCCGTTCCTGCTGGTGGGCACCAAGGTGTTCGCGGCGTCCTTCGGCGGGCTCGACGCGATGGAGGCGACCGGGCGCGCGCTCTACCGCGACGTCTCCGGCGGGCAGGCCGCCTGGGGGCTGCGCCTGCTGTGCTTCGCCGGCGCCGCGCTGGTCGTCTACCTGCTTTACGGACCCGGACACTGGAGAGAGCTTGCACGCAGGCGAGTCTCCACGACGGGCGCGACGCTGCTCTTCGGTTTCCTCGCCCTGCTGGGCTTCGGCTATTTCTTCGGAGAGACCCACCGCGCGGGCAAGGCGGCCATGCTGGTCGACCACCACCGCTACTTCGCGGCGCCCAACGCGATCCTCGCCACGGCGCTCTTCGTGCACGCGAGTCGCGCCGGCGGCCGGCGGGCCCGGCGGCTGCTGTGGATCGCCTTCGCCTGGGTCGCCGTGGCCTCGGCGGTCTCGCTGGTCCGCTGCGAGCCCCAACGCGTGATCTACACCCGCACGAGCTGGAAGTCGCAGATCGAGGGCTGGGACCGCAGCCGGGGCGCCGCCATCCGCATCGTGCCCCAGGGCGTGGTCGTGCGCCTCGAACCCGAACGCGTACGCTAGGCAGCGTGCCGTCGCGCGCCGCCCGCCGCGTGCTGCTCGCCCTC
>JAZFWH010000062.1:0-4478 GCA_036482635.1 Myxococcota bacterium
AACGCGAAGTAATCGCGCGCGAAGCGCACCCCCGGGCGCTGCTCGCCCTCCACCGACCGGACCAGAGAGGTGTCGCGGCTCAGCCGCAGCGGTGTGCCGAACTCCGCCGCGTTGCGGGCGTAGTAGGGGGCCGCCAGCGCCAGCGCCGCGCCGGCGACCGCTGCACCGCGCAGCGCGGCCCGCGCCGCTTCGCCGGCCCGGCCGCGCGAGTCCCAGGCCCGCAGCGCGCTGGCGGCGCCGAGTGCCGCCAGCGCCGTGACCCCGCTGAACTTCGTGAGCAGCGCGAGTCCCAGCAGGCAGCCCGCCGCCGCGGCCGGCGCCAGGCGCGGCCGCTCGCGCCCTTCGTTGGCGATGTAGACCGCCACGGCGGCGCTGGTCAAGAAAGTCAGGGTCATCTCGTTCCCGGGCATCGGGCTCACGAAGAAGTGCACCGGCAAGAACGCGACGGCCGCGAAGGCCAGCAGCGGCAGCCCCCGCGGCCGGGGCGAGACCCGCTGCACCAGCCAGGCGGCCAGGCCCGCCGTCCCGAGGCTCGCGGCGCTGCCGAGCAGTGCCAGACCGCGCATCAGCCCCTCGCCGCTGCCCGGCTGCGCCAGCAGCCAGCCGAGCGCCGCGTGAAACGGAGGGTGGAAATAGGACCAGCCCTGATCGGCCCAGGGCACAGCCCGGTAGATGTCGAGGAAGATTGCGTAGGCCACGTGCGCCCACGCGTCGTAGCCCCACATCAGCGGGCCGGTCAGGGCGTTCCACAGGCGCACGCCCGCCGCCGCCGCCAGCGCGGCGATCCAACCGAGCCGCAGCCACGCCCGGCCGCTCACGCGCGCTCCGCCGCAACGCTCGCGGAGTGGGGCGGCTCAGTCCGACGCGCCATGCTCGAAATAACCCAGCGCGCGAAGCTGCTCGAGGATGGCTCCCTCGACACCCGACGGCGCCTCCGTCAGGCGCTGGATCGGTGCGGTGTCGTAGGTTGCGACGGCTTCGAGCCCGGGCGCCTCGAGGAAGGGCGCCGGCCGGCCGGCCATGTCCCGCGCCAGCGGGAGACCGAGCCAGGCGAGGATTGTCGGCGTGACGTCGTTCACGGAAACGGGCCGACTCTCGCTGGGCGCGGCGACACCCGGCCCGCGCGCGAAGATCACGCCCTCCAGGGACCGCTGCGACTTGTGCACGCCGGTCACACCACCGACCTTGCGACCGGCCTCGAAGCCGTGATCCGAGACCACCAGCACCAGATCCCGGGGCCCGTAGCGGGCGGCCAGCCTGCCGATCAGCGCGTCGCTGAACTCGTAGTAACCAGCCAGCGCGCGCGCGCGGGCGGTGCGCTGCTTGGCAGTCAGCTCCGGGTAGAGCGGAGAGGGCTCGATCGCACCCCACAGGAAATGGGAGACCCGGTCGATCCCGGGCAGGTACACCATCAGGAGATCCGGGTTCAGATCGCGCTCGATCTCCAGGGCGATGCGCGTCACGACCTGGTCGTTGCGGTAGCGCTGGGCGAGGTCCCCGCGCGATTCGTCGTCGGGAAACGCCGCGCGACTCTCGAAGGGATTGGGGACCTCCGTCAGCGGGCTGGTGGCGGCGAGCAGCGCCGACACGCGCCCCTGCCAGACCTCGGGATGGACGATGGGACCTCGGTCTCCGCTGGCGGCGGCGCCGGTGAGCACCCGACGGCCGACGATCTCCAGCGGCAGCAGGTGATCCGAGACCATCACGCCGCGAACCCGCTCCAGCGGGTAGGTGTTCCACCAGTTTACGACCGCCACGGTCAGGCCCGCCGCGGACGCGATGTTCCACAGCGCGTGTACCTTGCGGTCCGCGCTGCCGTACAGACGCCGAGCTCCGTCCTCCTCCCGCGCGAAGCCCAGGATGCCGTGGTCTTCGGGCAGCTTGCCGGTGGCGATCGAGGTCCAGATACGCGGCGACTGAAGGGGGAGATGCGCGCGGAGCGGCGCCGCGATGCCCGCCTCTGCGATGCGTGCCAGGTGGGGCAGCCGTCCCTGGTCCAGCAGCGGCTGGATGATGCGAAACGTGGCCCCGTCGATGCCCACCAGCAGCACCCTCCCCCGCTTGGGCGTCGGGCCGTCGCAAGCGATCGCGAGCACCACGGCCGACACCGACCCAGTCAGGATGGCGCGCGCGCGTCGCGTCCTCCGCGGACGCGACTTGGAAGCGATCCGCATGGAGGGCCGTTGGCTCCGTGGCTGGTGGTCAGGCTTACCCGGGGAGAGTAGGTTATTCGAAGCGCGAGGAGACCGTGAGTCGCTGCATCGTCGTGATCCCCACCTACAACGAGGCCGAGAACCTCCCGGAACTCGTCCCCCGTGTCCTGGAGCAGGATGCGCGGATCGAGGTCCTGGTGGTGGACGACGACTCGCCGGACGGAACCGGCAAGCTTGCGGCAGAACTGGCCGGCGAGGACCCGCGGGTGCACGTGCTCCAGCGTGCCCAGAAGCGCGGCCTGGGGCCCGCCTACCGCGACGGGCTCCGCGAGGCGCTGAGGCTCGGTGCGGACGTGATCGTCCAGATGGACGCGGATTTCTCGCATCCGCCCGAGACGCTGCGGGTGATGCTCGCGGAGCTCGAGGACTGCGACGTCGTGCTCGGCTCGCGCTACCTGAACGGCATCACCGTGATCAACTGGCCCATCGTGCGCCTGTTGCTCAGCTACTACGCCAACTGGTACGCGCGCGTGGTCACCGGACTGCCGATCAGCGACACGACCGGAGGCTTCCGGGCCATGCGGCGGACCGCTCTCGAGCGTGTGGCCGTCGAGCGAATCCGCTCCAACGGATACGCGTTCCAGATCGAGTTGAACTACCGCCTGGTCAAATCGGGCGCGCGCATCCAGGAGATCCCCTTCTTCTTCCTCGACCGGACCCGCGGGACCTCCAAGCTGACCAAGCGCATCGGCCTCGAGGCGCTCTGGGTCGTCTGGTGGCTGCGCATCGCCGACTGGCTGGGCCGCCTGTGACCCCATGCCCTCGCCGGCACGCCTGCTGGTCCTCAACGAGCGCGACCCCCGCCACCCCAAGGCCGGAGGGGCCGAGATCCACGTCCGCGAGGTCTTCGGCCGCCTGGCGGCGCGGGGCTTTCAGGTCACGCTGGCTGCCTCTCGCTTCCGCGGCGCGGCGGCGCGCGACCAGATCGAAGGGATGCGCGTCTGGCGTCTCGGGGCGCTGCCCACCTACTATCCGCGCGCCGCGTGGACCTGCGCGCGAGAGACGCGTCGGGGCGCCTTCGATGTGGTCGTGGAGTGCCTCAACAAGCTTCCGTTCCACTCCCCGGCGTACTCCGCGGCCCCCGTGCTGGCACTGTGTCACCACCTGTTCGGCGAGACGGCCTTTCAGCAGGTCTCGTGGCCGGTGGCGGCGGCGGTCTGGACGGCCGAGCAGGCGATCCCCTTCGTCTACCGCAAGACGCCCTTCGTGTGCATCTCCGACAGCACCGAGGCCGACCTGGTGGCTCGTGGAATCGACCCGGACAGGATCCGCGTCGTGCACTGCGGCGTGCGGCGACCCGCGCTCGAGCCGCCGCCCATCGCCAAGAGACCCCGGCTGGTGGCCTACGTGGGCAGGCTCGAGGCGTACAAGCGCATCGACCTCCTGCTGCGCGCCATGGCCCGAGTCGTCGAGCGCTTTCCCGACGCCGAGGTCGTGGTGATCGGCGCGGGCTCCGCCCGCAGCCGACTGGCGCGCGTCGCGGCGGAGGTCGGTGTCGCCGGGCGCACGAGCTTCGCGGGCTTCGTGAGCGACGCGGAGCGCGACCGGCTGGTCGGCAACTCGAGAGTCTGCGTCTGCCCCTCGACCAAGGAAGGCTGGGGCCTCACCGTGATCGAGGCCAACGCGCTCGGCACGCCGGTGGTGGCGACCGACGCGCCCGGCCTGCGCGACTCGGTCCGCCACGGCGAAACCGGCTTCCTGGTGCCCAGCGGCGACGTGCCCGCCTTCGCCAACCGCATCGCCACGCTGCTCGGCGACGACCGCCTGGCGTCCGCCATGTCCGCCTCGGCGCTGGAATGGTCGCAGCGCTTCGACTGGGACCGGGCCGCGGACGCGATGGCCGAGTCCGTGGAGGCGGCCCGGCGCGCGTCGTGATGGCGTCTCCGTTGCGTCACACGCTCCTGCCCGCGGCGCTGCTGACGCTCGTGGCACTGGCGATGCGGATCCACAACGCGATTCGCTACCCGGCCGACTGGGGCTTCGACGCCACCTTCAACTGGCAGTACATCTACGCCCTGACCAACGACTGGTCCCTGCCCGATCCCAGCGCGGGCTGGGCCACGGGCGACCCCCCCCTCTTCTACTACGGTGCGGCGCTGGTGATGCGCGGCCTGCGCGCCGTCGGCGCGATCGACGCCACGGTGCTCGTGCTACCGCTGCTGAGCGCGCTCGAGGGACTCGCCATCGCCGCACTGGCCGTCCTCCTGGTGCGACGCGCGGACCCGGGGAACACCCGCCGTGCGTGGCTCGCCGGAGGGCTGCTGC
>JAZFWH010000063.1:0-39227 GCA_036482635.1 Myxococcota bacterium
ATCGAGCAGGAAGGGGTGTCCGCGGAGAACCGCGCGGCGGCCTTCGCGGCCTACCCGAACGAAGCGACCCGCGTGCGCCTGGAGCGCTCCCTGCGCCGGCAAAAAACCGGGCCGTGAGCGACCTCAGCGCGCGCTCCGCTCCGGCACGTCGAACTCCACGACGATCGACTGGAAGTCGCCGAACGTGATCTCACCGCGGGTCTCCCGCCTGGTGCCCCGGTCTTCGACGACCACCAGGAACGGAACCGCAGCGCCACGGTCGGTGCAGCGCTCGGGGAAGTCGACGCTCACCCGGTAGCGGCCGCTGAGGGGCCGCGGGAACACGACCCGCTCGACGCGGGGAGCCGGGGCGTCGCAGCGCAGGTCCGCCTCCAGTGCGCCCCCGGACCTGGAGTGCGGCTTGGCGAAGTAGACGGTCTCGCGGAGGGGCCCGGTGACGTACAGGTCCAGGTCGGCCTCCGGCCCGAACACCAGGGAGACGTGCAGGGGGCCGGTGGGCGGCTCGGCCACCGGCAGAGGGGACGCGGGCGCCGTCGCCAGTGCGACCGACAGCGCCCCGAGGGTGCAGGCGAGAAGCGGCGGCACGCGACACCGCGCGGGGGTAGGATGGTGCCCCTCAGGAGCCTTCATGCGCAGCCGGTCCCTCGTCGCCCTCTCCTGCCTCGTCGGCGCCGCGATTCTATCCGCACCCCCGCCTCCTGCGGGAGCCCGCAGCGAGGAGGCGGCGGGCGCCATTTCGGGCCGCGTGAGCGATGCCGGCGGTGCCGCGGTGCCCGGCGCCATGGTCACCTTCCAGCAGGGCGATCCCGCCCACTCGGTCACCGTCTTCAGCGATGGGGCGGGACGTTACACCGCGCCGGCCCCCGAGACGCCCCAGGCCCTGACCGTGCGGGTGCGCCGCATCGGCTGGAAGGACCTGCGCCTCGAGAGTCTGCCGGCCCGCGCGGGTCGCCCGCTCGACTTCACCCTGGAACGCGAGACCGACCCGGTCGCGCTGGCCGATCAGCTCCCCGCGAACCGCTGGTTCCACCTGGTGCTGGAGCGCATCGAGGACCCGGACCAGCTCGAGGAGTTCAAGCGCCAGTGCACCTTCTGCCATCAACAAGGCAACGCCGCCACGCGCGTCGCCCGGGACGAGGAGGAGTGGCGCAAGCTGCTGCTGTTGATGGGGCGCCGCGGCGGGATGCTCAGCCGCGAGCTGCGCGAGGCGCTGCCCGCGCACTTCGTCGCCGCCTACGATCCGGACCACGCCGTCGCCGCGCTGACGGCGCGCATGGGCGAGGCGGACTTCGCCCCGCCTCCCGAAGCCGAGGTGCGGCGCGCCGTGGTCGAAGAATGGGAGCTGGGCGGACGCGCCTCGATGCAACACGACGTCACCGTCCACCCCGACGGCCGCATCTACTCGGTCGACATGTCCCAGGATCAGCTCTACCGCCTCGACCCGAGCGTTCCGGGCGGGAAACGCGAGGCGTGGGACATTCCGCAGGGAGACCTCCCGCTGGGCGGGGTGTTCGCCAGCGCCCGGACCACGTCCTCCACCACGAACGCGCACGTGGGGCCGCACTCGCTGCAGGTCGGCCCCGACGGTTCCGTGTGGATCACGCTGGCGCTCGGCAACCAGCTCGCCCGCTTCGACCCGGAGAGCGAAGAGTGGTTGATCGAGGACCTGCGCCGCGGCTTCTACCCCCACACCCTGCGCATCGACGCACAGGGGCGCATCTGGTACACGATCTCCGCCTCGAACCACCTGGGGATGTTCGACCCGGCCAGCGGCGAGCACCGCCAGATTCGACTGCCGTCGCGCACCTTCGGTCAGGCGGTGATCGTGCGGGCGATGCCCTTCCTGCTCTGGCTGGGTCGCTACGTGGACCTGCGCGGCTCGGCGGCCGAAGGAGAAGGGGTCTCGCTACCGGTCCCCTACGGCATCGACATCGCCCCCGACGGCACCCCGTGGTTCAGCCAGCTCAACGAGCACCGCATCGGCCGCATCGACCCCGAGAGCTTCGAGATCGAGCTGATCGACACGCCGTTTCCCGCACCGCGGCGTCTGCGCTTCGACTCGCAGGGCAAGCTGTGGGTGCCGAGCTTCTCCGGGAGTCTCATCGCGCGCTTCGATCCCCACTCGCGCGAGTTCAAGAGCTGGGAGCTGCCCATCGAGCCGCGCGGGAGCGAGACGCCCTACGCTCTCCACGTGGACCGGCGCACGGACGAGGTGTGGATCTGCGGCACCAACAGCGACACGCTGATCCGCTTCCAGCCGCGCAGCGAGCGGTTCACCGTCTACCCGCTCCCCACCCGGGTGACCTACACCCGGGAGATCGACTTCGACGCGGAGGGGCGCGTCTGGACCTCCAACTCGAACTCTCCCGCCTGGCAGATCGAAGGCGGGGTCCCGCGCCTGCTGCGCCTCGACCCGCGGGGCGCGGCCCGCGACGTCGCGGCGGCCCGCTGATCAGGCCGCGGGCGCCGCACGGCGCAGCGCCAGCGAGGCGAAGAAGAACCCCACGGAGACCAGCACGATGCTCCCTCCGGCAGCGATGTCCAGCTGCCAGGAGACGAACAGGCCGAGCGTGCCGCAGGCGACGCCGAGCAGCGCCGAGAGGGCGAGCTGGCGTCGGAAATTCTGCGTCCACAGCACCGCTGTGGCCGCCGGGATCACCAGCAGCGCCTGGATCAGCAGGACGCCCACCACGCGCACGCCGATGATCACGGCCGCGGCCAGCAGCACGAGCAGGACGGTATTCAGCGCATCCACCCGGTGCCCGTAGGCCCGCGCGACCTCCTCGTCGAAGGACGCGAACAGCAGCGGACGGAACACGCTGGCGAGTACCGCGAGGATCGCCGCGGCGACCAGCGCGAGGACCAGCAGCTCGTTGGCGGAGATCGCCAGCACGCTGCCGAACAGGTAGCCGAACAGGTCCTGCTGGTAGCCCCGCTTCAGGCTGAAGAGCACGATGCCCAACGCCATGGCCGCGGAGAAGAACACCCCGATCACCGCGTCCTCGGAGAGCGGTGACCGCCGCTGTACCGCGGAGATGCCGAGGGCCACGCCGACCGCGAACAGCGCCCCGGTGGCGAGCGGGTTCAGCCCCGCCAGGATTCCCACGGCGACGCCGCCGATCGCAGAGTGGGAGATGCCCACGCCGATGAAGGCGAGGCGGCGCAGCACCACGAAGAAGCCCAGGACGCCGCAGACCGCGCCGATCAACACGGCCGCGACCAGCGCGCGCTGCATGAACCCGTACTCGAGCATCAGCGTCCGTGTCCGCTGCGCTCGTGGTGTGCGATCTCGCCGGCCAGGAAGTCGAACTCGCAGCTGTAGGCCTCGCGGATGGCGTGGCTGTGTACCACGTCCTCCGGGTTGCCGTGGATGTGCATGCGGCGATTGATGCAGATGAGGTCGTCTGCCTCTCCGGCCAACGCCACCAGGTCGTGGGAGACACAGATGACCGACAGGGTGAGTTCGGACTGCAGGCGGCGCAGCAGCGCGTAGAATTCGTGCTCGGCCGGCAGGTCGAGTCCGATGGTGGGCTCGTCCAGCACGAGCAGTCGCGTGCTGGCGCAGAGGGCCTGGGCCAGCACGACACGTCGCTGCTCGCCGCCCGACAGACGCCCCACCGCCCGGCTCGCCAGGTCGCCGATGCCCACCAGCTCGAGACTGCGCCGCACCTCGCTGCGGTCGTCGGGCCGCAGCGAGCCGAGGCCCCAGCCGGCGTCGAGCCGGCCCATCAGCACGACGTCGGCCACGCTGGCCGGGAAGGACCTGGGGATCTGGTTGCGCTGGGGGACGTAGCCGATGCGCTGGGCGTCGCGGTGGTGCCCGCCCGCCGATTGCCCCAGCACCTCGATGCGACCGGCCGACACCGGGAGCAGGCCGAGCACGGCCCGGAGCAGGGTGGTCTTGCCGGCTCCGTTCGGGCCGACCACGCCCAGGAAATCGCCCGCCTGCAGCGTGAAGCTGATGTCTTCGAGGATGGCGTGGCCGTCTCGCTCCAGCGTCACGTCTTCGCAACGGACGACCGGTACGCGGGGGGGGGGCGTCACGAGCGTTCCCCACCCAGCGCCTCTGCGAAGGCGTGTGCGTTGAAGCGCATCAGGGCCTCGTAGCTGGACCGGCTCCGGTCCTCGGGATCGCCCAGCGGGTCGACGACCCGCGTCCCGCCGCCGAACTCCGCAGCCACCACGCGCGCCGCCCGCGGGCTCAGCTGCGGCTCCACCAGGATGGCGCGGACGTGCCCGGCGCGGGCGGCACCGATCAGCCGCGCGAGCTCGCGGGGCGTCGGCTCCTCTCCGGCGAATTCCTGCACGACGGCCACCTGCGCGAGGGCGTAGCGTCGGGCGAAGTGGCGCCAGGCGTTGTGGTAGGCGATGTAGCCGCCACCGTCCCCGGGCAGGGCGAGGCGGATCTCGGCGTCGAGCGCGCCGAGCCGCTTCGAGAAGGAGCGGGCGCGCTGCCGATAGGCGTCCGCGCCGGCCGGATCCATGCGTGCGAGCCGCCGCGCGAGCTCGGGGACGATGGTGTCGCGAACGAGGATGGGGTCGAGCCAGACGTGGGGGTCGTCGCCCGCCAGCGGCTCGACGCCGCGGATCTCGAGCAGGGCGAGCGTCTCCAGGGAATCCGGGGCCACCGCCGCCAGGCGCGCCGCCCAGTCGTCGAAGCCCGCGCCGACGCGGACGAAGAGCGCGGCGCGGCTGAGGCTCGCCAGGTCGGTGGGGGCCGGCGTGAAGGCGTGGGGGCTGGCGCCAGGTGGAACCAGCGTCGCCACGCCGACGCGTTCGCCGCCGAGCTCGCGAACCAGCAGTTCGAGCGGGTACACGGTCACCACGACCTGCGCGCTGGGATCGAGGACGGGGCGGCAGTCGGTCAACGGAATCGCGACGAATGCCAGCGCCGCTGCCAGCCGCGACCTCCACGCCGCACTCCGCGCGCGGGTTCCGAGCGAGGCGCGCTGGCCGGTCCGGTGCGGAATGGGGGGCCGCGTCACGACGCTCGGCATCCTACGCGTTGCGTGCGGCGCGCGCATCCGACGCGTGGCCGCCGGCGGGGAGCGCCGGGGAGTCGGGTAGTATGGGCGCCTGCGGCGAGCGCAACCGGGGGGAGTGCCATGGCGCGCTACGACTTCGACCTCTTCACGATCGGCGCGGGCTCCGGCGGCGTTCGGGCGAGCCGCCTCTCCGCCGCCTTCGGAGCGCGTGTGGCCGTGGCCGAGGAGCGCTACCTGGGCGGGACTTGTGTCAACGTGGGCTGCATCCCCAAGAAGCTGCTGGTCTACGCGTCGCACTTCCGGGGTGATTTCGAGGACGCGGCGGGGTTCGGCTGGAGCGCGGGCCGGCAGCGCTTCGACTGGGCCGCGCTGATCGCCGGCAAGAACCGCGAGATCGAGCGCCTGAACGGCGTCTACCGCGAGCTGCTCGACGCGGCCGGCGCCGAGCGCATCGAAGGACGCGCGCGGCTCGTCGACGCGCACACGGTCGAAGTCGACGGCCGGCGCATCAGCGCAGCGAATATCCTGGTCGCCAGCGGCAGCTGGCCGTCTCTGCCGCCGGTCCCCGGCATCGAGCACGCCATCACTTCGAACGAGGCGTTCCACCTGGAGGAGCTGCCGCCCCGCGTGTTGGTGGTCGGGGGTGGCTACATCGCCGTCGAGTTCGCCGGCATCTTCCGCGGGCTGGGTAGCGAGGTGATCCAGCTCTACCGCGGTCCGCTTTTCCTGCGCGGTTTCGACGACGACGTGCGCCGCACGCTGGCCGACGAGATGAGAAAGCGGGGGACCGACCTGCGCTTCGATGCGCGGGTCGCGAAGATCGAACGGCACGAAGGCGGCCTGCGCGCGTCCCTCGACGACGGCTCCGCTCTCGAGGCCGACGTGATCCTCTACGCCACGGGGCGCACGCCGCTGACCCGGGACCTGGGTCTCGAGGACGCCAAGGTGGAGCTCGATCGGCGGGGGGCCGTGGTGGTGGACGAGTTCTCGCGCTCCTCGGTGCCGAGCGTCTGGGCGATTGGCGACGTCACCGACCGCATCACATTGACGCCGGTGGCGATCCGCGAAGGCATCGCGGTCGCCAACACACTCTTCAACCACAAGCCGACCCGACCCGACCACACGTACGTACCGTCGGCGGTGTTCAGCCAGCCCGCGATCGGCACGGTCGGACTCAGCGAAGCGCAGGCGCGCGAACGATACGGCGCCGTCGACATCTACCGCACGAGCTTCCGCCCGCTGCTGCACACCCTCAGCGGCCGCGACGAGCGGACGCTGATGAAGCTGGTGGTGGAGCGCGCCAGCGACCGCGTGCTCGGCTGCCACATGGTGGGGCCCGAGGCGGGGGAGATCATCCAGGGCTTCGCGGTCGCGCTCAAGTGCGGGGCCACCAAGGCCCAGTTCGATGCGACGGTCGGCATCCACCCGACCTCGGCCGAGGAGTTCGTCACGCTGCGCGAGCCGGTGGCGGACCGGGCCGCCTAGCTCCGCTAGCGGTACTTCGAGAAGTCGGGAGCGCGCTTGTCGGCGAAGGCGCGCCGGCCCTCCCGGGCCTCCTCGGACTTGCCGAACGATTCCAGCCCGGCGAAGGCCAGCTTGCCCTGTCCGTAGGCCTGGGCGCTGTCGGCGTTGAACGACGCCTTCAAGAAGCGGATCGCCGTGGGTGAGAGGGCCGCCACCTCGCGGCCCCAGCTGCGCGCTTCGTCCAGGAGCTGCTCGGCGGGGACCACCTTGTTCACCAGGCCCCACTGCTCGGCCTGGCGGGCGTCGTACTGGCGGCAGAAGAACCAGATCTCCCGCGCGCGCTTCTCGCCCACCACCCGCGCCAGATAGGCCGTCCCGTAGCCGGCGTCGAAAGAGCCGACCCGCGGGCCCGCCTGGCCGAAGCGGGCGCCCTCGGCGGCGATGGTCACGTCGCACACCACGTGGAGCACGTGGCCGCCTCCGATCGCGAGCCCGTTCACCGCCGCGATCACCGGCTTGGGGATGTCGCGGATCACGTTTTGCAGGGTCTCGATCTCGAACAGGCCGTTGCCGCTGGTCCCGTAGCTGCCCGTCTCGGCGTACTCCTTCTGGTCGCCTCCGGCGCAGAAGGCGCGGTCGCCCGCACCCGTCAGGATCGCGCAGGCTACCGAGCGGTCCGTCCACGCGCGCTGGAAGGCGTGGATCAGCTCCTCCACGGTGCGGCCGCGGAAGGCGTTGAGGCGCTCGGGGCGGTCGATCGTGATGATCGCGTTCGGCTCTTCGAGTTCGTAGCGGATGTCTTCGTACTTCATCGGGTTCGCCTCTCCTTCAACCCGCCATGGTGAGGCCGCCGCTCACGCTGAGCACCTGGCCGGTGATGAAGTCGGAGCGGCCGCCGGCGAAGAAGAGGATCGCCTCGGCGACCTCCTCTGGCCGTGCCAGACGGCGGAAGGGGATCGCCCGGACCAGCGCTTCGCGCAGCTTGTCGGGCAGGCTGTGGAAGAGGGGAGTGTCCGTCGGCCCCGGGCACACGCAGTTCACGCAGAGGCCCGCGCGGGCGGTCTCCCGCGCCAGCGACTTGGTGAAGGCGATCACGCCCCCCTTCGCCCCCGCGTAGGCGGTCTCGCCCGAGCTGCCCACGCGACCCGCATCGCTGGCCACGTTCACCACCTTGCCCGCGCGCGCTTCGAGCATCGCCGGCAGGAGGACGCGGGTGATCTTGACCGGCCCGAGCAGGTTGAGCCGCACGATGCGCTCCACGAACTCGAAGCTGTTCTCGACAAAGGGCTCGACCCGGTCCCAGCCCGCCGCGTTCACCAGCACGTCGGGGGCCCGCCCGGCGCCGAGCACGGTGTCGGCGAGGGCGTGGATCGAATCGTCGTCGGTGAGGTCGACCCGCGCGAACTCCGCCTTGGCACCGGCCGCGCGCAGCTCTTCGCACGTGCGCGCACCGCCCGTCTCGTCGATGTCCGCGACGAACACCTGGGCGCCGGCGTTCGCAAGCGCCGCGGCGCTGGCCCGTCCGATGCCCGAGGCACCGCCCGTGACCAGCGCGAGCTTCCCTTCCAGGCCGTCGGGTCCCGCCATCGCCTCCCTCCATCCAACCGTGCGCGGCGCTCGGCGCCGCCGCGCGGCCAGTCTAGTGCCTGGCTCGCGGGCGCGAAACGAGCGCCCTGCGCGGGGGAGGGCCCTTGGTGAGGTAGACGTTGGTAAACTGCTTCTTCGAGTCGCCGGGGAAGTTCCGCAGCAGCCAGATGGGGTTCACGGGCTCCATCAGCCCGACCCGAGCCCGGCCTGTGCCGATGTCGAAGAAGCGGAAGCCATGGGCCTGCAGGGTGGCGAGCAGCTCCGCCGGGTCGTTGCCGAATTGCTCGAGGAGCCAGGGGGAGAACTCCATCGCCATGCGCACATGGTTGTTGCTCGCCAGGAGCCGCTGCATGCCTTCGACGATCACGGCTTCGGCGCCCTGCGTGTCGACCTTGATGAAGTCGACCTCGTCGCCCCGGCCTCGTAGGTAGTCGTCGAGCGTGACGGCCTCGATCTCGATGGATTCTCTCTCCTCGTCCGGCGCATCGAAGATTCGGTGATCGCCCTTGTTCCGTTCCGAGAGAAAGAGACGGATCTGCCCGGGTCGATTCGAAAGGGCCTTCTGCTCCAAGGTGACGTTGTGCAGTCCGTTCAGGCGGACGTTGCGCTCCAGAAACGCGAAGCTCTCGGGGTCCGGCTCGAACGCGTACACGTGACCGGAGTCTCCCACCAGCAGCGCGCCGAGCACCGTGTAGTAACCGATGTTCGCTCCCACATCGACGACCGTGTCGCCGGGACCGACGCTGCGGGAGAACCAATAGGTCTCGTTCGCTTCCCAGCCGCGCCGCGCGAGGATCAGCGTGGTGATGACCGGGTCGTCGGGGTTCAGGAACAGGGGGAACTCGCCGACGCCCTCGACCTGGAGAGTGGTCACGCTTCGCTGTGCGCGAGAGAGCAGGGCGTGACGCCGGGCCAGACCCGCCTGGGTATCCCAGAGCAGCCAGAGCGCCAGGATGGTGGCCAGGCTCAGCGCCCCCAGCGCAGCGAGGCCGGCCAACGTCGCGCTCGGGATCTTTCGCATGGGTCGGGGAGCCCGGTGGGGTTCTAGCGCCGGGAAGCTGGCGCCGTGGCTCGCGCAATATACGGGGCGGTGCCGGTCCGGTCGAGGGTGGCAGCTCGCGGAGCCCGCGGCGCTCCGCGCGAAGCCGCCGAGCTAGCGTGGTTCCGGCGGCGTGGTGAGCGGCTCCTTCTCGTAGAGCTCGAAGGAGACGCCGGTGCGCCGCGCGGTGCGGCGGCCCTTGGCGACGACGCGAAAGTCCCGGCCGAAGTAGAACAGTGCCCGCCACGGGCCCGACTCGGCGATCTCGATCGGAAACGCGATCGGCTCCCCCACGCGACGGGCTTCGTCGAGCCGCTCGCGGAGGAGAGCCATCTCGGTCTGGTGGCCCAGGTGGCGGAGGGGCATCGCGACTCGGACCAGGCCCACGCCGAGCAGCGCGGCGGCGATCAGCGTGGGCAGCGCCCTGCGCGACGCCTGCCAGCGCGCCAGGCCGATCAACAGCGCAGCGCCGAGCGCTCCGCTGAGCGCAACGCCGGCCGCGGCTCCCAGGCCCGGCGGCGAGCGCCAGCGCACGCCGAGCGGAAGCTCGAAGGAGCGCGTGGCGAACGGGTTGAAGGTCGTGAGCCGCACGTCCATCGCGAGCAGCGCCGCCCCGGCCAGTCCGAGGTAGAGCGCGCCGATCGGGCCGAGCCGGCGTCCGGAGAGGCGAGCTAGCCAGCCGCCCACGAAGACCGAGAGGAACGGGTAGAGCGGGATGATGTAGTGCCGCAGCTGCTTCTCCAGCGCCAGGAAGAAGACCGCGACGGTCGCAGCGAACAGCCCGACCACCAGCCAGCGCCGCCGCTCCTGCCCCGGGGCTGCCGCCCGGAAGACTCCGGCGATGGCCAGGGGGTAGACGAGGACGTAGGGGAAGGCGGCGAACAGCAGGGTGCTGCCGTAGTAGCGCGCGTTCCACGCCAGCCGAGCCGACCAGTGCGGCCCCGCAAACGCCTGGCCCAGCACGACGTCGGTCACCTCCCGGAACGGATCCCACAGCGCCAGCGCGTTGCCGACGTGCCAGACGAGACCGAGTGGCAGGACCAACGCGGCGCTGCGCGCCCAGCGGGCGAAGTGCGCGCGATACACCGGCAGCACGGCGAAGACGACGAGCTCGGTGATCAGCGGGAGCAGGACCAGCGGACTCTTGAGGTTGAGCAGCGCGATCAGGCACAGGTGATGTGAGATGAACCCCCGCCCTTCTTCGAGGCCTCGCAGGAAGAGGTAGGCGGAAAGGGTGATGAAGAACGCGACGAGCGTTTCGAGCTCGCCGGTTCGAGCGCTGTGGATGAAGACGAAGTGGAACGTGGTAAGCAGGACCAGGCCGGCCAGGAATGCCGCGCGCCGATCGGCCAGGTAGAGCGCCAGGCGGTAGCTCGTGAGCACCGTCGCGATGCCGAACAGGGCCGACAGGATGCGCATGGTCCAGTAGTTGCTTCCGAAGATCGAGATCAGTGCGGCGCGTACCCAGTACTGGAGGGGGGCGTTCACGAACGTGTCGTAGACGCGGTGCTCGCCGCGGAACTCGATGCGCAGCCAGTTTCCGGAGTCCACCATCTCCTGGGCGACACCGTGGTAGAGGGCCTCGTCGCCATTCACGACGCTGTAGCTGCCGAGGCCTACGAGGATCACGGGGATCGCCAGGGCGGCGAGGAGGGCCGCAGGCCACACGTCGCGCGCCACGGGGAGGGTTGTCGTTCTCACGGGGGGCCAGGGCTCCGCTCGGGCCACGCCAGGGGCCAGCGCCGAATTCTAACAAGCGCCGCGCGCCGGGCGGGACTAGCGCGGCGCGAGGTCGTTGAGGCGCCAGTCGTAGTCGAGGTAGGCGACCTCGACCCGGCCCTGGTGGGCCGCCAGCCAGCCGCGGGCTGCGTCGGGCATGGAGGGCTCGAGGAACGCGAGCACGCCCCCGCGGCCTGCGAAGTCGCCCTCGAACCAGTCGAAGACCTTGCTCAGCCGAAGGACCCCGCGCTCGCGATCGACGCGCAGGCCCTTGTCCGGATCCGCCAGCCAGCGCCGCAGGGAGTCTTCGAGCTGCGCGTCGAGCTCCCCGGCGCGCCACGGCTCGCGCCGCAGTGTGGGGCAGGAGACCGACGCGCACACGATGGCCGCGTGAATGCGGGGCTCGCCCATCGGGCGGAGGATGCCGTGCTCGATGCGGTCGAGCGTCACGGGCTCGCCGCCGACCCGCCCGGCCTCGCGCTTCCAGACCGGGCGCAGGAACGAACCGAGGTCCCGGATGCTCTCCACCGGGTAGTTCCGGGCCACGAGGTCGATGGCCAGCACGTTGTAGGCGTTGATCCAGAAGGCGAGCCGCTCGGCGCGCCCGTCGAGCTGCCCGGGGTCCGCGCGGGCGAGGCCGGCGACGAGCTTCTTCCAGTCCGCCGAGTGCGCCAGGGCCGCGTAGTCGACGCGGGTGCGCGCCGGGTCGGGGACGGCCCGGGTGTGGCGCACGAGCAGCTCGGCGTAGAGGCGCGCGTCGAAGCCATCGGCGCGCGCGGCGGTCGTGAGGCACGCCAGGGCCACCAGCGGGGCCAGCCCACGCCAGGCTCGCTTCATCTCGTCGCGCCTCCGGCGCCGCCGGGCGCCGAAACCTCCGATGCCACCGCGCCACCCTCCGTTTCGCGCCCGGGCCACTATGCTTGGCGCCCGTGGCGGATGGAAGCGAACCCGCAGCCGCCGAGGGGCGCCCTGTCGAGTTCGCCCGTCGCGGCGGCGTGGTGCTCCGCGCCGACGCCTGGGGGTCGCCGCAGGCGCCGGCCGTGCTGCTGCTCCACGGCGGCGGCCAGACCCGCCACTCGTGGGCCGGCACGGGGCGGCGGCTCGGCGCCGCCGGCTGGCGCGCAATCTCCCTCGACATGCGGGGTCACGGCGAGAGCGACTGGGCGCCCGATGGCAACTACAGCCTCGAGGCGTTCGTCGCGGACCTGCGGGCCGTGGCGGAGAGCTTCGCGCAGCCGCCAGCCCTGGTGGGCGCGTCTCTGGGCGGTCTCACCGCGGCCCTGGCGGCTGGGGAGGGCGACGGCCTCGTCGCCTCGGCCCTGGTGCTGGTCGACATCGCGCCGCGGCTCGAGCCCGAAGGCGTCAAGCGCATCATCGACTTCATGCAAGCCAGCCCCGAGGGCTTCGCCAGCCTGGAGGAGGCGGCCGACGCGGTGGCCGCCTACCGGCGGCATCGCAGCCGGCCCCGCGACGTCTCGGGGCTGGAGAAGAATCTCCGCCGCGGCGAGGACGGTCGCTACCGCTGGCACTGGGACCCGCAGTTCATGGCGGCCGGCCGCGGGCCGGCGGCGCTGCGGATGCAGGAGCGCTTCGGGCGAGCCCTGCGCACCCTGCGCATTCCCACGCTGATGGTGCGCGGGCGCGAGAGCGACGTGGTCAGCGAGGCCGGCGCCGCGGAGCTGCTGGCGGCGGTGCCCCACGCCCGTTTCGCCGACGTCTCGCAGGCCGGCCACATGGTGGCCGGCGACCGCAACGACGCCTTCATGGAGGTGGTCGTCGAGTTCCTTCGCGAGGTGGCCCCGCCCCGGACCCCGCTGGCTTGAGGGCGCTGCGCGCTTGCAGATGCTCGATCGCGCGCTGCGCTTCGCAGCGCTCGGCCTTCAGGAAGTCCGAGACGGCGCGCGCCAGACGGGGCTCGGCCAGGAAGTGGAGGCTGAAGGTCGGCTGCGCGTCGAAGCCGCGCAGGAACTTGTAATCGCCGCCGGCCCCGGGTTCGAAGCGCTCGATGCCCGCCTGGATGCAGTAGTCGATGGCTGCGTAGTAGCAGACGTCGAAGTGCAGGTAACGCACGGGTCGCAGCGCGCCCCAGTAGCGGCCGTACAGGGCGTCGTCCTTGACGACGTTGGTGGTGCCCCCGATCACCTCGCCGTCCTGCCGCGCCACCACGAAGCACAACCGGTGCCTGAAGCGCTCGCGCAGCAGCTCGAAGAAGCGGGAGTTGAGGTACTGGCGCCCCCAGTAGTGGTTCTCGACCGTGGCGAGGTAGCAGCGGAACATGACCGCGAACAGCTCGTCGGGGATGGCGTCGCCGACCAGGGCGTCGACGGCGACACCGGCTTTCTGGAGCTCCCGCCGCTCGCGGCGAATCTGGTTGCGGCGCTTGCTGCGCAGCCGCGCCAGGTAGCCCTCGAAGGAGGTGAAGCCGTCGTTGCGCCAGTGGTACTGGATCCCGACGCGCAGCATGAAGTCCGTACCCTCCAGGGATTTTGCCTCGTCGGGGCGGCAGAAGTTCACGTGGACCCCCGATGTCCCGCTCTCCAGACAGATCTCGCGCAGCGTCTCCGCAAGGCGACGCACCCACGCGTCACGGTCCTCGCCGGGGGCCACCAGGAAGCGGGCGCCGGTCACCGGAGTGAAGGGCACGCCGACCAGCAGCTTGGGGTAGTACCGCAGCCCGGCGCGCTCGGCGGCATCCGCCCAGGACCCGTCGAAGACGAACTCACCCTCGCGGTGGGCCTTCACGTACAGGGGACACGCCGCGACGATCCTCGTGCCCTCGCGTACGACCAGCGGGCGGGGCTGCCAGCCCGTTTCGGGTCCCACGACGCGCGCGTGCTCGAGCGAGGCCAGCCAGTCCCACTCCAGGAAGGGGGACCCGTCGCCCACCAGGGCGTTCCACTCGTCCCGCGGGACTTCGGCGACGCCGTCGAGCAGCTCGGTGCGGTGCATGGGTGCGCGAAAGTCTAGCCCGTGGACTCCGCTCGGCTTCGCCTCGCTGCGCGCCTTCGGCGGGCTTGCCGCGCCCGCCAGCCCGACCGCGCTCGCGCGCGTTCGCGCTTGCTATCCTTGTGGCATGGCCCAGGATCCGATGCGCCCGGGCGGCGGGGATGGTGCCGGACCCGACTTGGCCGACCCGCGGCGAGAGGGCGGGGTCGCCACACGCACGCGCAGCCAGGTAGCACGCCCCCAGCGGTTCAAGGTCCTGCTCTTCAACGACGACTACACGCCCATGGAGTTCGTGGTCGCGCTCCTGGAGAAGATCTTCGCCAAGGGGCCGTCCGAGGCGACGCAGATCATGCTGCAAATCCACCGGGGCGGGCTCGGGGTGGCCGGTGTCTACGTGCTCGAGGTGGCGGAAACCAAGGTCACCGCCGTGCACCGCGCCGGCGAGGAGCGCGGCTATCCGCTGCGGGCAGGGGTGGAGAAGGAATGAGCGAGATCGGCCGAGAGCTCCACCTCACGCTCCAGGCCGCGCTGCGCGAGGCGGCCGTACGCCGCCACCCTTACGTTACCGTGGAGCACCTGCTCTACGCGCTCAGCTTCAACGAGCAGGGGGCTGAGATCCTGGCCCACGCGGGCGCCGAGCTGCCCGCGCTCCAGGCCGCCCTCGAGCGCTTCTTCAGCCAGGACCTGGAGAGCGTCCCCGGCGACGAGCCCTTCGAAAACCGCCAGACCCTCGCCTTCCACCGCGTGCTGGAGCACGCGGTGAGCCACTGCGAGGGCGCCGAGAAGGCCGAGGTCGACGCCGGCGACCTGCTGGCCGCCCTGTTCCAGGAGCCCGACTCCTACGCGGTGACGCTGCTGCGCTCCCAGGGCGTCTCGCGTCTGGACGTGCTGCACTACCTCTCGCACGGCATCTCGAAGCTCTCCGGCGCCGAGGGCGCGAGCGAGCCGTCGCCCGCTGGCGCTGAGTTCGCCCCCGGTGACGCCGCCGAGCTGCCGGCGGACCCGATCGCCGCCTTCGCCCCGAACCTCACCGAGCGGGCGGCGAGTGGCGGCCTCGACCCGCTGATCGGCCGCGGCCCGGAGCTCGAGCGCACGATCCACATCCTCGCCCGCCGCCGCAAGAACAACCCCATCTTCGTCGGCGAGACCGGCGTGGGGAAGACGGCGCTGGCGGAGGGGTTGGCCCTGCGCATCCACGAGGGCCGCGTGCCCGAGGACCTGGCGGCCGCCGAGATCTTCGCCCTGGACCTGGGGGCGCTGCTGGCGGGAACCCGCTACCGCGGCGACTTCGAGGCCCGCTTCAAGGCGCTGATCGCGGCGATCCTCGAACGCGAGTGTCCGATCCTGTTCATCGACGAGATCCACACGGTGCTGGGCGCGGGCTCCGCCCAGGGCACCACCGTCGACGCTTCGAACATGCTCAAGCCCCTGCTGGCCGCCGGCGAGCTGCGCTGCATGGGCTCGACCACCTACCAGGAGTACCGGCACTTCGAGCGCGACCGCGCCCTGTCGCGTCGCTTCCAGCGCGTGGACGTGCGGGAGCCCTCGCCGGAAGAGTCGGTGCGCATCCTCCAGGGTCTCTCCTCCCGCTACGAAGAGCACCACGGCGTGCGCTACACCGCGGCGGCCCTGCGCGGCGCCGTGGACCTGGCCGTGCGCCACCTGACCGAGCTCTTCCTGCCCGACAAGGCCATCGACGTGATGGACGAGACGGGTGCGGCGGTGCGGCTGCGCCCGGCCGCGAAGCGGCGCAAGACCGTCGGCATGCGCGACGTGGAGATCGTGGTGGCGCGCATGGCGAACATTCCCGCGGTGCGCGCATCGACCTCCGACCGCCAGCGCCTCGAGCGACTGGACGCCGACTTGAAGCAGGTGGTCTTCGGGCAGGACGGCGCCATCGCCACGGTGGTCCGCGCGGTCAAGCGTGGCCGGGCCGGCCTCTCCGGCCCGGACCGGCCGATCGGCTGCTTCCTGTTCACGGGGCCGACGGGGGTCGGCAAGACCGAGCTCGCCAAGCAGCTCGCGCACTGCCTCGGCGTTCCCTTCCTGCGCTTCGACATGAGCGAGTACATGGAGAAGCACGCCGTCGCCCGGCTGATCGGGGCCCCGCCCGGCTACGTCGGCTACGACCAGGGCGGCCTGCTGGTCGAGCGGGTTCGCAAGCAGCCGTACACGGTGTTGCTGCTGGACGAGATCGAGAAGGCGCATCCCGACCTGTTCGACATCCTGCTGCAAGTGATGGACCACGCCACGCTCACCGACAATCAGGGGCGCGAAGCGGACTTCCGCCACGTCACGCTGATCATGACCTCCAACGCCGGCGCGCGGGAGATGGCGGCGCAGGCGATCGGATTCTCGGGGAGTCGGGTCGGCGACGGAAGCAAGGAGATCGAGCGGCTGTTCAGCCCGGAGTTCCGCAACCGCCTCGACGAGGTCGTCAGCTTCGGCACGCTGGCCCCCGAGGTGATGGGACGCGTGGTGGACAAGTTCGTGAAGGAGGTCGAGGGACAGCTGCGCGAGCGCGGGATCTCCATCGCACTCACGCCCGCGGCGCGGGCCTGGCTGGCCGAGAAGGGCTGCGACCCGGTGTTCGGCGCCCGTCCCCTGGGTCGCTTGATCCAGACCGAGCTCAACGACCGCCTCGCCGACCGCGTGCTGTTCGGCGACCTCGCGAAGGGCGGCCGGGTCTGCGTGGACCTCGCCGACGACCATCTCACCTTCGCAGTCGAGGGCGCCGGCTAGACCCTCCGGGTCCGCCCCTGTGCGCCCGGGCGTTTCAGGACGAGGGGTGTGCGCTGAGGCGCTCGCGCCAGCGGCCGCGCCGAAAGGAGCGGGCGAGCCAGGCCGTGCGCGCGAAGTGGTCGAGCATCAGCGTGTACCAGATCCACACCACGTCGGCGCGCAGTGCGTAGGCCAGGAAGAAGGCCAGCGGAACGCGCAGCGCCCAGTTGGCGAACGCGGCGGCCACGAAGGGCGTCCAGGTGTCGCCCGCGCCGCGGTGGGCGCCGCCCAGGGTGAAGTGAGCCTGTAGGAAGGGCTGGGCCAGCGCGAGGCAGAGCAGGAAGGGACCGAGCTCGGCGATCAGCGGCAGGTCGTCGGTGAAGAGACGCGCCAGGGGCGTGCGGGCGAGCGCGCACGCGCCGCCCAGCGCGACCGCCACGAACACGGCCAGGCCCGTGCTGCGCCAGCCCGCCCGCGCGGCGGCGCGCGGGTCTCCCGCACCCAGCGCCTGGCCGACCAGGGTGGCGGCGGCGGCGCCGAAGCCCGTGCCCGGAATCCAGGAGAACGCCAGCACGCGGATTCCCACCGTGTAGGCGGCGATTGCCACGGCACCGTACTCACTGAGCACCCGGAAGTAGGCGAGCAGTGCCAGGTTCATGGCCAGGCGTTCGCCGACACTCGGGGCGGCGATGCGCACCACCTCGCGCACCAGGGGACGCGCTGCCGGGAGGTCGCCGCGGCGCAGACCGACCGCAGCGTGCGGCCCGGCGCGCCGCGCTACCGCGATGAACAGCGCGACGCCGACCGCCTGGGCGGCGACGGTCGCGATGCCGGCCCCGACCAGCTCGAGGCGCGGAAAGCCCAGGGCCCCGAAGATCAACAGCGAGTTGAGCAGGGTCTTCACGACCGCCACGACCAGGGCGATCTGCATCGGCGTCTTCGTATTCCTGGCGGCGCGCAGGCCGCTTTCGATGGTGATCGACACGGCCAGCAGGACCGAGGAGCCGAGCAGCAGGGTCAGGTAGGGCACCGCGGCCTCGATCACCGCGGGCTGCGCGCCGAGCAGGCGAAGCCAGGCCCGGGGCGCCACCAGCACCACGCCGATCACGATCAGGGAGACCGCGACGGACACCTCCAGCGCGGCGGCCAGGGCGCGGCGCGCGCGCGCCGGGTCGCCCGCCCCGATCGAGCGCGCCATCAGCGCCACGCAGGCGAACCCCACCGCGAACAACACCGACTGGGAGACGAAGAAGAACTGCGTGGCGTAGCCGACCGCCGCCACGGCGTCGGAGCCGAGGCGCCCCACCATGGCGATGTCGATCAGGCTCACGGCGTTGACCAGCACCTGTCCGAGCATCACCGGCCACGAGAGTGTCCAGATCTCGCGGTAGGTGTCGTGAACCGCGGGGATCGGCTCGGCCGGGGCGGAGGCTGCGCGCGCCAGCGTCGCCGAGGGCAGGGTGGGCGACGACTCGACGTCGGTGAAGCCCTCCGCGTCCTCGTCGCGGAGCGCCGCTCGAGCCTCTTCGTCCTGGGGGGTGGGCATGGGGCCGCGCACCGTACCCGAGGGTCCCGGGCGCCGCCACGCGCGCTTCGCGCCGGGATCGGCTAGCGAAGCTCGGCCGGCAGCTGGAAGACCACGCCCTCGTCCAGGTCGGCCAGGGCGCTGACCTCGACGTCGGCTTCCGCCAGCTCGCGCAGGCGTTCTACCACCTGTGTCACGAGAACCTCCGGGGCCGATGCGCCGGCGGTGACGCCGATGCACTGGGCTCCCCCGACCCAGGCGGGGTCGATCTCTCCGGCTTCCTGCACCAGGTAGGCGCGCGCGCCGAACTTCGAGGCGATCTCCACCAACCGGTTGCTGTTGGAGGACTCGGGTGCGCCGACCACGATCACCACGTCGGCGCGGCCGGTGAGCTCCTTCACGGCGTTCTGTCGGTTCTGCGTCGCGTAGCAGATGTCGTCCTTGCGGGGCACGACGATGGCGGGGAACCGGGCGACCAGCGCGTCCATGATCTCACGCGTGTCGTCCACGGAGAGCGTGGTCTGGGTCACGCAGCCCAGGCGCGAGGGGTCCTTCACCTTGAGGGCCTCCACGTCCGCCACCGACTGCACCAGGTGCATGTGGTCGGCCGCCTGGCCCATGGTGCCCTCCACCTCCACGTGACCCTTGTGCCCCACCAGTACGATTTCGAAGCCCTCGCGCGCCATGCGCCGGGCTTCGACGTGGACCTTGGTGACCAGCGGACAGGTGGCGTCGATGACGCGCAGGCCGCGCGCGTCGGCGCTGTGCCGCACCGCCGGCGAGACGCCGTGGGCGCTGAAGATCAGCAGGGAGCCCGGCGGAACCTGGCCGGGGTCGTCGACGAAGATGGCGCCCTTCTGGCGCAGACCGTCCACCACGTGGCGGTTGTGGACGATCTCGTGGCGCACGTAGATCGGCGGGCCGAAGCGCTCGAGCGCCACCTCCACGATCTCGATCGCGCGGTCGACACCGGCGCAGAACCCGCGCGGATTCGCCAGCAGCACGCGCATGCGCGCAGCTTAGCAGCGGCGCTCGGGGCCCGCGCGGCGACTGCCGCGTGCCGGGGTCCCGGCTACAATCGGTGCAGTCCAATCGGGAGTTCCACCATGGCCGATCTCGATTCCTTCCGCGCCGAGGCCCGCGAATGGCTCCAGGCCCACGCCCCCGCCTCGCTGCGCGGGCACCGCGTCGACGAGAGCGGCGGCAACTGGGGCGGGCGCAGGGCCGTATTCGACCCGCCCGAGATGAAGGACTGGCTCGACGCCATGGCCGAGCGGGGCTGGACCGCCCCCGGCTGGCCGCGCGCGTACGGCGGGGGCGGACTCGAGCCGGCCGAGGCCAAGGCGCTGGGCCAGGAGCTCGCGCAGCTCGAGCTCCCGGCGCCCCTCACGGGCTTCGGCCTCACCATGATCGGGCCGACACTCCTGCGGTTCGGAAGCGAAGAGCTGAAGCGAGAGCACCTGCCCAGGATCTGCCGCGGCGAGATCCGCTGGTGCCAGGGCTACTCCGAGCCCGATGCGGGTTCCGACCTGGCGTCGCTCAAGACGCGGGCGGAGCGCGACGGGGACCACTTCGTCGTCAGCGGAACGAAGGTGTGGACCTCGTACGGAGATCTCTCGGATTGGATCTTCGCACTGGTGCGCACCGACCCCCACGCGCGCAAGCGACAGGAGGGGATCACCTTCCTGCTGATCGACATGGACACGCCCGGCGTCAGCGTGAAGCCGATCAAGCTGATCAGCGGAAAGTCGCCGTTCTGCGAGACCCATTTCGAGAACGTGCGGGTGCCCGTGGCGAACGCCCTGGGGAAGATCGATGGGGGTTGGACCGTGGCCAAGGTCCTGCTGGGCCACGAGCGGACCATGATCGCCGACGTCTTCAGCGGGATGGCGCGGCTCCAGGAGCGGGGAGGCAGCGCGTTGCCCGATCTGGCGCGCAAGTACCTGGGCGGGGACGGCGGGATCGATTCCGCGCTGCGCGAGCGGATCGCGCAGATCGAGATGGACACCCGCGCCTTCCATCTCACCGTCCAGAGGACGCGCGACGCCGCCAAGGCGGGCCACCAGCCCGGGCCCGAGAGCTCGCTCTTCAAGGTCTTCGCCACCGAGCTCAACAAGCGCCGCAGCGAGCTCGCGGTCACGATTGCCGGACCCGCGGGCCTGGGCTGGGAAGGGCCGGGCTTCGACGACGGCGAGCTGGCGCGCACGCGGAGCTGGCTGCGGGCGCGCGGCAACTCCATCGAGGGCGGCACCTCCGAGATCCAGCTGAACATCATCGCCAAGCGCGTGCTCGGCCTGCCCGATGCGAGGTGACACGTGCAGCTGGTACTGACCGAGGACCAGGAGCTTCTCGCCAAGACCGCCGCCGACTTCGCGAACGATCACTCGCCGCTGGCGCGCGTGCGCCGGCTGCGCGACTCGGGCGATCCCGACGGCTTCTCCCGCTCGCTGTGGAAGCAGATGGCCGAGCTGGGCTGGCTGGGCATTCCCTTCCCCGAGGAGTACGGCGGTGCCGCGCTGGGGCTCGCCGAGCTCGCGGTGGTGCTCGAGGCGCTGGGTCGCAAGCTGGCGCCGGAGCCGTTCCTCTCCAGCGTGTTGCTGGGTGGACAGGCGCTGCTGCTGGGCGCCGACGAGGCGCAGAAGCGCGCCTGGCTGCCCGGCATCATCGCGGGGGAGAGCTTCCTCGCGTTGGCGTTCCAGGAGCGGCGCAGCCGCTACGACCTGAAGCGCGTGGCGACGCGCGCCGAGCGCGCCGGCGACGGCTGGCGGCTCTCCGGGGAGAAGATCCAGGTGCTCGACGGGACCGTCGCCCACGCGTTCGTCGTGGTGGCGCGCAGCGCCGGCGGCGAGGCCGACCCGGATGGGATCACGCTGTTCCTGGTGCCGAGCGACGCCCAGGGCGTTCGCGTCGAGCGGCAGCAGCGCGTGGACGCGCGCAACGCAGCGCTGGTGACCTTCGAATCCGTGGCGCTCGCGGACGCCGACCGGGTTGGCGCCGAGGGGCGGGGCGGCGAACTCGTCGAACGCGCGGTGGACCGCGCGACGGTCGGACTCTGCGCCGAGATGCTGGGCTCGATGTCCGAGGCCTTCGATCGCACGCTCGCCTACCTCAAGCAGCGCCAGCAGTTCGGCGCACCGATCGGCAGCTTCCAGGCCCTCCAGCACCGCTGCGCCGAGCTCTTCATCTCGATCGAGTTGTGCCGCTCCGCGGTGATGGCCGCGGCGCGAGCGGTCGACGCGGAGGGCGCAGAGGCCGCGCGCCTGGTCTGCCTGGCCAAGGCCCGCTGCTCCGACGCGGCCATCCAGGTGGCCAACGAGGCGATCCAGATGCACGGCGGCATCGGGATGAGCGACGAGCACGACATCGGCTTCTACCTGAAGCGAGCGCGCGTGGCAGAGCTCAGCTTCGGCGACGCCGCGTGGCACCGCCAGCGCTGGGCGCGGCTCGGCGGGTACTGAGCGGTGGGGCGAGACGTGGATCCCCGGCCCGCGAGCGCAGGGGCCTTGACCCGCACCGAGCGCCTGCTGCGGGCGTGCCGCGGGGAGCCCGTGGATCGCCCGCCCGTGTGGCTCATGCGGCAGGCCGGACGCTACCTGCCGGAGTACCGCCGGGTGCGCGAGGGCGTGTCGTTCCTCGACATGTGCCGCGACGTGGAGCGCGCGGTCGAGGTGTCGCTCCAGCCCCTCCGGCTGGTGGGCAGCGAAGCGGTGATTCTGTTCTCCGACATCTTCGTCCCGGTTCCCGGGCTTGGCGTCGAGGTGGACTTCCGGCCGGGACCGGTCGTGTCCCGGCCGATCCGTTCGCTGGCCCAGGTCGAGGCGCTGCGCGCTCCGGACCCGCGCGAGTCGGTCCCCTTCGTGTTCGAGATCCTGCGCGCGCTGCGCGCCGAGCTCGAGACCCCCCAGGTGCCGCTGATCGGCTTCGCCGGCGCCCCCTTCACGCTGGCTGCGTACTTGATGGGAGGCGGCGCGGACCGCGAGTTCAGCTGGATCCGGCACGCGCTGTACCGGGCGCCCGAGCTGTTGCGCGCGCTTCAGGCGCGACTCACCGACCTGGTGGTGGCCTACCTGAACGCCCAGATCGAGGCGGGAGCGCAGGTGGTGCAGCTCTTCGACACCTGGGCCGGCCTGCTGGCCCCGGCCGAGTACCGGGAGTGGGTGCTGCCGGTGCACCGGGAGATCGCCGCCAAGCTCGACCGCGCGTCGGCTCCCCTCATCCTCTACGTGAAGGGTGGGGCCCATCTGCTGGACCTCATGCTGGAAGCGGGGGCAGACGTGCTCTCGCTCGATTGGCGCGTGGAGATCGGCGCCGCCGCGCGCCGCGTGGGTGACCGCGCCAGTCTGCAGGGCAACCTGGACCCGGCCGCGCTGGCCGCGCCCCGCGAGGCGATCTTCCAGCGCGTGCGCGAGATCGCCGAGGCGGCCCGGCCGGCGCGCGGACACATCTTGAACCTGGGCCACGGCTGCCTGCCCGAGACGCCGGTCGAGGGGGTGCGCGCGTTCACCGACGCCGCCCGGGCCCTGGGAGGGCAAGCCGCCGGAGGCGGCGCGCAGCGAAGCGCAGCCGAGCGGAGTCCGGGGCGTGCCGGAGGCGGCGCAGGTGAGTGACGCCGCCTTCGTCCGCAGCCTGGAGCGGCTCGAGGAGATCCTCCCGCGCTACGCGACCGAGGCGCCGCGTTACACCAGCTACCCGACCGCGCCGGTCTGGAAGGAGAGCTACGGGCCCGAGCAGCTCCGCGCCGAGCTCGGCCGGGTGGACAGCGAGCCCGGTGATGGGCTCTCGCTGTACGTCCACGTCCCGTTCTGTCGCAGCCTGTGTCACTTCTGCGCCTGCAACAAGGTCATCACGCGCAACCCGGAGCTGCCGGTCCGCTACCTGGAGAGCATCGAGCGGGAGGTGGCGGCCGTGCGCGAGGCGATCCGCGTCCCGCGTCCCGCCAGCCAGCAGCACTGGGGTGGCGGCACGCCGACCTACCTGGCACCCGACCAGATTTGTCGCCTCTACCGGATCGTCAGCGACGCCTTCCCCATGCGCGAGGGCGCCGAGATCTCCATCGAGGTCGATCCGCGCGTGACCAACGATGAGCACATCGACGCCCTGCGCCGCTGCGGATTCAACCGCATCTCGATGGGCGTGCAGGATTTCGACCCGCACGTGCAGGAGGCCGTGCACCGAATCCAGCCGGCCGAGCAGACCGGCCGGCTGGTCGAGACCGCGCGGAGCGCTGGCTTCGAGAGCGTCAACTTCGACCTGATCTACGGGCTCCCCTATCAAACGGTGGAAAGCTTCGACCGGACCCTGGACGAGGTGCTGGCCCTCGGCCCCGACCGCATCGCCCTCTACTCGTACGCCCACGTCACCTGGGTCGCGAAGCAGCAGCGGGGCTTCAAGCGCGTGGACCTGCCAGATCCGCCGACGCGGCTGCGCATCATGCTGGGGGCCATCCGCCGCTTCCTCGGCGCGGGCTACGCGTTCATCGGCCTCGATCACTTCGCTCGCCCCGAAGACGAGCTGACTCAGGCGCTTGCAGACAGGACCCTGCGGCGCAACTTCATGGGTTACACGACCCAGGCCGGGGTCGACCTGCTCGGCTTCGGCCCCAGCGCCATCAGCGAGCTGCGGGGAAGCTACGCTCAGTCGCAGCGAGAGCTGGTGTCGTGGGAGCGCGACGTGGTAAAGCATGGGTTGGCCACCATGAGGGGCCACGTGCTCACCTTGGACGACGTCGAGCGACGCTGGATCATCGGCCGGATCATGTGCCACGGAGAAGTTCGCGCGGACGAGTACGCCGAAGCCTTCGGCCACGGCTTCGCGGAGCGCTACGCGCGAGAGCTGGGCGCTCTCGACGGCGCCGTGGCCGACGGGCTGGTCGTTCGCGGGCGGGATGCGAGTCTCAGCGTGACCCCGCTCGGTCGATTGCTGGTGCGCAACCTGGCGATGGCCTTCGACGCCTTCCTACCGGAGCAACGCAAGAGCGGTCGGCCCATGTTCAGCAAGTCGGTTTGAACGAGCGGATGGCTCGGCGAGCGAAAACTCGGTGAGCGCGACGGACGTCGCCGCGATCGTCGTGGGGGGCGGCGTCGCGGGCCTCGCCGCGGGGCTCGAGCTGCAGAGCGCCTTCGGCGAGGTGGTGGTGATCGACGCGTCGGACCGGCCGGGCGGCGTGATGCGCACCGATCACGTGTCCGGCTTCGTGATCGAGCGCGGTCCCAGCACCGTACAGGTCAAGGCCCCCATGCTGCGCTTCCTGAAGAAGCTGGGGCTCGAGGGGGCCTTGCTGAAGGCGCAGCCCGCCGGTCGCCAGCGCTACGTCTTCCACGACCGCGGCCTGGTGCAGGTGCCCACCTCTCCGCTGGGACTCCTGCGCACGCCGCTGCTGTCCAAGGCCGGCAAGCTGCGCATGCTGGCCGAACCGCTGATCCCGCGCGGCAATCCCGGCTCGGAAACGGTCGCGCGCTACGTGGGCCGGCGCCTGGGCTCCGAGGTCGTGTCGCGCCTGGTCGGGCCGTTCCTGACCGGGGTGTACGCGGGCGACGAGGATCGCCTCGGCGCGGCCGCGGTCTTCCCCTCGCTCACCCGCCATCGCTCGATGGCGGTGGGCCTGCTCGCGCAGGGCCTGGGCCGGCTGCGCCGGCGGGGACTGCGCGGCTCCTACTCCTCGGTGGGCGGTCTCGGTCCCTTCGCGCGAACCCTCGCGGAGCGGCTGGTCGAGCCGCCCGCGCTGCGCACGCGCGCCACCGCGCTCTGGCGCGAGGGCTCCAGCTGGCACGTCGAGCTCTCGGGACCCGGCGGCGGCCGGGCGTTGTCCTCGCCCCGCGTGGTGGTGGCGACGCCGGCCGCCGAGGCGTCCCAGCTCCTGCGCAGTGCGAGCCCCGAGGTCGCCCAGGCCCTGGCCGGCATCGAGTACGCGCCGATCGTCGGCGTGCCGCTGGGCGTGGAGCCGGCCGCGGTGCGCACGCCCATCGAGGGCTTCGGCTTCCTGGTGGGCCGCGACGCCGGCCTGCAGCTGCTGGGCTGCCTGTTCATGAGCCGGCTGTTCGAGAACCGCGCGCCAGAGGGGCGGGAGCAGCTCCACTGCATGCTCGGCGGAGTGCGCTGGCCGGAGGCGATCGACACGCCCGACGACGTGCTGGTCGAGCGGCTCTACCAGGACCTCGACCGCACCCTGGGTCTGCGCGGCGAGCCCAAGGCACTGGCCGTCACGCGTTGGGAGCGCGCCGTGGCGCAGCCGGGCTGCGATCATCTGAAGCGCCTGGCGGCGGTGGGCATGCGCCTGCGCGAAATGCCCGGCCTCGCCCTGGCCGGGGGCTACCTCCACGGGGTCAGCGTGGGCGACGCGCTGGTTTCGGGGGTACGCGCCGCGCGCGCCGTCAGCGGCTGAGCGCGGCGTCGGGGCGGGTGCTCGCCGACCCGCCGGGGGCCCGCGCCGCGCCGCCGGCGCGCAGCATCTCCGCCACGGCCTCGGTCCAGGCGGGCTGCGCGTTCAGCGATTCGACCAGGCACAGCTCCTCGCCGCCGAGTCCGAGCCACTGCTCGCGGGCGCGCATCCCGATCTCTTCGAGGGTCTCCAGGCAATCGGCGACGAAGGCGGGGCAGAGCACGGCCAGCCGCTTCACGCCGGCTCGCGCGAGCTGCGGGAGCATCTCGTCCGTGTAGGGCTGGATCCACGGGGCGCGCCCGAGCCGCGACTGGAACGCCACCGCGTGGGCGTCGGCCGCGAGGTCCAGCGCCGCGGCCAGGGCCCGGGTCGTGGCGAAGCATTGGGCGCGGTAGCAGTCGCGGTTGGCGCCGGTGATCGCCGCGCAGCAGCCCTCGGCGGCCAGGCAGTGGCGACCGCTGGGGTCGCTCTTGCGAATCTGGCGTTCGGGCAACCCGTGGTAGCTGAACAGGACGAAGTCGGGCCGGAAGGACTCGAGCTGGGGCCGGGCGACGCCGACCACGGCGTCGATGAAGCCGGGCTCGTGGTAGAAGGCGCCGAGCACCGCGATCGCTGGCACGTTCCAGCGTCGCTCCAGCTCGGTGAACACCCGCGCCAGCGCTGAGCCCGTGGCGGCGGACGAGTACTGCGGGAACAGGGGCAACACGGCGATGCGCGCCACGTCTGCCGCGGCGAGCCGGTCCAGCGCGGCCGGGATCGAGGGCTCGCCGTAGCGCATGGCCAGCTCCACGACGTACCCCTCGCCCAGTGCCTCGGCGACGCCGTCGCGCAGCGCGAGCCCGTGCACCCGCAGCGGAGAGCCCTCCGGCGTCCAGATCTTCGCGTAGGCGCGGCCCGAGCGGCGGGGCCGGAAGGGCAGGATCACCAGGTTCAACAGCAGCCAGCGCGCGGCCGCCGGCAGGTCGATCACCCGGGGGTCGCTCAAGAACTCCCGCAGGTAGCGCCGCACGTCACCGGCGCGGGGGGATCGGGGCGTGCCCAGGTTGATGAGCAGCACGCCGATGCGCCGGTTCACGCGCGCCTCCGGTGCAGGCCGCCCAGCCAGAAGGAGAGGACCAGGTAGTAGGCCGGGAAGGCCAGGGAGGCCTGCACGAGCCGCAGGTCCTGGGCCCGCTCCGGTCTCAGCACGGCGAACGCCAGCGTGACCAGCCACGCCGCGGCCAGTGCGTTCGTGGTGCGACGCAACACCCGCAGACGGCTCGGGTAGACGTACTTGAACGGCACGAAGACGAGTGCCGAGAAGGCGGCGACGAGCGCCGTCCCGACGCCGGCGGGGATGGCCAGGAGCCAGAGGTAGAGTGCGATCACGTTCCAGTAGGAAGGGAAGCCCAGGAAGAAATCGTCCTCGGTCTTGGCCGCGATCTGCGAGAAGCCGTAGGCGCTGGCCAGGATGGGCAACGCCACCCAGCTCCAGTGGCTGAGCCCGCCCGCCGCGACCATGAACACCGCCGGGACGATCACGTAGTTCAGGTAGTCGACCATGTCGTCGAGGCGCCGCCCGTCGAACGCGGGCAGGACGCGGTCGACCTGCACGCTGCGCGCGAGGCTTCCGTCCACGGCGTCGATCGTCAGCGCGACCACCATCAACAGCGCTGCGCGCGGTAGCGAGCCGGCGGCGATGGCGAGCAGGGCGGCGGCCCCGACCAGCGCTCCGCTCGCCGTGAAGGCGTGGACGGCCCACGCCAGCGCGATTCGGGTGGGAGAGGCGCGATCCGCGGCCGCGCTGGTCACCGGGAGATCTCGTGGCAGCGGGCGGGACGGCTCATCGCCGGACGGAGGATACCAGAGCCGCTATAGTGGTCGCGGCGCGCGCCCCGCACGAAGCCCACGCGAAGCACGGAGCGAAAAGCTCAGAGGAAAAGGGAAGCATGGACGCCCCGGATCCCCGCTCCCAGGGCCGGTCGATCTCTCAGCGCGCCATCGAGTTCCTGCGCCAGGGCGACGACACCTTCGTCACCACCAAGGTCGACGCGGTCTTCAACTGGGGCCGCAAGTACTCCATGTTCCTCTACCCGTTCGTGACGGCCTGCTGCGGGATGGAGTTCATGTCCGCGGCGGGCCCCCGCTACGACCTCGACCGCTTCGGTTGCGCGCTGCCCCGTTTCTCCCCCCGCCAGGCGGACCTGCTGATGGTGGTGGGGACGATCTCGCATCGGCAGGCCCCCATCCTGAAGAAGGTCTACGACCAGATGGCCGAGCCCAAGTGGGTGATCGCCTTCGGCGCGTGCACCTGTTCGGGAGGCCCCTACAACAACTACGCCACGCTACAGGGCATCGACACCGTCATTCCGGTGGACGTCTACATTCCCGGCTGTCCGCCGCGCCCCGAGGCAGTCCTCGACGGCCTGATCAAGCTCCAGGCCCGCGTGCAGTTGGAGCGGGTGCCCCACGACGGGCGCCACCGGGAGACGGACGAGCTGGCCCTGCCGGTGGTCGAGAAGCCCGTAGCCTGAGCGGGACCCCATCGGGGCCCCCGGCCAGGGTCCTTTCAAGGTCGCGGCCCACCGATCCGATTCAACAGAGGACCATCCGGGGCGAGTCGGGGGCGGCGTCGGGCCGGCTCCGAGGGGTGCGCGGAGGGCGAGGGTCCAGGCGATGGCGACGGCAGTCAGGCTCCCTGAGCTCGGGGAGAGCGTGCTGGAGGGCGAGGTCACCCGCTGGCTCGTGAAGGAGGGCGACCGGGTCGAGCAGGACCAGCCGCTGGTCGAGGTCGCCACCGACAAGGTCGACGCAGAGATCCCGTCGCCGGTGGCCGGGATCGTGGAGAAGATCCTGGTGGCCGAAGGCGAGACCGTGCCGGTCGGGACGGAGCTGGCGCGGGTGTCCGACGAGGGCGCCGCGCGAACGCCCCAGCCGGCCCACGAGCCGGTGGCGGCGGCGGCCGCCCCGCCGGTCGAGGGCGAGCGCCTCGCGGCTACCCCGGTGGCGCGCCGCCTGGCGGGCGAGGCCCGGGTCGACCTGGACGGGGTCGAGGGCAGCGGGCCGGCCGGGCGCGTGACCAAGCGCGACCTGCTGCGCCACCTGCGCGAGCCCGAGCCCGCGGCCGGAGGGGCTGCCCCGGCCCGGCCGAACGGGGGCATGCCGGCCCCGGAGCGGGGTCGGCCCGCCTACCTGAGCTACGAGCTCCAGCCCGGCGACCGCGTGATCCCCATGTCGCCCCTGCGCCGGCTGGTGGCCGAGCACATGGTGCTCTCCAAGCGCGTGAGCCCCCACGTGGGCACGGTGGCGGAAATCGACATGCTGGGCGTCGTGCGGCTGCGCGACGCCCACAAGCGGGCCTTCCGCGAGGCCCACGGCTTCGGGCTCAGCTACGTCCCCTTCATCGTCCACGCCGCGGTGCGCGCTCTGCGGGAGTTCCCGCGGCTCAATGCCTCCGTGCTGGAGGACGCGATCGTCGAGAAGCGGGACATCCACATCGGCATCGCCGTGGAGACCGAGAAGGGCCTGGTGGTGCCCGTCGTGCGCCACGCCGATCGCCTCTCGCCGGGCGGCTTCGCCCAGGCGATCGAGGACCTGGCGGACCGCGCGCGCAGCAAGAGGCTGTCCCTGGACGAGCTCAAAGGGGGGACCTTCACGATCTCGAACCCGGGCCGCCAGGGGAACCTCTACGGCTTCGCGATCATCAACCAGCCCCAGGTCGCTATCCTTCGCATGGGCGAGATCGTGAAGCGAGCCGTGGTGCGGACCACCGGGGGCGAAGACGCCATCCTCGTGCGGCCGATCATGCACCTTGCGCTGTCCTACGATCACCGAGCCGTCGATGGCGCACCCGCCAACGGCTTTCTCTTCCGTGTTCGCCAGCTTCTGGAGGAGGCGGAGTTCGACCTCTAGGGCCCGAGGAGGGGCGCCGGCGTGATCGCAGAGACCGACAAGATCAGGCTCTACCGCAAGATGCTGCTCATCCGCCGCATCGAAGAGCGCGTGGCGGAGATGTACGGCGAGCAGAAGATTGGCGGCTTCACCCATCTCTACATCGGGCAGGAGGCGGTGGCGGTGGGCGCGATCAGCGCGCTCAACCACGACGACTACGTGATCTCCACCTACCGCGACCACGGCCACTTCCTGGCGCGCGACGGCGATCCGAACAAGTTCATGGCGGAGCTGTACGGCCGGGAGACGGGCATCTGCCGCGGCAAGGGCGGATCGATGCACCTGGCCGACGCCGAGCACCACTTCTACGGCGGCACGGCGATCGTGGGTGGTTCGATCCCGATCGCCGCGGGGCTGGGACTGGCGTGCAGCTATCGCGACGACGATCGCATCGTGATGTGCCTGTTCGGAGACGGCGCCACCAACCAGGGCGTCTGGCACGAGGGCCTCAACTTCGCGAAGTTGTGGAACCTCCCCGTCATCTTCGTCTGCGAGAACAACTTCTATGGGATCGGCACCGACGTGCGCCAGTCGTCGTCGCTGTCCGAGGTGTACAAAAAGGCGTCGGGCTACGGCATGCCGGGCTACAGGGTGAACGGCATGGACGTGCTCGAGGTGCGCCAGGCCTGCGACGAGGTCGTCAAGCTGGTGCGCGGGGGGAGCGGGCCCGCGTTGATCGAGGCGCGCTGCTACCGCTACCAGGGTCACTCCATGACGGACCCGGGTCGCTATCGCTCTCGCGCCGAGGAGGACCTCTGGCGCAAGCGCGACCCGATTCCGCGGATGGCGAAGATGCTGCTCGCCGACGGCGTCGTCAGCGAGGAGCGGCTGGCCGAGATGGAGCACGAGATCGAGGACATCTGCGAGGAGGCGGTGGCCTTCGCGGACCAGAGCCCGGCGCCGTCCGCCTCGGCGCTCTTCGAGGGCGTCTTCGCCGAGCACTACCCGAGCGACCCCCATGCGTGAGCTCCGCTACTACGAGGCGCTGGCCGAGGCGATGGCCGAGGAGATGCGGCGCGACGAGCGCGTCTTCGTGATGGGCGAGGACGTGGGCCTGTTCGGGGGGACCTTCCGCGCCACCGAGGGGCTGATGGCGGAATTCACCTCGCGGCGCGTGCGGGACACGCCGATCGCCGAGGCGGGCATCGTCGGACTGGCGCTGGGTGCGGCCCTGGCGGGCCTGCGGCCCGTGCCCGAGCTGATGACCATGAACTTCGCGATCGTGGCCATGGACCAGATCATCAACCACGTGGCGAAGACCCGTTACATGTTCGGGGGCCAGTTCGACGTCCCGCTCACGATTCGCGCGCCCGGTGGCGGCGGCACCCAGAAGGGCGCCCAGCACTCCCACTCGATCGAGTCCTGGTTCGTCAACGCCCCGGGCATCCGGGTCGTCATCCCCAGCACCCCCTACGACGCCAAGGGGCTGCTGAAGACGTCGATCCGCAGCAACGACCCCGTGCTCTTCGTCGAGCACGAGATGCTCTACGCCACCAAGGGACCGGTGCCCGAGGAGGAGTATCTGATTCCGCTGGGAGAAGCCGATCTGAAGCGCCCGGGCGCCGACGTCACCGTGGTCGCTTGGTCGAAGATGACCCTCGAGGCGCTGCGCGCGGCGGAGACGCTGGCGGCGGAGGGCATCGAGGTCGAGGTCCTCGACCCGCGGACGCTCGATCCGTTCGACTGGGACGCCGTCTTCAGTTCGGTGGGGCGCACGCGCCGCTGCGTGGTGGTCGAGGAGGGGTGGCGCACGGTGGGTATCGGCGCGGAGATCGCGGCGCGCGTTCAGGAGACCCTCTTCCACGAGCTGGACGCCCCGGTCCAGCGCGTCGCGGCCGCCGACGTGCCGACCCCCTACGCCAAGGAGCTGGAGGCGGCGACGCTACCGAACGCAGACGACATCGTCCGCGCGGTGCTGAAGATCACGACCTGATCGCCCAGCGCGGGCGAGGAGAGACCCATGCCGCGCGAGATCAAGATGCCGAAGCTCTCGGACACGATGGAAGAGGGGACGCTCAACGTCTGGCGGAAATCCGAGGGCGACCGGATCGAGAAGGGCGACATCCTGCTCGAGATCGAGACCGACAAGGCCGACATGGAGTTCGAGGCCTACATGACGGGCTCGCTGGCGAAGATCCTCGTGCCGGCCGGCGAGACCGTGCCGATCGGCACCCCGATCGCCGTGGTGCGTCTCGACCGGGACACCGACCAGGACGTGGAAGCCTTCCTGGCTGCGCGCACCGGCGCCGTGGCGGCACCCGCCGGCGCGCTCGCTGCCCCGCAGCCGGCAGCGGCGCCCGAGGCGCCGGCCGCGCCCCCGACCGCGCCGCGGGCCGCGGCGCCGATCCCCGCGCTAGCCGCCGCTCCGGCCCCCGCGCCGGCGGCCGAGCCGCGCGCGCGCGGGCCGTTCGCCCCCGCCGCGCTCCCCGAGGCGCCCTCGAAGCTGGGCTTCTTCCTGCCCGATCCCGATCGCGTGCGCTCCACGCCGCGCGCGAGGGTGATGGCCGAGGAGCGGGGCATCGACCTCTCCGAGATCGCGGGCAGCGGGCCCGACGGCGCCGTCCTGACCGGCGACGTCGAGCGCTACCTCGAGGCCCTCGACGCGCTGGAGGGGCCGAGCGTCGAGGGCGACGTCGCCGCGACGCCGGTCGCGTTGCGCATCGCCGAGGAATACGGCGTCGACCTCAGTCGGGTGAAGGGAACGGGGCCGGGCGGCCGCGTCACCAAGCGCGACATCCGTTCCCACCGCGAGCGCGAAGAACGCGAGGGGCCGGAGCGGAAGGCGCAGCTCTACGGCGACGAGATCAAGCTCTCCCAGAAGCGCAAATTCCTGATCCGGAACATGCTGGAGAGCAAGCAGACGGCCCCGCACTTCTACATCGCGATGGGGGTGGACGCGGAGCCGCTCCGGGACCTGCGCGAGCGGCTCAAGGCCGAAGGCAAGCGCATCACCTACACCCACATGATCATCAAGGCCGTCGCGCTGGGCCTCGAGCGCTTTCCCGACGCCAACGCCACCTTCCGCGAGGGCCGGATCCTGCGCTTCAACCCGATCAACATCGCGCTGGCCGTGGACGTGCAGGACGAGCTGGTCGCGCCGGTCGTCAAGGATTGCCAGGGGCGTGACCTCGGCGAGCTTGCGGCCGCGACGGATGCGCTGATCCGCAAGGCGAGGGAGAAGAAGCTGTCACCCGAGGACTACTCGGACGGCACCTTCACCGTCTCCAACCTGGGGATGATGGGCGTGGACCACTTCTTCGCGATCCTCACACCGCCCCAGAGCATGGTGCTCTCGGTCGGCGCGGTGCGAAACGTCGCCTGCGTGGATCCGAAGAGCGGCGCGGTCCGCGCCGGCCGCCGCATCGACTTCGGCCTCGCTTGCGACCATCGGGTGCTCGACGGGGCCAAGGCAGCGCGCTTCCTCGAGGAGGTCAAGCGCCTGATCGAGCACCCGGCAGAGCTGCTGGGGAGCAGCGCTTCCCATGGCGCGTGAGCTGATCGTCGAGCAGCGGGGTCGCGTCCCTTACGCCGAGGCCCTGGAGCTCCAGATGAAGTGCGTCGAGGCGCGGCGCAGCGGCGCGGCCCCCGACAAGCTCCTGCTGCTCGAGCATCCCCCGGTGATCACGTTGGGCAGCCGGGCCCGGCCCGAGCACCTGCTCGCGCCCGCCGAGGAGCTGGCCCGCCGCGGCATCGCGGTCCACCGCGTCTCGCGCGGGGGCGACGTGACCTACCACGGACCCGGCCAGCTCGTGGGCTACCTGGTGCTCGACCTGGCGGCGCGGGGCGAGCCCGACGTCCACGCCTTCCTGCGCGGGATCGAGGCCGCGCTCGGCGCGGCGCTGGAACGCCTCGGCGTGCCGCCCCGCACCGTCCCGGGCTACACCGGGGTCTTCGCGGGCGGGTCGCGGGCCGCCGCGGCTCCGCCGCGCAAGCTCGCCTCCATCGGCGTGGGGCTGCGCGGCTGGGTCACCTACCACGGCTTCGCGTTGAACGTCGACGTGGATCCCGCCGACTTCGCGGCCATCGTCCCCTGCGGCCTGCGCGGCGTGGAGATGACCAGCGTGGCCCGCGAGCTGGGGGGACAGGCGCCGCCCGACCTGGCCGCGCGGGCGCGCCAGGCGGTGGCGGACGCCTTCGCCCGCCGGTGGGCGTGATGGGGGAGCCGCTGCGAACGCCCGCATTGCCCAAGCCCCCGTGGCTGCGGGCTCGCCTGCGCGTGACGCCCGAGTTCGAGGCGGTCGAGCGGGCGATCCGCGAGCGGCGGCTCCACACCGTCTGCTTCGCCGCCGCCTGCCCGAACCTGGGCGAGTGCTGGGCGCGGGGCACCGCCACCTTCATGGTCGGCGGGAGCCTGTGCACGCGCCGCTGCGGCTTCTGTGACGTGACCACCGGCCGGCCGGCGCCCCTCGACCCGGGCGAGCCGAAGCGGGTGGCCGAAGCCGTCGAGGCGCTCGGGCTACGCTTCGCGGTGGTGACCTGTGTGGCCCGCGACGACCTGCCCGACGGGGGGGCGGGGCAGATGGCGGCCACTGTGCGCGCGATCCGCAGTCGCTGTCCCGGGACCGGCATCGAGGTGCTGATCGCGGACTACAAGGGCGAGGAGTCGGCGCTGCGGGCGGTGCTGGAGGCCGGCCCGGACGTTCTGAACCACAACCTCGAGACCGTGGAGCGCCTGCAACGCCGGGTGCGGCCGGCGGCGGCCTACGGGCGCTCGCTGGCGGTCCTGCGCCGGGCGCGAGAGCTGAGCCCGGAGATCCCCACCAAGAGCGGCTTGATGCTGGGGCTGGGTGAGCAGGACGCCGAGGTTGCCGCCGCGCTCGCCGATCTGCGGGCGGCCGGCGTTTCGCTGCTGACCCTCGGCCAGTACCTCCAGCCGTCCCCCGCGCACTTGCCCGTGGCGCGCTACGTGCCGCCCGCCGAGTTCGACGCCTGGGCGCAGCGCGCCCGGGAGCTGGGCTTCGCGGAGGTGGCCGCCGGGCCCCTGGTGCGCAGCTCCTACCGCGCCGAGCAGCTGGCCGGTTTCACCGAATAGGCTCGCGCGGGGCGGCGCAGAGGTCGGCCGACGACTGGAGGCCGACGAGTCGCCCGTGGGGTGACTCGCTGTGCACAGCGTCCCCTGCGCGAAGGCGGCCGACTCGGAGGAGGACGGCCTCTGCGCCGCCCCGCGCGCTCGCCCACCCGCTCGTTCGGTCCTATATTGCGGCCCGTGCCGGGCAAGGTCATCAAGGTCAAGCGGCGCCAGAAGACGGGCTGGCTCGAGCGCAGCTACGTGCCGATGATCGTCAAGGGCCTCGCCGTCACCAGCCGCCACTTCTTCCGGAACCTGCGGGGCTTCGTCACCGGCCACAACCGCAGCGACTTCGTGGTCCAGTACCCCGAAGAGCGAGTCGACTACCCGGACGCCTTCCGCGGCATGCCGGTGCTCGTCCAGCTCGACAACGGCCAGCCAAAATGCGTCGCCTGCGGTCTGTGCGAGTTCGCCTGCCCGACGGACTGCATCAGCATCGTCGCGGCCGAGCTCGAGGGCGCGCGCATCGAGCGCTACCCCGAGACCTTCGACATCGACATGTCCCGCTGCATGTTCTGCGGTCTGTGCGAAGAGGCCTGCCCCGAGGAGGCCATCGTGATGAGCCGTGAGGTGGAGATCTCCACCTACGATCGCGCCTCGATGACCTACGAGAAGGAGCAGCTGCTCGTCCCGGAGAACCTGCTCAAACGGCGCCTCGACTTCCTGCGCGACGAGTACGATCGCCAGCACGCCCCCCCCCAGCGGAGGGAGTGATGGACGACTGCGGCTCGCCGATCCTGCGGCGTCTGCTGGACTCGCTGCCCGACGCGGTGCGCGAGACCCACGTCCGGCTGGGCGACGTCACCGCCCAGATCGACGCGGAGCGGGTGCTCGAGGTGCTGCGCTTCCTGCGGGACGATCCCGAGCTCGAGTTCGACATGCTGAGCGACGTGACGGCGGTCGACTACCTCGGTGAGGAGCCGCGCTTCGAGGTGGTCTACCACCTCTATTCGCTGCCCAAGAACCACAGGCTGCGCGTCAAGGCCCGGGTCTCGGAGCAGGCGGCCGAGATCTCCAGCGCGGTGGAGCTGTGGCCCTCGGCCAACTGGCTGGAGCGGGAGGTCTGGGACCTCTACGGCATCCGCTTCCGCGATCACCCGGACCTGCGCCGTCTGCTGCTCTACGAGGAGTTCGAGGGACACCCGCTGCGCAAGGATTACCCGAAGGAGCGGCGCCAGCCCCTCGTGGGCCCCAGGAACTAGCTCGTGCCCGAGGTGTCCAACAGACTCACCTATCGCAGGCTGGAGACGCAGGAGGACGACTTCGGGCGCGATCTCCACACCGAGCACCAGCTGCTCAACATGGGGCCCTCGCACCCTGCGACCCACGGCACCGTCAAGTTCCTGATCGAGCTCGACGGCGAGACGATCTGCGACATCGACATCCAGGTCGGTTATCTGCACCGGGGCTTCGAGAAGGAGTGCGAGAGCGGAACCTGGTACCAGGCCATCCCCTACACCGACCGCCTCAACTACAACTCCGCCATTCTCGCCAACGTCGGCTACTGCCTGGCGGTCGAGAAGCTGCTCGAGATCGAGACACCCCTGCGCTGCCAGTGGCTGCGGGTGATGGCCAGCGAGCTCTCCCGCCTCGGGGACCACCTGACCCGCTGCGGCGCCGCGTGCCTGGAGCTCCAGGCGATGACGCCGTTCCTCTACGGCATCGAGGCCCGCGAGCTGTGCTGGGACCTCCAGGAGATACTGTGCGGCGCGCGGGTCACGTCCAACTACGTCCGCATCGGGGGCGTGAAGCACGACATGCCGCGCGAGTTTCCAGCCGTCTGCCGCGAGTACATCGCGAAGATCCGCGCGTTGCTCAGGGACTTCGAGGCCGTAGTGACGAGCAACCGGATCTTCGTCGACCGGCTCACGGGAACCGGCGTGATCTCGCAAGAGGACTGCATTCGCTACGCGGTGACCGGCCCGATACTGCGCTCCACGGGCGTTCCCCTCGACCTGCGCAAGGCCCAGCCCTACCTGGTCTACGACGAGATCGACTTCGACGTTCCGGTCGGTGAGGTCGGCGACAACTACGACCGCTATCTGGTCTGCGTCGAGGAGATGCAGCAGAGCCTGCGCATCGTCGAACAGTGCCTGGCGCAGCTCGAGAAGCTGGGTCCGGGCCCCGTCGACGTGCTGGATCCCCGCGTGCGCTGGCCCGCCAAGGGCAGGGTCTTCAACCGCATGGAGGAGCTGATCCAGCAGTTCAAGGCCGTGACCGAGGGCCCGCGGGTCCCGGCCGGAGAGGGCTACCTGGCCATCGAGTCGGCCAATGGGGAGCTCGGCTTCTACCTGGTCTCGGACGGCTCGGCGGTGCCCGTGAAGGTGCGCTGTCGCCCGCCGAGCCTGATCAACCTGGCGCCGATGGGCAAGATGCTGAAGGGTGCGATGCTGGCCGACCTGATTCCGACCTTCGACTTCATCAACATGGTTGGCGGCGAGTGCGACCGGTGAGCCTGGCCCGTGGCCGCGTCTGGGAGCTGCTGGGCGCGCCGACGGACCAGGAGGGGAGCGTCAACGACCCGCGCACCCGCGAAGAGCACGGCGTGAGGTGGAACGAGAAGTGGATCTACCGCGGTGAGGACGGGGAGACCGTCGAGCGCGTCGTGCTCTGGAACCGCTACGACCTGGTCGGCGTCTTCCACGTCAAGCCCGACGGTTCCGCGGAGCCGGAGAGCCTCCCCCAGAGCTGACGCCGGTGGCCGGCCCGCCGCCGCTACGCCCCTTCGGTCTCGTCCTCCACCGCGACGGCTCGTGGAGCCACGAAGACGTGCCGATCACCAACCGCCGGCTGCGCGCGCTCTTCGACCGCTCGGTGCGCTTCCTCCCCGAGCAGGGGGTGTACGTGGTCCAGCTCGGGCGCTACCGCGGGCAGATCGAGATCGAGGAGGCGGGTTTCTTCGTGCGCTCCTTCGACGCCGAGAGCGGCACGGTCTCCCTCTCCGACGGCACGCGGGAGCCGCTCGAGGTCGCGTCCCTGCGCGCCTCTCCCCACGACGGCGCGCTGCTCTGCACCGTGAAGCGCGCGAGCGCTGCGCAGGGGCTGCCGGCGCGCTTCCGCCACGCGGCCCACGCGGAGCTGCTGGCCGCCGTGGAGGCGACGCCGGCCGGCCCCGCGCTTCGCATCGGCGCGCGCGCCCGGCGGCTGCCGGCAGCCGCGAGCGTCGATTGACGCCCCCGGGGTCGCGCGGTAACCAGTCTGTTCGCTCCGCGCCGAAGCTGGCGCGGTCCCTCCGGCGGCGTAGCCAAGTGGTAAGGCACGGGACTGCAAATCCCTGATCCCCGGTTCGAATCCGGGCGCCGCCTCCAACTAAATCAGTAGGTTAGGAGAAACGGCGAGAGGGGAACCTGCCTTTCCCGGAAGCAGTACGGAAGCACCTCGTTGGATTTCGCCCCCGTGCCCCCCTCGAATTCCTCCGGGCGGTTGAACTGTCCTAGGCGACAGCGGATTGCCTGACCTCACAGCCCGCATCGCCCGCCCGACCTAGGTAGTGGCTCAAGAAACCGCTAGAGACGGCTCTGAGCACCTTCCAGCGGCCCGCCCAGGACCTCCCTTGCGCCCCGGCAGTTGCAGCCGCCACCGTTGCGCCATTGCAGCGGGCGGGGGGGGACCTCCCCCACAGCCCCCCGGCCTGCGGAAAACCTAGGGTTCTACGAAAAGAGATTCCTTGTAGGATATACACTATACAGTGTCTAAGACACCATCGCGGACGAGGTGGGGGAGATCGCGAACGCCAAAGAGGCGTTCGAGAAGGTTCGTATCCGGCGCGCTTTTCAGCATCCGGATCGCTGGTTGGGGACCGTGACCACGATGGGTGTCGCCGGTGCTGGCGCAGTGCTCCTCGATCCGGTCCAGGTGGTCGTTCCGGCGCCCTCTCCCATCAAGCGCTTGTCGAACGGGACTTGGATGCTCGACAGGTATTTGGCGAGCGCCGCTCGATCGTGCTCTTCCGCGTTCAGGAGCTCGAAGCGGACCGGGACGTTCCTCTTCACGACCCGAGGCACCTGGAACACGACGCGCCCGACATAGGTCGCACGGTCGGCTTCCGCGCGAAACGCCAGGCCCTCGATGGGCGCTCGCCACAGCTGGTAGTCGATCTCCACGTTGAGCCAGTTCGGTTTGTACAAGCCCGGAGGCAGCGAGACGACGAATGGGCTCACGACGTTCGGGACCGCCTGAACCACGTAGACGTCCGACGGGTTCTCGGCGAACAAGAGCGAGAAGAGACTGAATCCCTTGAGGAGATCGTCCTCCCGCTCCCAGATGCGGTGCCACCACGACAGCTCCTCGACGGGTTCCGCTGCATCGGTCAGCTCGAAGACCACCGATCCGAACACGATCGCGCGCCCCGGCGTGTAGCTCTGCGGATCGAAGCTCGACATCGGGATGTTGGTGTGGCTGCCACACGCGGTGAGGGCGATGACGCTCGTGAGTAGAAGGCTGTGGTGTCTCAGCAGAAAGTAGGACCCCGGAGCGCCGGAAAGCGGATCATGCGATCTGCCGCCGTGGGTGAATGGGGCAGAATGCCAACACCCCCTGGAGCAGCCCGTTCCGGCGGGCCGACAAACCACCTCCCAGGCCCCGATCGGAACGATGCTCGCCCAATAATAGGGATGACATAGCCAGGCGTCATCCAACAGCTCGAGCTGCACCCCCCCGCAGCGCCTCGGACAGACCCTCGCCCTCGATCAGCCGCCGGTAGTAGGACTCCATGAGCCCGCGCGTGACCGCAGGCTAGACACTTTTTAGTGTCTACTACACCATCTCCTCGCCCAGGCCGGTCGCTGCGGCCCACCGTGGTGTCCAGCGTGCCGAAGGCGCTCGACCCGCTGGCACGGAGAGAAGCCGGGTAACCCTCGGCGAGC
>JAZFWH010000064.1:0-19417 GCA_036482635.1 Myxococcota bacterium
TGTTTCGAACCTACTCGGGCCACACCTCCGCCAGGGCGAGCAACGAACTCTATCGGACCAATCTCGCGAAGGGCCAGACGGGGCTGTCGGTCGCCTTCGACCTCCCCACCCAGACCGGCTACGACTCCGACCACCCGCTGGCCCGCGGCGAGGTGGGCAAAGTCGGCGTGCCGATCGACCACGTCGACGACACGACCGCGCTGTTCGCGGGCATGCCCCTCGACCGCATGAACACGTCGATGACGATCAACGCCACCGCCGCCTGGCTGCTCGCCCTCTACGTCGCCACGGCCGAGCGCACCGGGGTCGACCCGCGCAGCCTCCAGGGGACGACCCAGAACGACCTCATCAAGGAGTACCTCTCGCGGGGCACCTACATCTTCCCTCCGGGCCCCTCGATGCGTCTGATCAGCGACATGGTCGCGTACAGCGTCGATGCGATTCCGAAGTGGAATCCCACCAACGTCTGCTCGTATCACCTCCAGGAGGCCGGTGCGACACCGGTCCAGGAGATCGCCTACGCCATGGCGACGGCGCTGGCGGTGATCGACGCGGTGCGGGCGCGCAGCGACGTGCCCGACGGTGCGATCCCCCGCGTGGTCGGCCGCATCTCCTTCTTCCTGAACTCGGGTATCCGCTTCGTCGAGGAGGTCTGCAAGGTCCGCGCGATGGCGGAGCTCTGGGACGAGCTCACCCGGGAGCGCTACGGGGTGGACGACGCCAAGCTCCGCCGCTTCCGCTACGGCGTGCAGGTGAACAGCCTGGGCCTGACCGAGGCGCAGCCCGAGAACAACGTGGTGCGCATCGTGCTCGAGGCCCTCGGCGTCACGCTGTCCAAGAAGGCGCGCTGCCGCGCCCTGCAGCTGCCCGCCTGGAACGAGGCGCTGGGACTCCCCCGCCCCTGGGACCAGCAGTGGTCGCTGCGGATTCAGCAGATCCTGTCGCTCGAGACGGACCTGCTGGAGTACGAAGACCTGTTCGAAGGTTCAAAGGTCGTCGAGGCGCGGACGCGAGAGCTGGTGGACGCCGCGCGCGCCGAGCTGGACAAGGTGCTCGCCATGGGAGGCGCCGTGGCGGCGATCGAGAACGCGTACATGAAGCAGCAGCTGGTCGCATCCCACACCGAACGCGTGCGAGAGATCGAGAGCGGAGAGCTGACCGTCGTGGGCGTCAACGCCTACACGGAGACGGAGCCTTCGCCGCTCACGGCCGGTGCGCAGCTCATCCTCAAGGTCGACGAATCCGCCGAGCGCGAGCAGGTAGAGCAGCTCCGCGCCTTCCGCGCCCGGCGCAACGCGGCGGAGGTCGAGACGGCGCTGCGCAACCTGAAGGACGTGGTCCAGAACGGCGGCAACGTGATGCCCGCCTCCATCCGCGCCGCCCACGCGGGGGTGACCACCGGCGAGTGGGCCGACACGTTGCGCGCCGTGCTGGGGGAGTACCGCGCACCCACCGGCGTGGCGGCTCGCCCGCGCGACGGCGCGGGCCCGCGCACGCGGGAGGTGCGGGAGCGCGTCCACGCGCTGTCGGCGCAGCTGGGGCGTCCCCTCAAGATCCTGATCGGCAAGCCCGGCCTCGACGGTCACAGCAACGGGGCTGAGCAGATCGCCGTGAAGGCGCGGGACGTGGGCATGGAGGTCGTCTACGAGGGCATCCGCCTGACCCCGGACGAGATCGTGCGCTCGGCCCGCGACGAGGGTGTCCACGTGATCGGGCTCTCCATCCTCTCCGGGTCGCACGGCCTGCTGGTCGTCGACGTGCTCGAGCGCCTGCGGGGCGAGGGGTTGGCAGAGATCCCGGTGGTGATCGGCGGAATCATCCCCGAGGAAGACGCGGAGCGGCTGCGCGGCGCCGGCGTGCGGCGCGTCTACACCCCGAAGGATTTCGACCTCACCCGGATCATGGGGGAGATCGTGGACGTGGTTGCGGAGTCCGCCCCTGCCGCCTGACCTCGCGCCCGATCTCGCGCACTGCGTTCTCGCCCGAGACCGCGACGCCGTGGCCCGGGCCCTGAACCTCGTCGACGACGCCAGACCCGGGCGCCGCGCGGAGGCCCGGGAGCTGCTGGCGACCCTGGAGCGCGAGGCGCCCTTTCCGGGGGCCGCGCGGATCGGGATCACCGGAGCACCGGGTGTCGGCAAGTCGACCCTGCTGGACGCGCTGGTGCGCGCCCTGCGCCCGCGCGGCGAGACGCTCGCCATCATCGCCGTCGACCCCTCCAGCCGGCTCAGCGGGGGCGCCCTGCTCGGCGACCGCGTGCGGGTGCGCTCCGCGGCGGGCGACGCCGGGGTGTTCATCCGCTCCATGGCCGCGCGCGAGCAGCTCGGGGGGCTGGCTGAGGCCACCCTGGCGGGTCTGACGGTCCTGGCCTCCGCCTTCGACCGCGTCTTCGTGGAGACCGTGGGTGTGGGGCAGTCCGAGGCCGAGGTCGCCCACCTGGTGGACAGCCTGGTCTACGTGGTCAATCCCGGCACGGGAGACGAGATCCAGTTCATGAAGGCGGGCATCCTGGAGCTTCCCGACCTGTTCGTGGTGAACAAGGCGGACCTGGGCGCCGCCGCCGAGCGCACCGCCGCCGAGCTGGCCGCGGGCGTCGGGTTGGCGGGCGAGTCCAAAACGGACTGGGCACCGCGCGTGCTGCTTGTCTCGGCCCGCGACGGCCTGGGGATCGACGCTTTGGTGGCGGCGATCGACGAGCACGGCGCCCACCTGCTCGAGACCGGCGGACTGCGCGCGCGGCGCAGGCGCGGGCGGGAGGCCCACCTGCTCGAAGCCCTGGAGCGCCGCTACGGGAGCTACGGGGTCGGGAAGCTCGGGGGACGCGCGGCGCTGCGGGCCCGCGCCCGCGCCAGCGAGGCCTCCTCCGCCTTCGAGTTGGCCGCCGAGCTGGGCCGCGAGATCGAGGACGCCCTGCGCAAGCCCGCCTGAGCGGACCCGGCCCGCTCAGAGCTCGAGGTCCTCGCGGCGGCGCGCCGTACACGAACGAGAGCTGGCGGGGCGGTCGCCCGGGGGCCTCGTCTACCATGAGGAGATCAGGGGGGCGCCGTGAAGTTCATCCGGGGGGTCCTGCTGGCCCTGCTCGTCTCGCTGCTGCTGGGATTCGCCGTCGGCACGGCGCTGCGCCTGTGGCTCGAACGGCCGGTGCGGTACATCGGGTCAGCGCCCGCGACCCTCCCACTCCAGGTCGGGCACGCCGGCGCGTCGGTTCTCGACGCGCGCCATCACGAACAGCAGATCGGATAACCGGTTCAAGAAGCGCAGCGACGCCGGACTCAGCGGGTCCTCGCGGTGGAGCTGCACCGCTCGCCGCTCCGCGCGGCGGCACACGGTGCGTGCCACGTGGAGCCCCGCCGCCGCGGGAACGCCTCCGGGAAGCACGAAGCGCCGCAGCGGCGGCAGCTCCTTGTCGAGGGCGTCGATGTGCGACTCCAGGTCGGCCACGTCCTGGTCCGTCGGCTCCGGCACACCGCTCTTCGCCCGGCGCTCCGGATCGGGGGAAGCCAGGTAGCCGCCCAGCCCGAACAGCAGACGCTGGACCGCGTGCAGGATCTCGCGCAGGTCGGCGTGGTCGGTCGCCGCGGCGCACGCCCCCGCGCACGCGTTGACTTCGTCCACGGCGCCGTAGGCTTCGACGCGCCGGTCGTCCTTGAAAACGCGAGGCCCGCCGAACAGATCCGTCTCGCCGGAGTCCCCGCGCCGCGTGTAGACCTTCACGCGCGCGAGTATACCGGGCGCGCGAGCCCGAAGGGCGCGCAGCGAGGCGCAGCCGAGCGGAGTTCAGCGGGTTAGCCCGAAGGGCGCGCAGCGAGGCGCAGCCGAGCGGAGTTCAGCGGCTAGCGCGCCAGCTCCTCGTCGATCGCGCGCTCGAGCTCGGGGTCGAGGGCTTCGGGCAGCGGCGCCGTCAGCTCGGACTCCAGCGCCTCGCGCGCCTGCCGCCGCAGGAAGAGGGCCACCAGCACGCCGCCCAGTGCGAAGGCCGCCAGCGGAATCGCGTAGGCGGTGAGCCCGAAGCCCCGCGCGCGCGGCGCCGGGAGGATCGACTCCCCGTAGCGCTCGACGAGCTCCGCCTGCACGTCGCTGCGGGTGCGGCCGCCCGCTTCCTGCACGAGGATCCACATGCGCAGCGTATCGGCCTGGGGGCTGGGGCAGTCGGACAGGGTCCGCCCGGGACAGAACGGGCTCATGATTTCGCGCCACAGGGAGTACGACCAGCCCTCGGGCTCCTGCGCGGCCGGCGCGCTGCCCGCCAGCACGAGGGCGGCTGCCAGGGCGAGCAGGCCGGCGCCCCGCCGCCTCACCACGTCTGCCCCTCCGGCGGCGGAAGCTCGAATGCCGCAACGCGCTCGGCGAGCTCGGTGAGGGCCCGCCCGGCGGCGGTCGTCAGGCCCTCGCCCTCCAGAAACGGCTGGCCGGCGTCCGCCGCCGCCGTGAGTCGCGGGTCGAACGGAATCCTCGCCAGGACCTCCACGCCCGTGTCCCGGGCCAGCCGGTCGACCGAGCCCTCCCGGAAGAGCGGCCCCTGCGCGCCGCAGGCGGCGCACACGGCGGTGCCCATGTTCTCGACCAGCCCGATCAGCGGGATGCCCGCCTCGAACGCCCGCCGCAGCGATCGCTCCACGGCCAGCAGCGAAACCTCGGTCGGAATCGCGACGGCCAGCGCGGCCGCGGTCGGCGGCAGCCACTGCGCCAGCGCGGGCAGGCGATCGGCGCCGGGGGCGAGATCCACGACCAGCGCGTCGAGCTCCCCCCAGTCGGTCTGTCCCAGCAGATCGGCGAGGGCCGACTGCTCCAGGGCGCTGCGCAGGCTGGCGCCCTCCCCGGCGGGTCCCTCCCAGTTGAGGGGCTGATTGCCCTGCAGGAAGAAATCCATGCTCTGGACGCGCAGCCCGCTCGGTCCGCCGATCGGCCGCAGCGCCCCGGACGCAGCCACCGCCAGCGGCCGGCCGCGCAGCCCGAGCATCTTGGCCGCGGCCGGCGCGTTCAGGTCGGCGTCGAGCAGACCCACGCGCTGGCCCCGGCGCGCCAGGGCGAGCGCCAGGTTCACCGCCACGGCGGTCTTGCCGACGCCGCCCTTTCCGCTCATCACCGCCACCACGCGGTCCACGCTGGCGAGGCGCTCCGCCACGCGCCGCTTGACTTGCGCCACGTCCTCGACGAGGTGCAGCGATTCGGCCTCGGACATGGGCCTAGATGTCCCAGTGGAGCTGGAGCGCGTGCGCCTCGTCGTCGCGGCTGCGCTGGCGCAGGAGGTGCTGGGGCGGCTCGGCGATCACCGTCGAGTCCTCGGGGACCGACTCGATCAGCCACACGTTGCCGCCGATCACGCTGCGGCGGCCGATCACCGTCTCGCCGCCCAGGATGGTGGCGCCGGCGTAGATCGTCACCTGGTCCTCGATGGTCGGGTGCCGCTTGCGCCCCCGAAGCGTCTCCCCCTTTCGGGGGGACTTGGCTCCGAGGGTCACTCCCTGGTAGAGGCGCACGTGGTCGCCGATCTGCGTGGTCTCGCCGACCACCACGCCGGTGCCGTGGTCGATGAAGAAGCGCCGCCCGATCTCGGCCCCCGGATGGATGTCGATGCCCGTCCGGTCGTGGGCGTGCTCGGTCATCATGCGCGGCAGGATCGGCGCGCCGAGGACGTGGAGCTCGTGGGCGATGCGGTAGACGGCGATGGCGCGAATCGAGGGGTAGGAGACCACGATCTCGGCGAAGCTCTTGGAGGCCGGATCCCCTTCGAAGGCCGCCTCGACGTCCTCGGCCAGCCGGGCCCGGATCTCGGGCAGCCGGGGCAGGAACCTCGCGGCGATCTCCTCTGCGGTGGTGCGGCCGGACAGCGCGACCCTGTGAAGCAGGTGCAGCAACCGCTCCGCCAGCGCGGGGATCTCGGAGCGCAGCGCCGAGCGGTCGCGCTGCATCAGCACCAGGCTCTTGGTGCGCTCCACCCAGTCGACCACCGCGTCCCGGTCCGGGATGCCCTCGCTGGCCGCTTTCGTGAGGGCGTCGTCGGAGCTGGCCGACAGCGCCGCGATCGTCTGCTTGAGGACGTCCTCGGGGAGGCTGGGAGTCATCGACGTTGCTCCTGCGGGCGCCCTCGCCAGTGTAGCGTGCGGCGTGGGGCCTGCCCCTCGGGGGGCGGCTTCTCGGGCGCTGGTGCGCGCGCGCGCGAGCCAGTACGATCGCGACTCCTCCCCCCCGATCCGTCCTCCAGCGATGACCGAGCGGAGCGAGCAGAGCGCAGGAGGCGTCGTGTATCGACGCGGCGACGGCGGGATCGAGATCGCCCTCGGCGAGCAGCGCGACCGGCTCACGGGCCGGCGCGCGGTCCGGCTGCCGAAGGGCAAGCTCGAGCCCGGCGAGACGCCCGAGCAGGCGGCGCTGCGCGAGGTGCGCGAGGAGACCGGCCTGACCGGGCAGGTCGTCGCGCCCCTGGGAACCGTCGAGTACGCGTACCGCGACGCCGATGGCCGCGTGGCGAAGTCGGTGCACTTCTTCCTGATGGAGTGCGCGAACGGGGTGAGGCGCGTGCGGGACCGCGAGTTCGACCGCGTCAGCTGGTGCCCGATCGGGACCGCGGCCGGGCGCCTCAGCTTCGAGAGCGAGCGCCGCATCGTCGAGCGCGCCGTCGAGCTGCTCGCAGACCGGCAGCGGCCCTGAGACAGGGGAGAACGTTGGGCGAACTCTACAGCCATTCCCGCCTTTCCAGCTTCGAGCACTGCCCCAAGAAGTTCGAGTACCGCTACGTGCTCCGCGTGCCCTCGGAGTCCGAGAGCATCGAGGGCTTCGTCGGCAAGCGCGTGCACGAGGTGCTGGAGCGCCTCTACCGCGCCGCAGGCCGGGACCACGTCCCGACGGTCGCCCAGGTGGTGCAGCGCTACCGCCAGCTCTTCGACGACGCCTACGACCCGCAGCGCGTGCGGATCGTGCGCAGCGACACGCCGCTCGAGGACTACCGCGCATCTGGAGAGCGCGGCCTGGTCAACTACTACCGCCGCTTCTACCCCTTCGACTCCGACGAGACGCTGGGTCTCGAGGAGCGCGTCGTATTCAACCTGGATCGGGACGGCGCGTACGTCATCCAGGGCGTCATCGATCGGATCGTGCGCGCCCGGGACGAAGCGATCGAGATCCACGACTACAAGACCGCGCGGCGCGTTCCATCCCAGGAGCGCCTCGACGGAGACCGCCAGCTCGCCCTCTACCAGCTGGCGCTCGCCGAGCGCTACGGAGACGGCCAGCCGGTGCGCCTGGTGTGGCACTACGTGCTTCGAGACCAGGTGCGCACCTCGTCGCGAACCCCCGAGCAGCTCGACGACCTGCGCGGGCGCACCATGGAACTGATCGACCGCATTCGCGCCGAGACGTCCTTCGAGCCCAGGCCCGGTCCCCTGTGCCGTTGGTGCGAATACGCCGATCGCTGCCCCGCGAACCCGCAGCGAAGTGACGCGGCTCCAGTGCGCGAGGAGCCCGCGGCGCGGCAACCGAGCGCCGTGGCCACGGGTGCGGACGAACAGCTCGAGCTGTTGTGAGGCTCGGGCCGCGCGTGATAGGGCGCGGCCCAGCTGCTAGCTTCGCCGCCATGGGTCTTCGAGTCGAACGCGTTCCCACGCTCGCTGACAACTACACCTACCTGATCGTCTGCGAGGAGACCGGCGAAGCCGCCGTGGTCGACGCCCCCGAGGCCGAGCCCGTCGTGGCTCGGGTCGAGGCCAGCGGGGCCCGCGTCGCCAAGCTGCTCTCCACCCATCACCACTTCGACCACTCGGCCGCCAATCCCGAGCTGGCCAAGCGCTACGACGTGCCCGTGTTCGGACACGCGTCCGACTCGGGGCGTCTGCCCGGCCTGACGGAGGGACTCGAAGAAGGCGACACCGTGAACGTCGGAAAGCAGGTGGCGCGCATTCTCTTCATCCCGGCCCACACGAAGGGGCACATCGCCTACGTGTTCGACGACGCCCAGGCCGTCTTCTGCGGGGACACCCTGTTCGCCGCGGGCTGCGGGCGGCTGTTCGAGGGCACGCCGGAGATGATGTTCAGCGCGCTGCACGAAAAGCTCGGCAGCCTGCCCGACGCCACCGCCGTGTACTGCGGCCACGAGTACACCGAGAGCAACCTGAAGTTTGCCGCCCAGCTGGATCCCGACAACGAGGCCGTCCGCGCCAAGCAGGCCCGCGTGCGCTCTGTGCGCGCCGGGGCGGCCGCCGACTGGCACGACGCGACGCCCGCGGAGATGACGATTCCCTCCACGATCGGCGAAGAGCGGGCGACCAACCCGTTCTTGCGCGCCGCCGACGCGGCCGAGCTGGGCCGCATCCGCCAGCTCAAGGACAATTTCTAGGTCTAGCGAAGCAGGCCGCGGAAGACGTTGCGCACGCGGTGCGTGAACAGGGACTCGCACCAGAGCGTCACGCGCTGGATCGCCTCGAGGGCGTCTCCCTGCCCGGACCAGTGCGAGCGAACCACGTCGGGGTGGACGTGGTTCAGAACGTTCGACAGCGCCAGGGCCATCACCAGCGCGTCGTCCAGCAGCCCGATCGGACCGAAGATCAGCCCGGGAAGCAGGTCGATCGGCGAGAGCAGGTAGCCGACCCCGAGCATCGCGATCGCCTTGGCCCGCATGGGGACCCGGTCATCGCGCATCAGGCGCACCAGGAGCATGCTCAGGTCCGGCAGCAGCAGCACGATGTCGCGCATTCCCGAGCCCGACCCCGGCGGCCGCTCCACGAGCCGCGTGCGGAGACGATCGTAGAGCCGGCGCTGCCGCGGATTGAGCTCGATGGTGACCGTCTCTTCAGACTCGTGCACCGGCTTCCCTTCCCGCGAGACCGCCGTCGACGGGGCCGGGGGGCTCGCCCTCCTCGTCGAACCGGATGGACAGGCGCGCGTCGTTCCCGTCGTAGCGTTCGGTCGCGAAGAACGGCTCGCCCGGCGACAGGGCGCGCGGCAGCAGGTCCGCCACGTCGGCCACCAGGCGCAGCTCGGACAGCCGCGGGATCGGCTGCCAACGCAGCTCCCGGCCCTCGTCCGAGCGCAGCTCGCGGGTCGGCGTCTCGCCGGCGAAGACGAACAGCACGTAGGCTTGCCCGAGCAGACCGCTCTCGTGGATCACGCCGCGCAGCCGCAACCGGTCCACGACCAGCCCCGTCTCCTCGAACAGCTCGCGGCGGGCCGCCTGGGCAACGCCCTCCCCGGGCTCCACGTGGCCGCCGATTCCGTTCCAGCGTCCGGCGAAGCGATCGCTCGCGGCGGGGTGGCGCCCGAGCAGCACGTCGTCCCCGTTGCGCACGAAGGCGACCGTCGCGAGCCGCGCCCGGTGGCGCTCCGGGCCGGCGCCAGCGCCCGCGGCGTGTCGCTGCGCGTCGGCCTTCACATCGCCTCCATCGCCTTCAACGCGGCCGGCCAGCTGCCCTGGCCAGGGCCGGACTGAGCGCACCGACGAGCGGACGCCCTTCGGCGCCCTCCAAGGACAGGCCCAGCAGGACCGCGACGGTCGGTGCGACGTCCGTCTGGCGCATCAGCGGAATGCGCACGCCGCTGCGGATTCCCGCCCCCCACGCCACGAAGCCGGCGTTCATCTCGGGCCGTGCAGGAAGGTAGCCCCAGGCCCCCCGCTGTGCCGCCGGCTGGATCAGCGCGCCCCGCGCCGCGTCATCGAAAGCAAAACCGGGTTCGGCTTCGAGACCAAACCAGGCCCCGGGATCCGCGCCCAGCGCCAGCATCTCCGCCGCCGGGACCACGCGGAAGCCGCGCGTGCGCTCGGCCGCTGCGGCCAGCGCGCGGCGCGCGCGCACCGCGTGCGATTCGCTCTGGGCGTAGACGAACGTGGAGCCGCCGTTCGAGCGCGCGATCGCCGACCACGTCGCCACCTCGCCCTCGTCGCCCTCCGCCGGGGTGAGCAACCCTTCGCGCGCGAGCACGGCATTGGGTGAGAGGAGCGTGTACAGGGGCAGCGTGCCGTGGTCACCCACCACGAACAGCGTGGCCGCGTCCAGGCGGGACGCGCTGCCCAGGCAGTCGAGCAGCCCCGCGATCTCCCGGTCCGCAGCGCCGAAGGCGGCGAACGCCTCGGGCGAATCCGGCCCGTGGGCGGCCAGCACCGGCCGGGTCTGGGACAGGCGCAACAGCAGCAGCGAGGGCGGCCGGGGCTCGGAGAGGATCCGGCAGGCGACCTCGGCCAGCACGGCGTCGCGGGCGGGCCCCACGCGGTCCGCCGCCTCGGCAGCGCCCCCGGCCCGTCGAGCGAACTCCAGCACGCTGGGCGTGGTGGAATCCTCCAGGACGCCGAGCCACGTCTCCCCGCGCCGCGTGGGGACCAGGTCGGGCAGCAACAGCGCGATCGAGGCGCCCACCGTCGAGGGCCAGGCGAGGGACGCGACCGGCAGTCTCGCTTCGTGTGCGAGCTGCCACAGAGTCGGTGCCCGCAGGTGGCTGGCATGCCAGTACAGCGCGTCGCGCACGCCGTGATCTCCGAGCAGCCGGTCTGCGATGATGCCGTGCTCCGCGGGCACGCGACCGCTGACCAGCGAGGCGTGCGCGGGATAGGTCGCCGCCGGAGCCACCGACTCGACGGCGTCGGCCGCCGCCCCGGCCTTCGCCAGCGCGGCGAGCGTGGGCATGGCCGTAGGTCGCGCGGCATCGACCCGGTACGCGGGGGACGTCAGGCCGGCCACGGAGATCAGCAGCACCACGGCCGGGCGGCCCGCGGGGTCGCCCGGCTGCGGAAGTGACGGGGCCGCCCGGTTGTGCGCAGCGCCGCCGGCGCAGGCCAGCGCCAGAGCGGCCAGCGGCCCGAGCAGCCCGTGGGCCCGGCGCTGAGCCGACATCAGACGAAGACGCCCGCTCGCTCGCGGAGGCCGCGGCGGAGCATCTCGCCGATCGCCCGCTTCACCATGCCCACCTTCTTCTCGATGGCGGCGTCCTCGTCAGTGGGATCGCCCACGAACTGCATCGGCTCCCCGAAGTGGATGCGGTACTTGACCGGCATGGGCAGGAGGCCGAGGGGGCCGAGCCACGGGAAGCCGAGCGTGATGGGGAGCGCGGGCATGCCCAGCAGGCGCCCCAGTCCCTTCAGGTTGGCGACAGCCGGCTGCTGCTCTTCAGAGCCGACGATCGCGACCGGGACCACCGGCACCCCCGTCTCCAGCGCGAGCCGCATGAAGCCGAGGCCAAAGCGCTGAAGCCGGTAGCGTTGGCTGTACAGCTTGTTCATGCCGCGCACACCCTCGGGAAACGCCATCACGCACTCCCCGTCCTCGAGCATATGGATGCAGTTCTGCGGAGTTCCGACCAGCATGCCACCGCGCGCGGCGTACACGCTGAACCAGGGGATGCGGGGAATCCAGTACTCCCCCATCGGCCGCGTGATCCGCGGTGGCTCGGCATCGAGCAGCATGGCGGTGGCCAGCATCGCCCCGTCGAACGGCAGCTGTCCGGCGTGGTTCGAGATCAGCAGCGCGCCCCCGGTCGGGACCCGGTCGATGTCGAAGGTCTCGACCCGGAAGTAGTAGCGGTAGAGCAGCACGCTGGGCAGCGCCATGCGCCGCAGCCACTCGGGGCTCAGCCCGTAGGGGTCGTAGCCGAACTCGTTGATCCGCGTGGGCGTCTTGCTCAGGCGCTCTTCGATCTCCGCCTGGACGTCCCGGGCCGCGAGCGGTAGCAACGCGCCCACCAGATCGCTCAGCGCGGACGTCACACCCGACTTCTGCTCCACCCGGGCCCTCCTAGCGCCGCACGCTCTGGAAGATCTCCTCGAGCCCGAACAGACAGCGGAAGCTGGTGGCCTCGATGAAGCGGCTGCCGGAGACGGTGAGAGGGTACTTCAGGTAGTCGATGGCACCCGCTGGATAGGAGCTCAAGCCGAGGCGGAAGAGTCGCTTGAACAGCGGCCTCATCGCGAACTCCGGGAGCGGCAGCGGCCTGCCGCCGGTCTCGCGGATGGCGACGTGCAGCGGCACCTCGCCCGGCCCGGTGACGTTGAAGACCCCCTGCAGCCTGTGCTCCAGAGCCAGCGAGATGGCCTCGCTCAGGTCCTCTTCGTGAATGAATTGCATCATCGGGTCGAAGCCCATCGCGGTCGGAACGCGTCGCTCGCGCAGGTACTGGCCGATCATCGACTGGACGTAGTAGCCGAGCACGTTGACCGGGCGCAGGACGCAGGTCCGGATGTGCGGGTACCTCCAGAGAAACGCCGAGGCCAGGGTGTCGACCTCGACGAGATCGCGAATCTCCGGATAGGAGCGGCTCGCCGAGAGCGGCGAGTCCTCGTCCATGTAATAGGGGTTCTCGGGAAAGGCGCCGTACACGTAGCTGCTGGACAGCACGATCAGATTCTGCACGCCGTGGTGGACGCAGTGGTCGAGCAGCTGCCTGGTGCCGCGCACGTTCACGTCGTGGCGAACGCGCTCGTCGGCGCGGAAGTGGCGGATGAAGCCCATGTGGACGATCGCGGTCGGGAGCTCGGTGCGGATCACGTCCTCGAACTTCTTCTTGCGCAGGTCGACGACGTGGATGCGGACTCCCCGCGGGCGCCCGTCCCAGTTGACCCGGTCCACACCGCACACCTCGTAGTTCTCGAGGAGCCGGCGGGCCACGAGCCGGCCCTGACCTCCCGCGATGCCCGTGATCAGTACCTTTTCCATTGCTTCTCCGGTAGGTTAGGCGTTCGGGGCGGCTTGGCCCACGCTCTCCTCCGCCCTCGCGCACCCCCCCCGTGTTATAAAGAAGCTCCCCAGAGGGATCTAGTGGTCGAGCCGTCCGCCCGTTTCGAAGACGTGAAGATCCCGCTGCCCGAGACCGTGCGCGGGGTCAGCGAGGTCTCGGGCGTGCTCGGCATCCCGCGCTGGTGGCCCACCGGCGCGCGCGTGAGCGTGGTGATCGCCCACGGCGCCGGGCGGGACCTCTCGGATCCCATCCTCGAGCACCTCCACCGGGAGCTCACCGAACGCCGCTACCTCACGCTCCGCTTCAACTTTCCGTTTGCCGAGGCGAAGAAGCGCACTCTCGACTCCACGAACATCCTGCGGCGCACGTATCGGGCGGCCGTCGGCGCCCTGACCCGCGACCCCACCGCGGCCCCTGCCCATCTCTTTCTGGGCGGAAAGGGGCTCGGCGGCCAGATCGCCGCCGACCTGGCCGGCGCGCGCCTGCGCGTCGATGGCGTGTTCTTCCTGGGCTTCCCCCTACACACCGCCGGCAAGCCGGAGGAGATCCAGCCGGAGCAGCTGTTCCGGATCATCTGCCCGATGCTGTTCATGCAGGGTAGCCGGGACCGTCACTGCAACCTCGACGTCCTGCGCCAGACCCTCACCCGGGTGGGCGCGCCCACCGCCCTGCACGTCTGCCAGGAGGGTGACAACCACTTCAAGGTGCTCAAGAAGAGCGGCCGCAGCGAGGAAGAGGTGCGCGACGAGCTCCTCGCAGCCCTCGATGGCTGGATCGAGAAGGTGCTCGAGTCGTAGCCAGGAGGCCGACTCGAGAGTCGGCCTCCGCGCAGCGAGCCCGCAAGTCCGAAGGGCGCGCAGCGAGGCGGAGCCGAGCGGAGGCGGGCCCCCGCAAGGCGTGCGAGCGGAGTTTCAGCGAACCGGACTAGCTCGCAGGCAGCGCCGGCTTCGCCCGTTTTCGAAAGGAGCGCAGGAGCTTGCGCTTCGTCTCGATCAGGAAGGTGTCCATCTTGGAATCTTCCCGGTTCTTCACCAGGTTGCGAATCAGCCGGAACACGCGCCCCGGGTGGGAGACGAATGAGGTGAGGTAGAAGTTGGCGACGATCCAGTACTTGATGACGGTGAGCCGCCAGGCCGGGAGGTGCTCGCAGTAGTTCCGATCCTCGGTGAGCCACTTGTCGTGGCCATAGAGGGGCGTCATCAGGAAGTCGTCGCCGAGCGACACCCGGCCCGTCCCCCGCAGGTACTCGTAGAGCTCGGTGGCCGGAATCGGATAGAAGAAGGGGCAGGCCACGTCCTCCACGCCCATGCGCGCGAGCTGGCGCACCATCTTCACCGTCTCGCGCAGGTCGGCGGCGGTGTCGTGGGGGAAGCCGATCACGAGGAAGGCGGTGATGTTGATGTCGTTCCGCACCGTCGCCTTCACCGCCTTGGTCAGGCTCTCGGACTTCAGGCGCTTCTTGATCAGCTTGCGCGTCCTCTCGGAGCCGCTCTCGGGCGCATAGCAGAGCGAGCGGCAGCCGGACTCCCAGAGCAGCGGCGCCACTTCCTCGTCGACCACCTCGCAACGGGTTCCGCTGGGAAGCTGCCAGCGGACGTCGAGGTCGCGGGCGATCAGCTCCCGCGAGAAATCGACGATCCATTTCTTCTTGACGATGGCGGTGAGGTCCTGGAACGGGAAGTTGTTGGCGTCGTACTTCTCGACGTAGGACGTGATCTCGTCGGCCACGTCGATCGGGTCACGCGCATACCAGCGAGTCGTCCACATCTGCGGGCTCGAGCAGTACGTGCACTGGTAGGGGCAACCGCGGGTGGCCAGGATCGGGACGGTCTTGCCGTACTTGATCCCGGTGACGAAGTTGTTGGCGTCGTAGACGTCGAGATTGAACAGATCCCAGGCCGGCCAGGCGATCTCGTCCAGCGCCCGGATGCGCTGGGCCCGGCCGTTGCGCACGATCTCGCTGCCGCGCCGCCAGGCGACGCCGTCCACCTTCGACGGGTCGAAGTCGTGCGCTTCGAGCGCCCGGAACAGGCCGGTTGCGATCTCCTCGCCCTCGCCCATCACGACGTAGTCGATCGGCGCCTCCTGCATCGTGTACTCCGGGAGGCTGGTGAAGTGCTCGCCCCCACAGACCACGATCTTGTCGGGATGGCGGGCCTTGATGGCGCGGATCACGCTGCGCACCGCGGGCCAGCTGAAGCTGAACATGTCGGTCACGCCGATGGCCCGCGCCGCGGGATCGATCCGCTCCACGATCTGCTCTTCGGTGAGGCCGAGCCGCTGGAGCCGCCCCTCGGGGACGGTCTGGGTGGGCGCCTCGGCCAGGGCGTCGAGCACCGAGACCTCGTGTCCGGCAGTGCGCAGCGCGGCGGCGATGTAGGCGAGACCCAGAGGAGGACCCGGGCGAAGGGCCGTCAGGGCTCCCGGATGGACCAGGACGGGCGGGTGGACCAGCTGGATCTTCACGAAGCCTCCACACCCCCGTCGGCCAGCATACCCCCGGGCCACCCGGGACGGCAAGCGAGCGGCCCGACGCGGCTTGCCGCTGCGAGGCGCCTGACGAGCCTGCGCAGAACGCGCGCAACCGGGCGCGCCGGGCGCTTTGCAGCCGCCGCGCGGAGCCCATAGGGTTGCCCGCGAAGTTCACGCCGATCGGGTCGAAATGAGACGGGTTCTGGTCGGATTCGCGCTCGCCAGCTTCGCCGCAGGCCTCGCCGCCTCGGCGTTCTGGCTGCGCTACGGCGACACCTCGGGGTTCGCCGCCACCCCCCTATGGGTGGCGGGGGTGTCGCTGGCGACGCTGTGCGCGCTCAGCGCGGTGAGCCTGGCGGTGCGCTGGCTGCGCTGGCACTTCCTGCTGCGGCGCACGATCGCGACCTTGCCCACGCAAACCAGCGTCAAGCTGTACTTCGCCACGCTGCCGGCCTTCGCGACGCCGCTCTACCTGGGCGAACTCATCCGCACGGCGTTGGCGGCTCGCCGCGTGCCCCACGCCCGGGTCGGCGTCTTCGCGATCTGGGCGGTGGAGCGGCTGGCGGACGCCGCGACGCTGGGCGCCTTCCTGCTGGCCGCGCAGGGGCGCTGGGGACCGCTGGCACTGCTCGCCGCCGCGGGCTTCGGCGCGGTCGCCGCGGTTCGCAGCAGCGTGCAGAACCCCACCCTGCGAGCCCTGTCGAGCCCCCAAGTGCTGACGGCGCTGGGGCTCAGCTCGGCGACGTGCTGGGCCATGCCGATCCTCGGCTTGTGGATCGCGGCCGGCCAGCTCGGCGAGCCCATCACGCCGACCGCGGCGACCCAGGTCTTCTCGCTCGCCACGCTGCTCGGTGGGATCAGCATGCTCCCGCTCGGCGCAGGCGTCACTGGAACCAGCCTGATCGTGCACTTGAGTGCCCTGGGGGTGAGCCCCGACGCGTCGCTCGTCCTGGCGGCGCTGCTGCGCGCCGGCACCACCTGGTTCGCGTTCGGACTCGGCATCCTGGCGCTGATCCGCTGGCGCGGCGATCTGATGGCGATCGCCCGCCAGACTCCTGCGCGCGAGCACTTCGAAACGCTGGCGCCGGATTACGGAGACGAGATCCCCAAAGCGGTTCGCGATCGCGTGGTCGGGCGCAAGGTCGGCGCCATGGAAAGCGCGCTGCGGGCCGCGGGCGTGCCAGCGGGTGCCCGGGGCCTCGACGTCGGCTGCGGGCAGGGCTGGTACGCGGTCGCGATGGCGAAGCGGGGCTACGAGATCAGCGCCTGCGACCGCTCTCGCGCCCAGGTCGGGCAGGCACTCCGCTTCGTCCGGGACAGCGGCGTGTCGGCGCGGATCGCAGTGGCGGACAGCCGCGCCCTACCCTATGCCGACGGCAGCTTCGACTTCGCCTACGGCGTGAACGTCTTCCACCACATCAGCGGCGCCGCCCAGCGCGAACGGGCCCTGGCAGAGATCGCCCGCGTCCTCAAACCCGGCGCTTCCTTCTTCCTCCAGGAGATCAACACCGAGAACCCGCTGTTTGCCTTCTACATGAGCTACCTCTTTCCCTTGCTCCGCAACATCGACGTCGGGACCGAGGAGTACCTGAAGCCGTCGGCGCTGCCCGCAGTCGAGGGGGCGCGCTGGGCGGACGACAAGGTCTACCTGACCTTCCTCCCCGACTTCACGCCGGCACCACTCCTCGAGCTCTTCGCCGGTGTGGAACGCGCCCTCGAGCGCTCGAGGCTGAGGACCTGGAGCGCCCACTACATGGCTCAGCTGGTCGTGGCCGGTGCCCCGCAGGCTGCGCTCGGGGCCGAGGAGAGCGAGGGTCAGTCCCCGCGCGCGTCCCAGACGCCGTCGTAGTCGTTGTAGATCACGAGCTCTCGGGGGGGATCGACGACGGAGATGAAGGGGACCGGGTCGTCCAGCACGAAGAGCGGCTCGACCGGGCGCGGCGGATCGGTCCGCATCGACTCCAGCCAGTGGTACTTGAGCGCGATCACACCGTCCTCCGGGACCAGCTCGCGAAGCCGGATGCGATCGCCCTCGACCTCGATGCGCCCCTGCCCGCGCAGGAAGTAGGACGGAGCCACTTCGAAGCGGTACAGGGTAAACCGGTCGTAGCTCCCGACCCGCACGGTCGAGGGGTGTCGCTCGAAGTACTTCCGCGCGGAGGGACTCCAGACCAGGATCCAGCGCACGTTGTACGTGGCGAGGTGACGCTCGAGCACAGCGGGGTCCACGCGCCGTAGCGGCTCGCCGCGGAACGTGCCCGCCACGAAACGCAGGTAGTCGTGCTTCAGCAGCACGTGAGGTGCAGGGCCGTTCGCGAGCTCGCGGCCGGTGTAGAGCGGGATCAGCGCGGCCATGTGCGACCCGTAGTAGCGATGGGCGAACGGATCGGAGCGGCTGTGCAAGATCTCCTCGTGGAGGATCCTGCCCTCTGCGTCCGTCTGCTCCGCCAGCCACTCGAGCAGCCCGCGGCCGTGGACGTCGTAGCCGTGGGTCCGCTCCAGCTCCGGCAGCGAGTACGGTCGCCAGACCCGGCTGGGAAGGTCCGCAGCCAGGCCGGCGGCCGCCAGAGCGGCGAACAGCGCCGCCCGCGCGGCCGCGACCCGGGCGCGGGAACCCAGCGTCGCGCTGCGTCTCCAGAGCGCCCCGCAGGCGACGGCGAGCCCGTGCGCGGCCGGAAAGAACAGGTACAGGCCAAGGGGCAGGGCGAAGCGCGCCGGCGCGAGCCCCGAGAGGCCGAGATACGCGCCGTAGTACGTCACCGTGAAGAGGGCCGCGATCTGGGGGGCGAACACCAGCAGCAGCTGCCTGCGACGCGCGCGCCACCAGGCGGCCAGGCCCACCACCGCGAACGCCGGCGGGACGAGCGCCAGTGCCCAGGGACTGGGGACCGCCACGTGAAGCGGCGCGAGCAGGCCCCCGGGAGGGGCGAGCATCCAGCGGTTGCGCTCGGTGTAGAACTCCGTCAGGTCCGCGTAGTCCGCGAACAGCAGATACCCCTCGAGCCACGGCCAGTTGGCCACGACGACGGCCACCAGCACCAGCCAGAGCCAGGCGTGGCGCGCGGGGGGAATGTGTCGAAGCCGGGTGAAGTAGATCGCGAGGAGCGGGACGCCCATCAGCAGCGGCGCCGTCAAGTGGGTGAAGCACACCAGCGCTGCCGCGACCGGCAGGGCCAGACCGGCTCCAGCCCCACCGCGCCCGACGAAGCGGTAGAACGAGGAGACGACGAAGACCGACAGGGAGCTGGCGAACACGAACGACAGCATCCCCGAGGCTTCCATGATCCCGTAGAAGCCCGCCAGCGGAACCATCAGGTGCGGCACGGCGCTCATCGCCACCGCGGCGAGTCGCGCCCCCGGCGAGAGCGCGAAGTTCCGCGCCGCGCCGTACACGAGAAGTGGCAGAGCGGCCATCAACGCGAATGCGGTGGCATTGAACACCCGGACCGGATCGAAGGCCGAAAAGAGCCAGAGCGAGAGCTCGAACGGTTTGCTGCTGGGGTAGTACAAGGGCATCTTGACGTAGCCGGCCATGAAGTTCGGGTCGTAGCCGTAGGTGGCGCCGGTCTCGGTCAGGAAGCGGCTGCCCAGCCTCGCGTAGTAGAACTGCAGCGCGTAATCGTCGAAGGCCAGGGGCGCGATCTCGACGCCGGGCTGTGCTGGCGCGAGATTGGTCCACCCCACCACGCGCAGCGCTCCCAGCACGCCGAGGGCGACGCAGGCGGCCGTGGCGGCAGCGAGGGTGTAGCGGGGAAGCCGATCCAATCGAAATCCGATCCTAGCCCAGCCGGGCCTCGCGCTCGCTGATCGCTCGGGCTCGGGCCTTCGCTCGCCTGTCTTGCAGGGGCCCGCCTCCGCTCGCCTTCGCCTCGCTGCGCGCCCTTCGGGCTTGCGGGCTCGCTGAGCGGAGGCCGACTCTCGAGTCGGCCTCCTAACCCGGCCGGCCCTTTCTCAGCACCCGAAACGTCCCGATCCGGTACTCGACCCGGAAGTTGTCGTCCACGTAGCGGGCGACGTCGGGGAGGTACGCGCGGAAATTGTCGACCGAAACGTCGTCACGGTCCACCACGATGGGATCCGGCTCCCGCTCCAGGCGCTGAATCAGCTCTTCGGCGTCCAGGCGGTCCCTGTCCGGAGCGGCCACGATGTCCCAACCCACACCGGAGAGGACGAAAGTGTGATCGGGAAAGAGCGACTCCCGCTCGCTCAGCAGCAGCAGCATGCGGTCGTTGGTGAGCAGAAACACGGGAGCGTCGGCGGGCTCCGCCGCCCGGATGTGGTCGACCAGCCA